>JAUNLI010000054.1 GCA_030532315.1 Slackia sp.
GCAGCTTACCGGCGTGAATCTTTTGATCGACGATACGCCCGAATGCGTCACCATTTCGTGTTTCGATCCCGTCCGTCGCGAGGTGGGTCGTGTCACCATGGAAAACCTCATTGCCGATGGCCGCATTCATCCCGCTCGTATCGAAGAGATGTATGCGAAGGCCGAAAAGCAGGTTAATCAACAGGTTCAGGACGCAGGCGAGCAGGCGACGTTCGATGTGGGCATTCATGATTTGCATCCCGAGCTTGTCCGCACGCTCGGCCGCCTTCGCTTCCGCACTTCGTTCGGTCAAAACGTGCTGAACCATTCGCTCGAGGTCGCGTATCTCTGCGGCGTCATGGCGGCGGAGCTTGGGCTTGACCCTGTCCCCGCAAAGCGTGCCGGACTCCTGCACGATCTTGGCAAGGCCATCGACCATGAGGTCGAAGGCCCCCATGCTGTGATCGGCGCCGACATGGCACGCCGCTTCGGAGAGAAGCCCGAAATCGTGCATGCGATCGAGGCCCATCATGCCGATGTCGAGCCGAATAGCGTTCTCGACGTGCTCGTTCAGGCTGCCGACGCCGTTTCTGCGGCACGTCCCGGCGCACGTAAGGAAAGCCTCGAAAGCTACGTGAAGCGTCTCGAGAAGTTCGAAGAGATTGCCAATGCCCATAAGGGTGTCGAGCGCACGTATGCTATGCAGGCAGGTCGCGAAATCCGCGTTATGGTGGTTCCCGATCAGGTCGACGAGGCTGCGGCAGTGGTTTTGGCTCACGATATCGCCAAGCAGATCGAGGATGAGATGCAGTATCCTGGCCAGGTCAAGGTCGTTGTCATTCGCGAAAGCCGCGCGGTCGATTACGCGAAATAGCCATGCGAAGGCGCATCATCTGATTGCTTTTCGACGGGCGCATGCGCACAAGCCGCATGCGCCTTTTTTGATGCGTTTTCGTGCGGATGGATTTGTTCGGATGATGGGGGAAGGCTACGGCGCAGATGCAGGATCTGGAAGAATTCATCGACGAGGCGTCGCAAGGGCGGCTTCTTCGCATCGAAGACGATTTGGGCGGCGGGTTCGTTCGGTTGCGCATTTCGGAAGCGCAGCGTCGTCAGGCGCGTCAAGACATTCGCTGCGTGGAAGATGCGGTGATCGAGCTTTTGCGCAATGCGCGCGATGCGCATGCGCGATCTATTTTTCTTGCCACGAGCAAAAGCGGCGATATGCGCAGCGTTGTTGTGCTGGACGATGGCGATGGAGTGCCCGAAGATATGGTCGAGCGTATTTTCGAGCCGCGTGTTACGTCGAAGCTCGATACGCTCTGCGAAGACGATTGGGGCGTTCACGGGCGCGGCATGGCCCTTTATTCGATTAGGGAAAATGCTGTCGATGCCCATGTGGCCGCATCGATCGCGGGGCAGGGCAGTTCGTTTCGTGTTATGTTTCAAATCGGCGATATCGCAGAACGGAAAGACCAAAGCACGCTGCCTGCGCTTGAAGGCTGTGCGCGCGATGGGTGGAAGCTCGGTCCAGGGCCGCGCAATATCGCCCGTGCTGCCGCCGAATTCGCTCTGTCTGTACGTGAGCGCTGTCGCGTCTATTTCGGAAGCCCTGTTGAGATTGCGGCGACTCTTTTTGCTTACGGCCGACGTTATGCGCAAAGCCCCCTTTCTTCTGTCGAAAGGCGTTGTCGGATCGCGCCCGCAAAACGACTTTCTTTTTGCACGGATGCGTCCGACTTTGCTGCTTGCGCATATGAGCTGGGCCTTGATGTGTCCCAGCGAAGCGCCTACCGCATCATGCAGGGCGAAGTTGCTCCGCTCGAGCCTTTGCTCGGCGTTTTATTGCGCAGAACCGAACATGGCCGCGCGGCGAAGGCGGCCTCTGATGTTGCGCGCGACTTTCGCGGGCTGAAGATCGCCCCTGAAGACTTGGATGATTTTTCTCGTGTAATGAAAAAAGCCTGGACGGTTATCGCCGAGTCGTATTACCTCGACCCCGATATCGATCCCATCGTGAAGGTTTCGCACGATGCCGTGCAGGTCACGTTTCCGGCCTCGAAACAGCTGTAGTACAATTACCCATCGCGGCGATCGGCGCCGCAAGGCATACCATACAAGCTTATAACGCAGTTCAAACATCGTATAAAGGAAACACATGCCTCAAGACATCGATCAGAAACCCCAGATAGGGTGTCTGAAAGTTTCATCGAAATCATCGGCCGCATCGGTTGCGGGGGCAATTGCCGGCATGATCAAAGACGGACTATGCGTCGAAATCCAGTCGGTCGGCGCAGGTGCCGTCAACCAGGCTGTAAAGGCCATTGCCATTTCGCGCGGGTTTCTCTCTCCGGTAGGCATCGAAATCGCCTGCGTTCCTTCGTTCGCCAATATCGTGATAGACGGTGAATTCCGCACGGCTATCCGGTTTAGTGTCGAGCCGCGTTTTACCCACGGCCCCGCAGCATTTCCGACTGATTCCTCTGTGCAGGAGTCTTAGGAAATTCGCCGGGGTTGCACCCTTGAAAAGGAGCTTTTCATGCCCAACCTTGCCCAGAAGTCATTCTGCCTGTATACCTACGGCTGCCAAATGAACGAGCATGATTCCGAGCGTATCGCCGGCATGCTCGAGTCGCACGGTGCCGTTCAGGTCGATTCGATCGAAGAGGCCGAAATAGCCGTATTCGTGACGTGTTGCATCCGCGAAGCTGCAGATGTGCGCCTGATGGGGCAGGTTGCTTCGATTAAGAACATCCCTTTGCCGGAGGGCAGCACCTTGCAAAAGCGCATGGTCTGCATCGGCGGCTGCATCGGCCAGCGCGACGGCGACGAGCTTTGCAGCAAACTGGCTCATGTCGATGTCGTGTTCGGCACGCAAAACATCGAAAGGCTTCCTTTCTTGCTTGAGGCCGCTATGGCGCAGGGCGGGCATCATGTCGAAATTCTCGAAAAATCCGACCACTTTTCCACGGAGCTGCCGTCGAAGCGAGAAAACTCCTGGTCGGCATGGCTTCCAATTACGGTTGGATGCAATAATTTCTGCACTTACTGCATCGTTCCGTACGTTCGTGGGCGCGAACGTTCTCGGACGATCGAGGACATCGCCAAGGAGGCGCGCCTTCTTGTGCAAGATGGCGTGAAGGAAATCACGCTGCTCGGCCAGAATGTGAATTCCTACGGACGCGATCTGTACGGCGAGCCCCGCTTCGCGGACGTGCTGCGTGCCGTGGCTGATTCGGGCGTCGAGCGTTTGCGTTTTGCCACGTCGCATCCGAAAGATTTGACCGATGAGGTAATCGGCTTGTTCGCATCGCTCGACAATCTGATGCCTTCCCTGCATTTGCCCGTCCAGTCGGGCAGCGACCGCATTCTCAAGGCGATGAACCGTCGTTATACGTCGCAGCATTATCTCGCTTTGATCGAAGCGGTGCGCGAAGCCAATCCTGACGTTTCCTTGTCAACCGATATCATCGTCGGCTTTCCCGGCGAAACGGAGGAGGATTTCCAGGCGACGTATGATCTGGTGAAACGAGTCGGGTATTCGCAGGTGTTCACATTCATCTATTCTCCGCGCGAAGGCACTCCTGCGGCGGCGATGGTCGATGACACTCCGCGCGAAGTCATCCAACGGCGCTTCGACTCTTTGGTCGACCTCGTGCAGGAGAATGCGCTTGAGCAAAACCGTCGATTCGTCGGCCGCACGCTTCCCGTTCTCATCGAGGGCACCTCGAAGCGTGATGACCGCGTGCTTGCGGGTCATAGTCCTCACAATGTCACAGTGCATGCCCCTGTCCCCGAAGGCCTTGACGGTCAATCTCTTGCCGGCACGACGGTGATGGTTCGCATCGACGAGGCGAAGGCGTGGTATCTTTCGGGGGCGGTCGTCGGTGTCTAAGGTCGAACGGCATGACGAAACCCCCGTCTCTGCGTGCCGATCGCGCGAAGACGCCGACTTTGACGGCTGTGCCGCATCGTTTTCATCTTGCTGCGAAAGTGTTCGGAATCGAGAGGTCGATTCGTCCGTAAGCGTTGACTTGCATGAACCGGTAATTTGCATCGTGGGCCCGACGGCATCGGGAAAGACCGATGTGGCCCAAGAGGTCGCTTTGCGTCTTGGCGCGGCGGTTATTTCGGCCGATTCGATGCAGATATATCGTGGCATGGACATCGGTACGGGCAAAATCGGGCGCGAAGAGCGTCGCGTCGAACATTTCGGGCTAGACATGTGCGATCCGGGAGAGCCGTATTCGGCGGCGCTTTTCCAGGATTATGCCCGCTCGTGCTTCCGTCTCCTTGACGAACAAGGCCGCAGAAGCGTCTTGGCCGGCGGTACCGGCCTGTATGTTCGCGCCGCGATTGACGACTATCGCTTTCCGCGAGGCGAGCAGGTGCAAAATCCCGTGCGTGACTACTATGCGCGTATGCTTGAAGAAAAGGGTGCCCAGGCGCTTTGGGAGTTGCTCAACCTGCGCGACCCGGAGAGTGCGGCGTTGATTCATCCGAACAATACGCGTCGCGTCATACGTGCATTTGAGATGATCGAGCTGGAGCATACAACCTATGCGCGACAGCACGAGGGTTTTTCGCATATGGGGCAAAGCGTTCCTGCTTTGTTTTTCGGTTTGGCGGTTGATGCCGACATCTTGAACCGGCGCATCGAACGTAGGGTCGACTCCATGGTCGAGCAGGGGCTTGTGCATGAAGTCGAATCTTTGCTGGGTGACGGTTTCGAGACGGCGCTGACTGCTCGCGAAGCTATTGGTTACAAAGAAATCGTCGCTGCTATGCGCGGCGAATGCACGCTCGATGAAGGCATCGAGCAAATCAAAACGGCAACACGCCGCTATGCGAAGCGGCAGCGCACCTGGTGGCGCAAGGATGCCAGGGTAAAATGGATCGATGCAAACGATGCTGACATCGAACGAATGGCTGAAGAAATCGTTGCTGCATCGACTCATGCCGGGATGCGTGCATAGCGAAGCCGTGCTCGGTGCATTTGCCTGCAGAAAAGGAGAGGAGCGTCCATGTCGTTTGCGGACATGTCCCAGGCGAGTTTCACAGAAGATGCCGAGCGTGCGATTCTCGTGGGCATAGAGTACAAAGACGCCGAATCGCAGGATGCTGAATCGTCGATAGCAGAGCTGGCGCGACTTACTGACACGGCAGGGGCAACTGTCGTTGCCACGGTGACGCAAAAGCTCGATGCTCCGAACCCGCGCATGTTCGTCGGTTCGGGGAAAGCCGAAGAGATAGCGGCAATGTGTCGCAGTCTCGCTGCCGACGTGGTGATTTTCGACGAGGAGCTGTCTCCTTCGCAGCAGAGCAACCTCGAAAAGGCGATGCCGAAAGAAGTGAAGGTCATCGACCGCACCGCGCTCATTCTTGACATCTTCGCTCTTCATGCGACGACGAAGGAGGGTCGTTTGCAGGTGCGCCTCGCCCAGAACCAGTACTTGCTTCCGCGTCTGCGAGGCATGTGGGCGCATTTGGCAAGTAATCGCATGGGTGGCGGAGTGGGTTCGCGTTTTGGAGAGGGCGAAAGCCAGCTTGAGGTTGACCGCCGTATGGTGCGCAAGCGAATCACATCTATTCGCCGAGAACTCGACCAGGTGTCACGCATGCGCCAGACCCAGCGTTGCGCTCGATATGCGTCGGGTGTGTTCAAAGTTGCCGAAGCGGGTTATACCAATGCGGGCAAGTCGAGCCTTCTGAACAGGCTCGCCGATGCCGAGGTGTTGAGCTACGATAAACTGTTCGCAACGCTCGATTCCACGACACGCAAACTTGTATTGCCGGAAGGGCGTGAAGTCACTTTGACCGATACGGTCGGGTTCATTCAGAAACTTCCGACGACGCTCGTCGAGGCATTCAAGAGCACTCTCGATGAAATCCGCGGCGCAGATTTGGTGCTCCATGTCGTCGATGCTTCATCGAATGAATACGAACGCCAGATGCGGGCGGTCGAGGAAACGCTCGAGCAGATCGAAGCTCACAAGATAGCGCGTATCCTCGTGTTTAATAAAATCGACCTGCTTGATGAGGGCGCGCGCTCGGCTTTGGCGGCACGTTTTCCTGGATCGGTTATGGTTTCTGCCGAAACGGGGGAGGGCATAGGCGACCTTGTGCGCGCCATCGCGCGCGCGGCAACGGCAAGCGAAGCCTCAATGGAGGTGCTCGTGCCCTTTTCTCGAGGCGACTTGGTTTCTTTGGCCCATAGTCGATGCACGGTTGTTTCGGAGTCTTACGACGAACGCGGAACAATACTGACTTTGCGTGTGCCGCAGGATCTGGTTGCTTCGTTCGAGGGATACGCGATATAGGCGTGGTGTGTCGGCTGCGGATGTATGTTTCGGTTGCATCCGGGCGTATTGCGTATTCGGCGCTTTATGCCGCAGCGGCGTTCTGCTGTGGTGATGTGTGATTCTTTCAAGGTTGGCTTTCTTGCGAGCGGGACTCTTGCGCGGGGCTTTGCTGCTTTGGCGATGCTTGTTGCTTTACGGGCTGGATTCGAAAAGTCCAGGCCTGGAAAGAGGGGCTTGAGCTCGCGACCTGAATTACGATAATGCGAGGATCCCTACGGCTAGGTGGCAGTGAACTGTCCTTGCCGCAGGGATCCTTTGTGTGAAAGGCTCGGTTTGCCCAGGTGGTTTTTCCTTCGACTCGATTTAGAGTCTACGGAAGACAGCAACGACTTTGCCTGCGATCGAGACGTTCTCGCGTACGATGATGGGCTCCATCGTGGAGTTTTCGGGCTGCAGGCGTACATGGTCGCGTTCCTTGAAGAACCTCTTCACGGTTGCCCCGTCTTCGATGACGGCTACGACGATATCTCCGTTATTTGCCGTCGGCTGTTCTTTGACGACGACATAGTCTCCGTCGTTGATTCCGATTTCGACCATCGAGTCTCCGCGTACCTTAAGAAGAAACGAACTGGAATCACCCACGATTTCTGTCGGGAGCGGAATGGTTTCGGTGATGTTTTGGTCCGCGAGGATGGGTTGGCCTGCTGCGACGTTTCCAACGACAGGAAGCGACACGACATTGGAAAACTGCCCCGCGCCAACTAGCTGGTCGTCTTCGGGGGTCGACGGGGCGGGCCGTTCGTGGCCGACGATGGTTATGCATCGCGATTTGAGGGGGTCACGGCGAATGAGCCCTTTGTCTTCGAGCGTCTTGAGGTGGACATGTACGGTAGAGGGAGACGAGAGCCCCAGCCCTTCGCAGATATCCCTTACCGTTGGCGCAATTCCCGTCTCATCGATGGTTTTGGCAATGAAATCGAGCACCGCTTTCTGCTTCTTGGTGATTTTCTTCGTGTTCTTGATTTCCGTTGCGCTCATAGCCGCTCTCCTCTATCGAACAAACGTTTGAAAAAACGTTGACACGAACTTTTGTGCGATTTATTATATATCCGAACAAAGGTTCGTTGCAAGGGTTTGGGGGTCGTAATGAGCAATCAGCAAACGCATTCATATGTGAACGGCACTGCCGCACTCAAGATTCGTCATGATCGCTACGAGCGTTTCGGGGCGGCTCCCAAGGTCATCCGTGTCGATTTCGATGCGCGCAAGACGGCATCCGCTATGCGTTCAAACGAAGATGAAACACCTGTTTACAGGTCTTTTGTGCCCATGAATGGTGAAGCATCGCGTGTGCGATCGATGTGTGCGCGGCATGATCTTTCCGTTGTGGTCGATGCCCTGGGTTTCAAAGAGATGAGAGAAGAGCTTGAGCACGGCAGCGCGGCGGGCCTTCCAATGCGTAAAGGCTCTTTCGCATTAACGACGGTGTGCTGCGCCTGCCTTTTTGCCTTCTGTCTGTTTGTTCTTGCTCTCTAGCTTTCCGCTTTCGCTTCCTGCCGGTCTAGAAGAATTAACCATAGGCGGGCATTTGCCCGCCTGATGGCCGATTTGCTACCTCATGCCGTTTCTGCTCGTTTCGATCGGTGAATATGTGTACTATTTACCAGTTCACGGGAGCGGGACGATGTTCTATTCCCGATATGAGAGAGGGGAGCACCGATTATGACCGAAACACTTGTTCAGTCTGGCGGGTCGCAGGAAACTGCTGCCGAGCATAAACCGTGGTACAAACGGCTGTCGCTTACAACGTGGATTCTCATTGCGCTTGTACTTGGCGTTTTGTGCGGCCTTGCACTCCAGTCGAATCCTGAAATCGCGAACACATACATCAAGCCGATAGGCACCATCTTCCTCAATCTGATTAAGATGATTGTTGTTCCGTTGGTTGTTTTTTCCATCATGACGGGTGTCATCTCGCTGCAGGACGTCAGGAAAGTTGGCGCAATAGGAGGCAAGACGGTTGTCTTCTATATGGTCACGACGGCATGCGCCGTTGCGATCGGCCTGCTGTTCGCTAATGTGATGAATGTCGGCGGCGGCTACACGCTTCCTGCATCCGAGCTTGCGTATGAGGCGAAGGAGTCCCCTTCGTTCATCGATACGATTGTGAATATTTTCCCGTCGAACTTCTTCCAGCCCATGGCCGATGCAACCATGCTCCAAATCATCGTTATTGCATTGGTGTTCGGCTTCGGAATCATTGCTGCAGGTAAGAAGTCCGAACCGGTTGTTCGTTTTGTCGAGGGCATGAACGAGGTGTGCATCAAGGTCATGCACGGCATCATCTGCTTTGCTCCGTTTGGCGTTTTCGGCCTGATGGCACCCGTCGTTGCCTCGAACGGTCCTGATGTCTTGCTGCCCCTTTTGTGGCTTATCGTCGTTGCCTACCTTGCAATGGGCGCGCATCTTCTGGTCGTTTACTCCGGCATGGTCAAAATCCTTGCAAAGATGAATCCGCTGAAATTCTTCCGCGGCATCGCGCCGGCTTTTCTTTTCGCATTTTCGTCCGCAAGTTCAGTCGGTACGCTTCCGATGAATATGGAATGCACCAGCAAGATGGGTGCTCGCAAGGAGATGACAAGCTTCATCCTGCCTCTGGGTGCTACGATCAACATGGACGGTACGGCCATCTACCAGGGCGTTTGTGCCATTTTCATTGCACAAGTCTTCGGTATCGATCTGAGCATCCAGCAGCAGTTCATGGTGGTTATGACTACGGTTCTCGCTTCGATCGGAACCGCTGGCGTTCCTGGCTCCGGCATGATTATGCTTGCAATGGTTTTGACTTCGGTTGGCCTTCCTGTCGAGGGAATCGCACTTGTCGCAGGCGTCGATCGCATCCTCGATATGATGCGTACCGCCCTCAACATCACGGGCGATTCCGCATGCTGCCTGTGCCTTGATTCGATGGATCGTCGTCGCGAAGAGCGCAAAGCCCAAAAGGCTGCCGCCTAGCTTCGTATTTTCCGGGCGATTCTGTTTTGCTCGATATCGGAGGGTGGGGCCTTCGCTTCGATGCGGGAAAAGCTCTTGTTGCTTGTTTCAAACGGCTTCGGACCAATTCCGAAGCCGTTTATTTTTTCTCCGCTACGCACATGATTTTCAGGGGAAGCGTGTATTATATGCGCGATATATAAGACGAGCCCTGATGGGCTGAACGGAGGAACCGATGCGCTGTCCGTCTTGCGGTCACCCCGACTCAAAGGTCGTCGATTCTCGACCTTCAGATGAATTCAATTCCATTCGCCGCCGTCGCGAATGCCTGAAATGCGGAAATCGTTTCACCACGTATGAAAGGCTCGGGGATAATCCCATCATCGTGATCAAGTCGGACGGAACGAGCCAGGTGTTCGACCGCGAGAAGCTTTATCGCGGCATCAGCATCGCATGCGCGAAACGCCCGAATATCCCCAACGACAAGAAGTCGGAAATTATCGACGAAATCGAAGCCGAGCTTCGGAATTCCGGCAGGAATGAAATCAAATCGAAAGACCTCGGCGACATTGTTCTTGAGCATCTCAAGGGGCTTGATGACGTTGCCTACATCCGCTTCGCAAGCGTGTATAAGGATTTCCAGACGATAGAGGAGTTCCAGGAAGCATTGCGGGGCTTGGAGCATTAGGGCAAAGCCACGGGTTTGATACGGTCGCATTCTGACGGTGCGGCCGTATTTTTTCGAAGCGAATCCGCTTATCGATGACCGGTGACAGTGCAATCGGTGCGACTGCGTTGTTTTCCGTAACGCCATGACGCATCGTCCTGTGGCGAACCGTTCGGCGCAGGGAAGTCGATAGTTTCGACGTCGATATTAGTGAGGAGGCCACTATGACCGATGTATTGAATGTTTCTCTTACGACCCTTGTGGACGGGGTTGAGATTCCCGCATATGCCTATCCGGGCGACGCGGGCATGGATTTGCGCGCAATCGAGCACCTCGAATTGAGGCCGTTCGAGCGCGCCCTCGTGTCTACGGGCTTGGCGATTGCCATTCCCGAAGGATACGCGGGTTTCGTGCAGCCACGCAGCGGGCTTGCGATCAAGCAAGGCGTTACGGTGTTGAATACGCCTGGTTTGATCGACAGCCATTATCGTGGCGAACTCAAAGTCGCCCTCATCAACCTTGATTCGAGCAACGTGTTCGAAGTGAATCCTGGCGATCGAATTGCCCAGCTTGTGATCCAGAAAGTCGAGAGGGTTGCTTGGAACGTTGTCGACTCGCTTGACGAGACGGAACGTGGCGAAGGCGGTTTCGGGTCGAGTGGCGTTGCATAGCTTTCGTTTCTTGCGAGGTTGCACTGTCGCCGATGTTGAGTCTTTGAGCTGGCGGTATTACAAAACGGCTCTCGTTTGAATGGAATCGAGATAAGAACAACGGCCTGTCCGGATTCGGGCAGGCCGTTGTATTGGCGCTCAGTGGCACATGGTTGCGTGTTCTCGGAGGCTATTTTTCGGTTCCGACGAAGAACAGGGCCAAGGTTCCAGGCCCCGAATGCGCTCCGATGACGGGATCGACGTAATTAACGACAAAGTCGGTCACACCCAAGCGCTCGGTTATTTCGGTCTTAAGCAGCTCGACGTCTTCAATGCAATCTCCGTGCGTGATGAACACGGTCTGCGACGCCGGGTCGATGGCCGTTCGCTCCATTCGGTCGACGAGTGCCTTGATCGATTTCTTTCGTCCGCGAACCTTTTCCATGGGAACAAGCGCGCCTTTGTTGTCCACATGTAAGACGGGCTTGATGTTAAGCATGGTGCCGGCCCAGGCGCTCGTTCGCCCAACACGCCCTCCGCGGAACAAAAACATCAGGTCGTCAACGGTGAACCAGTGGCAGATCCTGTCGCGCGTCCGTACGACGAAATCGGCGACTTCTTCAAGGGAAGCGCCTTTTTCTGCCTCTTTGCATGCCAGGTAAACAAGCATGCCCTGTCCTCCTGAAGCAGCGAAGGTTTCTTCGGCGCGCAGCGTGCGGCCTGGGTATTCGTTGGCGAGCTGGTTCATGAGGAGCGCGGTTGCCTGGTAGGTGCCCGAAAGCGCGCTCGAAAATCCCAAATACAAAACGTCTTCGCCCGCATCGAGGATTGTGCGAAGGGTTCGTTCTGTTTCCTGCATGTTGGGTAAGGATGTGGTGATCACTTTGCCTTCGCGCATCATGGTGTAGAACTGCCGCAGGTCGGTCTTTTCTCCCTTGAGGTAGCTGCGATGCTCGGTGCCGTCCACCATGAATGTCAGCGGCAAAACTTCCAGACCGAATTCGTCAATCATCTCTTCGCAGAGATTGCTGGCGGAGTCGGTCACGATGCGATATGCCATGGGAAAACTCCTCGAATCGTGGATTGGATACGGTCAGATTATAGGCTTTTCCTCGGTGCGGGACGTTGCGGCACGGTTACGGTTGGCGGTGTCGGCGGTTTGTCCTTCTGCGACGGCTCTTGACGAACTTTGGGAAAAAGCGGCGGATAAAGGCGCGAAGTTGCCTATAATGGAAGAATTGTGCAATACGCCGTGCTGGAGCGCGGCGCGGTTAGACGAACGAAAGGGTCGGAGTACACGATGGGAAACGATTACAAGCATTCGATGAACCTGCCGAAGACAGATTTCGCCATGCGCGCGAATCTGCCCGAGAACGAGCCGAAGCGCTTGGAGAAGTGGGTCGAGCAGGACATCTACCACAGGGTTTTGGAGAAGAACAAGGATGGCGAGCCGTTTGTCCTGCATGACGGCCCTCCGTATGCGAACGGTCCGATCCATATCGGCCACGCGTTCAACAAGATCCTGAAGGACTTCGTCGTCAAGTCGCACGCTCAGCGTGGCTACTACACGCCTTACATCCCTGGCTGGGACTGCCATGGTCAGCCGATCGAGCATGAGGTTGAAAAGAAGCTCGGCACCGAAAAGATGAAGCAGCTGCCGCAGGCCAAGGTTCGCGAGCTTTGCCGCGAGTGGGCCGAGCGCTTCGTCGACGTGCAGCGCGACGGCTTCAAGCGCCTGGGTGTCGGTGCCGATTGGGATAGGCCGTATCTGACCTTCCAGCCCAACTTCGAATCCGCCAATGTCGAGGTGTTCAAGCAGATGTATCTGGACGGCGCCGTCTATCGCGGCCGCAAGCCGATCCACTGGTGCAAGCACTGCCATACTGCTCTGGCCGAGGCCGAAATCGAATACGCCGACGAAATGTCGCCGTCCATCTATGTGAACTTCAAGCTCAACGAGGTGCCTGCGGTCTTCGCCGATGCCGGCGTCGAGCTTGAAAACGCCTACGTGCTGATCTGGACCACCACGCCATGGACCCTTCCCGCCAATGCCGCTGTATGCTTCGGCCCCGAAATCGACTATTGCTTCGTCGAGGCCGACGGCAAGTTCATGCTGTTCGCGCATGAGATGGTGGAAACCGTTGCTCAGGCCGCAGGCTGGGAGAACTACCGCGTGGTTGAGGCCGATGGCGAGCCCGTCCTTATGAAGGGCAATCAGTTCGACGGCGTCACCTACGCCTGCCCGATCATCGAAGGCAACGTGGGCCGCATCATCTGGGGCGACCATGTCACGCTCGATGCCGGCACCGGCGCGGTCCATACCGCTCCCGGCCACGGCGTCGAGGACTACCTGGTGGGCCAGGAGTTCGGCATCGAGACCATCATGCCCGTCGACGACGACGGTCGCTTTACCGACTACGTGAAGGAGTTCGCGGGTCTCGACACCGACGAAGCAAACCCGAAGATCATCGAGTGGCTCAAGGAGCGCGGCACGCTCGTTTCCCATATCGATATCAACCACAGCTATCCGCACTGCTGGCGCTGCCATCAGCCCGTCATCTTCCGCGCGACCGACCAGTGGTT
>JAUNLI010000212.1 GCA_030532315.1 Slackia sp.
CGATCCGCGCTCCGATTCGTCGAAGGTGACCCAGCTGCCGTTGTAGGTGCACATTCTTAATGCCTCTTGAACAGAAATCGATTCTTCAGGATTCGAGTGGTTGCATGCGCGATGCATCCACAAAATGGGGTCGGGATCGGTGCAGGGCGCATCCGATCCGGCGGAAAGCACGATGCCTTTTTCTCGCATGGTTCGTAGCGGGTTGAGGCCCGCCGCGCGCTTTCCCAAGATGCTTTCCAGGTAGACATCGGGTTCCTGGGGCCAATCGATGAACGACGTCTGCATGGGAAGATGAATACCGTATGCGGCGCAGATATCAGCCCTTCTTCGGTGGGAAGGCATGCGTTGCGATGCTTGCAACCGCATCGGGGTTGATTCTGGTGGGCAACGGGTACAATTGAGCGTATATTTCGCAGCGTGATTTCACAGGGAGGCTATCATGGCTCATTCGTCTGAAACGATCGTTTTCACTCATGCAACCGTTCTCGATGGGACGAAGGAGATGAAGCTGCGTCCGCATATGACGGTTGGCGTCGAAAACGGCAAGATTTCTTATATCGTGCCCGACGGCGAGGGAGAAGCGCCGAAGAACGCGCGTGTTTTCGATCTTGGCGGAGCCTATCTCATGCCCGGCCTTATCAACATGCACGTTCATTTCTGCGGTTCGGGTAAGCCCGTTTCAGCGGGCGATGCGGGCTCTCTCATGAAGAAAATCGACAATCCGATTGGACGTGCCGTTTTGCGACGCATCGTCAAAAACCATGCACAGACCCAGCTTGCAAGCGGTGTTACCACCGTGCGTGGTGCCGGAGACCCGCTGCTTTCGGATATCGCCGTGCGCGACGCCATCGAAGAAGGGCGCTACATCGGTCCTCGCATCGTCGCACCTGGTACGGGGGTGACTGTTCCGAACGGTCATGGTGCGGGTCTTTTTGCGCAGGTTGCCGCATCGCCCGAAGAGGCGGCGGCTCAGGTGCGCGACCTTGCGGCGCGCGGTGCAGATGTCATCAAGCTTTTCATCACGGGCGGCGTGTTCGACGCCACAGAGCCGGGCGAGCCCGGCGTGTTGAGGATGCCGTTCGATGTTGCGAAGGCTGCATGCGATGCGGCTCATGAAGCCAACCTGCCCGTGATGGCGCATGTCGAAAGCACCGAAGGCGTACAGGTCGCGCTTGAGTCGGGCGTCGATACCGTCGAGCACGGCGCGTCTATGACTTCTGAAATCATCGAGCTCTATCGCACCGGCGGCGCCCAGCTGAAGGGGCGTAAGCCGTCGGTAACCTGCACGATTTCGCCGGCGCTTCCGTTTGCGCTTCTCGATCCAGCCAAGACGAATTCGACGGAGGTGCAAAAGGTAAACGGCGACATCGTGTGCGCAGGTATCATCGAAAGCGCACGCATGGCGGTTGAGCAGGGGATACCCGTGGGTTTGGGCACCGACTCCAGCTGTCCGTACGTCACGCATTACGACATGTGGCGCGAAGTGGCGTATTTTGCGAAATACGTTGGCGTGAGCAATGCCTTCGCGCTGCATACCGCCACTCAGATCAATGCTGAATTGCTCGGCCTCGGCGACGTGACGGGGCGCATTGCCGAGGGCTACGATGCCGATATTCTCGTCACGGATGAAAACCCGCTCGAAGACCTTTGCGCCCTGCGCAGCCCGCGCTACGTTATGGCGCGTGGCGTTCT
>JAUNLI010000055.1 GCA_030532315.1 Slackia sp.
TGGGAAACGAAGTCGTATACACTCATGTTCTGCATATTGAAATCTTTCATTTCGGTCATATCTGGCTAGCCTATCACGAAAGGAAGCACATGCCTACAAACGCATCCGATGTCTACTACGGCTCGTATGTCCGATTTCAAACCGTCGACAAGCGATCGGGAGCCGCATTAACCGGCTCGGACAACGCGATCGGCGATTGCGGCGATATCGTATGGCAGCTCGACGAGGAAAAACGCCAGCAGGCGTGGTTGAAAAACCCCTACGGCCAACTTGTCGGCTACCTGAACCCCTCCGATTCATACACGCTTGCCGTCTACCATGCGAAAGGCTGGAAGCTTCGCTACGTGCTCAGCTTCACGGCCTATAGCGAAGACCCGGCGCCAGGCGCGTATTGGGGGCAAGTCGCCATCATCGCCTATGCGCCACGTTACGAACGCGAGTTTTCGCTGTTCGTAGAATCGTTTGCGCGCGCTGCGGGTGAGGGCCTGCGCCCCGATCCCGCGCTCAGCTCATCAGGCGTAGCCGCTGTAATCGAAAATCCTTCGACATGGACGCCGACGAACAAGGTGAAAATTCCTCGGGAAAACGGCAAAATGGTCATCCTCAAAGACCACCGCAGCATCCACGACAAGGTTTTGGACAAGGGCCGCAGTCGTAATATCGGCTGCTACATCGTAAGCTGGGCTTTCATCATTGCCGTCATAGCCTTCGTCGCCTTGATTCTCCATATCATGGGAATCTTCTAGACAGCCTTTCTAAAGAACGCGTGGGGCCGCCTTCGAGAGACGACCCCACGTACATTCCCGTTGAAAACCCGCACGATGCCTATTCAAGAGCCATTTCGATGAGTTTCTCACACACGTCGCCGAAATCCATTCCTGCAGCGCGGGCCGCATCGGGAATCAGCGACGTTTCGGTCATGCCAGGCAGCGTATTGGTTTCAAGCACCCAGCAACAGCCATCGGCATCGAGCATGATGTCGGTACGCGATATTCCCTTGCACCCCAAAACCGCATGGGCCGCAATGGCCATGCTTTGCGCCTGGTCGTAAATCTCCTGCTCAAGAGGGGCTGGGCAGATATGCGTGCTTCCACCAGCGGCATATTTCGCATGGTAGTTATAAAATTCGTCCTCATTCGACAGAATCTGAATCACAGGGAAGGCCGTCGGAGCCTCGTCGCCCATGACGCCGACCGTCAGCTCGATGCCGTCGATGAATTGCTCAACCATGGCCTCGTCGTCGACGGCAAGCGCCGTGTCGATTGCCTCCTGGAGCCCCTCCGCGTCGCGCACGATGGTCATGCCGAGAGAGCTTCCCTCGGTAACGGGCTTTACCACGCAGGGGATTCCACACGTGTCGACGATCTCCTGCCTATCGGCATCATCGAGAACATCGCCCTTCCCCACGATGACGGACGCGGCAACGCGCAACCCGGCACGCTCGTAGAGCTCTTTAGCCTTGCCTTTGTTGATAGCCAGAGCCGTCGCAAGAATGCCCGACCCCGTATAAGGAACGCCGAGCGTCTCAAGAAAACCCTGAAGGGTTCCGTCTTCGCCGCCTTTGCCATGAAGAGCCAAAAACGCGACGTCGAATTTCTCTTCGACCATGCGCTTCAAATCGTCGCGCGAGGCGGGATCGAGCAGGGTTACCGCGAAGCCTTTTTCCTCAAGCGCACGCGCGCAGCACTTCCCCGAATTGAGCGACACTTCGCGCTCGCCACTTGTTCCGCCGTACAAAACCGCGACTGAATAGTCTTTCGGATTTCCTGAATAAGCCATGACCCGTCCTTATCCTATGCGAAGTTCCCTACATGTATAGGTCGCACGAAACATCTCGTTGCCGCATCAATATATCCCAACAGGTATATGTTATGAAGTTCCTTCGGCGGAACACACCGAAGCATTATCATTGAACCAGGTCGTCAGTATTACGGCTCTTCGAAAGAAAGAGGTACAGCCATGAAAATCTATCGTTGCAAGGTCTGCGGTTATCTCCATGTCGGCTCCGCCCCCGAGGAATGCCCCATGTGCCATGCCGGACAGGTTGCGTTCGTCGAATACCAGCCTGCCGATGTGACCGGCACCAAGACCGCTGAGAACCTCGCTGCCGCCTTCGCAGGCGAATCGCAGGCAAACCGCAAATACACCCTGTGGAAGCACATCGCCGAAGAGGCCGGCGAGGCAGACGCTGCCGCCGCTTTCGACCGCCCGATGGCAGAAGAAACCGCCCATGCGCTGGCTGAAGCGGTTTATCTGGGCATGTTCGGCGGCGTGAAGGAAAACCTCGAGAGCGCTGCCGCAGGCGAGCAGTACGAAGAGGAGAGCATGTATCCCGAATTCGCCAAGATCGCTCGCGAGGAAGGCTTCGAGGACATCGCGCACTTCTTCGAGATGACCGCTAAATTCGAAGGCGCCCACAAGGCCGGCTACAAAAAGGCCGCAGAAGCGCTGTAGCGAAATCATTCATCGCTTAAACAAGAGAAGCCATCCCCTGGATGGCTTCTCTTGTTTAAGCGATTATCGGCGCAAGTTTTTCAGCTGGCCGCATGCTCCTGCGATATCGGACCCTCGAGATTGACGCAGCGTCGCTTCGATACCGCGCTTCTCCAGCTCCTTCAGGAAGCGGTTCACCGTCGATTCCCTACTCGGCTGAAGCACCGACCCCTCGATTTCATTAATGGGAATCAGATTGACGTGGCAGATGGTTCCCCTGCAGAAATCGACAAGGGCCCACAGGTGCCCATCGTCGTCATTCAACCCGTCGATCATCACATATTCATAGGTGACACGACGGCCCGACTCCTCTTGATACGCACGGATATCCTGCTTCAGGTCTTTCAGCGTCTGGTGGACCATCGAAGGCATGAGCACATCGCGGCTTTTTTGAACAGCGGAATGGAGCGAAACGGCCATGGTGAACTGCTCTGGTTCGCCCGCGAACTTCCTAATGCCGGACAGGATGCCGCACGTCGATATCGTGATCTTGCGGGCTCCGATATTCAAACCGTCGGGAGAGTTCGCCAACCTCATGGCGGCAAGAACGTTATCGTAATTCAAAAACGGTTCGCCTTGGCCCATTCCCACCAGATTGGTCACACGCATTCCCATGTCTTTCTGCGCGATGATAATCTGGTCGAGCATTTCCCCGGGAAGCAGGTTGCGCGTAAAGCCCTCCTTGCCCGTTGCGCAAAAGATGCATCCCATAGAGCATCCCACCTGGGTCGAAAAACACACCGTCAAGCGATCCTGGGAAGGAATGGCAACCATCTCGGCCGCCGCGCCATCGGAAAACTGCACGATGTATTTTCGCGTTCCGTCTTTCGACACCTGCTTGTCGACGACCGTCGCCCGTTTAAGGGAAGCCTCTTCTTCCAGGCGCTCCTTCAACGATGCGGGCAGATTGCTCATCTCGTCGTAGGAATCGACTCCTTTTTGATACAGCCATTGCACGAGCTGCTTCGCACGAAAACGAGGCTGGCCCCATTCTTTCATCAGTTCGCATATCCCTTCGTAGGAATACGCCTCTATCCTTTGCGCCATCGATACTCCTTCGGCTTTTATCCGCGAAGACCCCGGCGGATCGTATGCCAGGGTCTTTTCTCTTCCTCTATTCGGCAGAGCCGTTCATCATGTCGAAAATTCTTTGCAAGTCCTCTTCGTCCTTGAATTCGATTTCGATTTTGTTCTTGCCGTTTGCGCTCTTAATGCGAACCTTGGTTCCGAATGCGCTTCCGAGCGTCTTCGCGGCCTTCCTGTATAGCGGCGGCGCGGGCGGCTTCGGAGGCTTTTTCGACGCCGCCTCTTTGCCTGCAATCAACCGAGCGAGCGATTCGGCCTCGCGAACCGAAATCTTTTCATGGCGAAGCTTTTCGGTCAGCTTCATGCGCCCTTCTTCAGAAGGAATCGACAAGATTGCACGCGCATGCCCCGCCGTGATCACGTCCTCGTAAAGAAGCTGCTGGGCGGCTTCGGGCAAATCGAGAAGACGGAGCGCGTTGGCAATCGTCGACCTTCCTTTAGAAACCGCGCTTGCAACGTCAGCCTGCGTTTTCTTGCCGCCCTCCATCATGCGTTTGTAACCATAGGCTTCTTCGATGGGGTTCAAATCGCTTCGCTGAAGGTTTTCGATCAAGGCAAGCTCGAGCACCTTCGAATCGTCGACGTTTTTAATGCGGATGGGAACTTTTTTCACGCCCGCGAGCCGACATGCCTGCCAGCGGCGCTCGCCAGCAATGATTTCGTATTTATCCCCAACCTCGCGAACCAAAATGGGCTGAAGAAGCCCGTCTTTCGCGATAGACGAAGACAGCTCCTCCAGCTCTTCGGCATTGAACTGCGTTCGAGGCTGATCGGGATTTGGAAATATCCTCGCGATATCGACCTCGTCCGTCACGCCGGCGATACGAACCTTTTCCTCGGTCGCCGCAGGCTGAAGATCGCGCTTTTCGGCGACATCTGCAAAAACGCCGTCATGCTCGGCGCCCTCCTGCGAAGAAGCAGGAGCGGCGATGCGCTCGACGACCCCCTTGATGGTCACGCCGTCTTCCTCGATGAATTGCTCCTTTTCCGAGCCATCGAGCGAAACCGTCACGCGGTTGCGCGGGCGTTCGTTCTTTTCGCGGTTGATGACGGCGCGATCTTCTCTCGTGAGGCTCTCTTCGCGAATAACCTCACGTTCCGCAGAACGGCTTTCCTCCCCGGGATTCTTCTCGTTTCGCCTGGGAGCACCTTCCCCGCCCATCGAAACCCTCTCACGGCCATAGGAAGACACCCCATCGGAAGCCGCTTCGTATCCGCCGATAAGCGAATTCAGTCCGCGGCCCAATCCGCCTTTTGTGCTTCTAGCCACGACGAATCACTTCCTTTGCTAGGTTGCGGTACGCCTGCGCTCCTTTACCGCTTGGGTCATATTCCGTAATGGGCTGCCCGAAGCTCGGTGCCTCGGAAACCTTCACCGAGCGAGGGATGACCGCATCGAACACCAACCTGTCGAAGAACCCTCTTACCTCGTTTGCCACCTGCTTGGACAGCGTGGTGCGACCGTCATACATGGTCAAAAGAACCCCGAAGATGTCAAGCGAGGGATTCAGATATGTCTTCACCCTCTTCATGGAATCGAGAAGCTTCGTCACTCCTTCCAGCGCGTAGAACTCGCACTGGATGGGAATGAGCAGCTTATCGGCGGCAACAAGCGCGTTCACCGTCAAAAGGCCAAGAGACGGAGGGCAGTCGATGAATACGTAATCGTATTTGCCCCTTACGGAACCGACGGCCTCCTTGAGCCTGTTCTCTCGCGCCATTTCCGAGACAAGCTCCACCTCGGCTCCTGCCAGGTTGATTGTCGCGGGAGCCACGTCAAGTCCTTCGCATACATCGGGAATGATGACGTCGGTAAGAGACGTGTCTTCGTCGATCAGGACGTCATAGACACAGCGCTCGAGCTCGCTCTTCTCGATACC
The DNA here is from genome assembly GCA_030532315.1 of Slackia sp. GTDB lineage: Bacteria > Actinomycetota > Coriobacteriia > Coriobacteriales > Eggerthellaceae > Slackia. The sequence continues at coordinate 5,460 of JAUNLI010000055.1, forward strand.
GAGACCACTCGAAGTATTGCCCTGGGGATCCAGGTCCACCAAAAGAACCTGCTTTCCCATCTCGCCGAGCGCGGCACCGAGATTGATAGTGGTCGTCGATTTCCCGACGCCGCCCTTCTGATTCAGAATGGCTATGACCTTCGTCGCCCCCACGACATGCTTCACCGGCTTTTTATCCGCATACGTACGCAAAGGAGTCGCAACGAATGTATGCACGGCGCTTTCGCTTCCAGCTCCGTCTTCGACCTGCACGGCATCGACATCGCGCTCCGTGACCTTCGCGTCTTCAGGCGAAGCAACCTCCTCCGTCGTCTTTTCTTCCTTGAAGGAAGTCGAAGGAGGAATGGAAACCTCGGGCATTTCATGATGATTCGATTGACGCTTGAAGCTGTCGAACAGTCCCACGGATTCCTCCTCGAACGCGGATATTCCTCTAAAGCTCAGCATTAAGGCTGCTTTTTCGATGCATGAGTACGATGTTTCACGTGAAACACCCGGCTCCCAAGAAACGTCGCCGGGTCGTTTGGTTCCGCTATTATACCGTTCAAGCACGCTGCTTTTCCCCGTATCGGAAACGCTGCTCTATTTCTTTAAACGCTGTGCCAATCTGACAATACGGCAAATTTCATCTCGGTGTTTCACGTGAAACACCGAGACTCCCCGAAACTCTTTCGTCCTTCTTGCCAAAACATCCCGTGACGGGAACTTTTGGCAAAACGACATTCCTGCCGGACTCCTACGGATGCAAAGGGTCTTTCTGGGCAAGACCCACGCGACGCGGAAGCTTCACGCGAGGTTTGGACGTCTTCTCGAAAACGAACATGCAACGTGTCGATCCGTCGCTCAGAGAGAAATCACGACGTTCCTTCAAGGTCATGCCTACCATCTCCTGAATCCCAAGAGCGCAGGCAACTTCTTCTTCAGAAGGCTGAGCTTTGTAGCAAAGCAGAATTCCTCCCCGCCTTAGAAGAGGAGAGGCAAGCTCCATCAAAGACCCCAGAGCGCTCAAAGCACGCGCAGTCAGAACAGAAAACTCCCCCGCCCTTTCGCGCCCAAGGTCTTCTATCCTGCCGGCGTAAACGTCCACCTTGTCTTCCAGGCCCAATTCCTGCGCCACTCCCTGAAGCGCGCGAACCTTCTTTTGAACGGAATCGACAAGCAGCGTAGGCCTTCGGGTCATGATGCAAAGCGGCATGCCCGGAAAACCGCCACCCGTACCCAAGTCGGCGTAGGCCCCGTCAGGAGCTTTCTCCACAAACGGAAGGCCCGTCAAGCTGTCTTCCAAATGCAAAACGATGCCTCCCTCTTCGGAGAGTATTCGCGTAAGATTCATCGTCTCGTTGATTTTCATGATGGCATGAAGGTCCTTCATCAGGAGCCCTTCCTGATCGCCATCGATATCTATCCCATGGTGCTGAGCCATGATATCCGCCAGGCGGCCCATATCCACCTCTTTCTATGAAACATGCCTGCCATTGTATCGAATAGGGGGCGTTCCCAGGCCTCGCATGCCTTCCCCATAAAAAATGCCGCCCCTCGCTGCGGGGCGGCATAAACGTTCTTGCCTATCAGACTTTGCGGCACTGCTTCCCTAGCGGGGAATGACCACCACGTGACGGGCGCTTCCCTCTCCTTCGGATGCCGTCTCGACATCCTCGTGGTCACGCAGGGCAAGGTGCACGATGCGACGCTCATAAGGGGTCATCGGACGCAGTTTAATGTTGCGATCCTGAGACACTGCACGCCGCGCTGCCGAATGAGCGATGGATTCGAGCTTTTGGCGCTGGCGGTTCTTGTATCCCTCGACATCGACCACCACGGGATATCGGAAACCGAGCGTGCGCGTGGTAATAGCAGAGATGATGAACTGCAGCGCATCGAGGGTCTTTCCATGGCGACCGATCAAAATGGCAAGGTTTTCTCCCGTAATATCCAAGATCAGCTCGCCCTCGTCGCCTTCGTATTCGTCGATGGTAACTTCCCCCACGTCGAAATGCTTCAGAATGCCCTGGAGTGCATCGATGGCGGTATCGGCCACTCGGTCGAGCTCCTCTTCGGTCAGCTCCACCATTTCGGTATGGGCGGCATCGCCCTTCAGCTCGACAGCGCCCTCTTCGGCCATGATTTCTTCTTCGGCCATGACGGGTCCTTTCTCACACGGCGCGAGCAACACGGTTGCGGCGCCTTTCCCTCTAGTGCTTCTTGGTCGGACGCTTCTTCTTCACCTTACGCTCGACATTGACCTTCACCGGCTGGACTGCAATCTGCTCGGCCTCTTTCGCAGCCTCTTCCTTCTTCAGGATGCGCGTGGTCAGCTGGCTCTGGAGAATGCCGATAACCGAAGAAGTGCCCCAGAACAACAGAACGCCTGCGGGGGAACCCCAGGAAATCCAAAGCATCATCAGCGACATGATGCCGCCCATAAGCAGCATCTGGTTGCGCTGGGCGCTGTCATTGTGGATGTTCTGCAGCACCATGGGCAAGAAGGTTGCGCCGGCGAATACGAGCATCAAGATCAGATAGGGAAGAAACGCCACGAAACCGTCGCCGAAAACGCCCGCCGGAGTCTGGGTCAGGTCGGGAACCATGCCATAGAACGTGTACGCAGTTTCTCCCTGACGTCCGCCCAGCTCACGCAGCGTCTGGAACATTGCGAGAAAGATGGGCATCTGCAGGAGCATGGGCAGGCAGCCCGCGAGAGGGTTGAACTTCGTCTCGGCGTAAAGCTTCTGCATCTCCTGGTTCATGCGGACGGGATCGTTCGAGAACTTCGTCTGCACTTCCTTGATGAGGGGCTGGATCTTCTGCATCTGGAAGCTCGATTTGATCTGCTTGTGCATGATCGGAGCGACGATGGCGCGGAAGATAATCGTGATGATGATGATCGCAAGACCCCAGTCACCAACGAAATTGAAAAAGAATTGGATACAGTTGAATATCCAATCTTTAAACGCGTCCCACATACACTTTCACCTTTCTACAGCTCGTCTGGAACAGGGTCGTACCCGCCTGGATGGAATGGGTGGCACCTGCATATCCTTTTAACGGTCAGCCATCCCCCTCGTATGAACCCGAAGCGCTGGATGGCGATGAGCCCATATTCGGAACATGTGGGGATATAGCGACAACACGCGGGGAAAAGTGGCGAGATGGCGACGCGATACACCTTTATCAAACCGAGCGCAGCGTTTTTCGGCAGCGCGCGAACAAAAGCCAGAACCGCCTGAAACATCATATGCACCTTCTCGTATCCGCCCGGAGCATTATCGCGAAGCAGACTTCAGAAGCCCCGCCTTCGACAGGGCCTTCTCACATGCATTGCTCACTTTACTATAAGACGCCTTCAGAATGGGGTTACGGGCGAGAAACACAACGTCGTAGCCCTCCCAAGGGGCTCCGTAAGACCGCGCTATTTCTCTCATGCGACGTTTTGCGCCATTGCGCCATACGGCATTCCCCGATTTTTTCCCCGCAATAAAAGCAACACGACCATGATGTGCTTCATGGTCGTGTTGATTGCAATGCTTCAGCACCATGACCGTGAGAAACGGCGTACTGAATCTTTTTCCTTGCGAGAAAAGAAGGGATATATCGGCGCTCGACTTGATGGTCGACTTCAAACCGATGCCCTTTCGTTACACGCAAAGACGCTTGCGGCCCTTGGCGCGACGTGCGGCCAAGACGGCACGACCACCCTTGGTAGCCATGCGAGCACGGAAACCGTGGCACTTGGCGCGCTTGCGCTTATTCGGCTGATAAGTGCGCTTCATATCGACTCCCTTTCACGGTCAAAAACCATAATCCTTCGATGAATAGCCGTATGAGTATACCTCGCAAAAGGAAAAAGTAAAGCGTTTTTTCCTTATTCAACAGGGATAAGGCGGAAAAGGAACATGCGCCGGCAAGCAAACGCCTCCTTTTCTCCGCATATCGAAAAAACAATACGGAAGCGAACCGCACTATATATATGTAAGAAGAACGGCTTCGTTCATACATAAGGTATCGCGTCGCCATCTTGGAGGAAGCCTTTCCAGAAAGCCCCCGGAATAGCGGAGGCTTTCCCTAACAAACCCTGAGGTTGAAAACTGATTTTCTCTTTTCCATCCGTTCTTTCACTCTCTTTCCAGAATTTCGGAAAAAGATTTTTTTCCCGAAAAAGCGCTGTGGAAAATTGGAAAACAATCTTGTTTTCCACAAAGTCACAGCGCTGGCATCAATTGTTCATCTTAAAAATGTTAGAAATGTTGAAAGTGGGAAAAGTTTTTTCACTGCGATGCTGAAACTGTTGTTTGTATCGCGCTTGATGATAAAAAATGGCATGTTAAAAGAGTGGATATGATTAGGATAAAAAGTTATTTTATTCATTGTCATCAGGTATTTTTGTTTTTAACATTTTTGACGATTAAATCGTTGAAAATCCGGGAAATCTTATTTGACCCTTCTTCTTTTACACTGTGTTTTCCTCACTTTTCTCGCATCCATTTCTTTTCTTTCCTCCTTTTCCAAGTCATTTTTCACCGATCGATCTCCCTTTTTCCTTTTTATTCCACTGCTTTCAACACTTATTGAATAAAAAGTTAAAAAGTTGGAAAACCCTCGGTGGACCACGTGGAGAATTCCACCTATGGTTGAAAACGACCTTGGAAAACTTTTCCACAAAACTTAGAATGGGAAAACCATCGAGCACAAAAGGCTCGTTCCTTCTCGATGGAGCCAAAGGACACGAACGAATAGAAGCATCGGGAAAGCGTTGGAACACACCCTAAACACACCTGAAAACGCCCCTGAAGCAGCCGCCACTTTAAGCGGCGATTTTTCGCGCGCCCTCACATCGGCGCGCATCGCGTTCTACGACAACTTCCGCAGCGCACCCCGCATCACCGAAGTGAAACCGAACGCCACAGCGGAATTCATTGAAGAGCTTGCCTCCACCGTCTATACGCAGGCGCAGCAAGCAGGAGGATCCATTCCCTACACGGTCATCCGCGAGGTCAGCGAAAACTTCATCCATGCTCAGTTTCGCGAGGTCATCGTGTCTATTTACGACAAAGGAAACACGATTCGCTTCTCAGACCAAGGACCTGGAATCCCCCAAAAAGAGAAAGCCCAGATGCCCGGATTCTCTTCGGCCGTCGAGCCCATGAAGCGATACATCCGGGGCGTCGGCAGCGGGCTTCCATTGGTCAAAGAGTATCTTTCGTTTTCCCACGGGCGGATAACTATCGAAGACAACCTCACCACGGGCGCCGTGGTCACGATAAGCGTCAAGCCCGACGAGGTCTACGACCGATACGAGCCGAATCCCTCGGCTCAGCGCCCCGCGAAGCCGAGACGCAGCGCCTTGATACCCCCGCTCACCGACCGGGAAAAAGACGTTCTCTATCTTTTGATGCAAGACGGCCCTTCGAGGCTCACCGACATCAAAAACGAACTCGAACTCAGTCCGAGCACCGTCCATCGGGCGCTTACGAGTCTCGAAGAGGCCGGACTTGTCGAAAGCGTCGGAAAGATAAGAACGCTGACCGATCTGGGAAGCCAAGTCGCAGAAAAGCTTTTCTAGCATCAGAATCGGTTTTTCGAAACCACGGCCATAAGAATAAAAACCTCGCGCGCACGCGAAGGATGTCGAAGAAGAAGGTCTAACAACGATGGTTGATTCCAGCAATCTCTACGAAACATGGCAGCTCGTATGCGCCCAGGTGAAGGGCTACGACTCCGTCAACCCCGTGCAGGTGGACGCCTTCTTCAGCCGTCTGCAGCCCCAAGCCATATCGGACGGATTCCTCATCGTCACCGCCGACACCGCCTTCATCAAAAGCCAGGTCGAGCGCCGTTTCATGACCACGATCCAGCAGGCGCTCAAAGACCTGTTCGGCATCGACTATCTCGTCGAAATCGAAGTCGACCCCACAGAAGGCGCAGCGGCGCCCTCGAACTCCGCCCCTGCAGCAACCGGGGCTGCCTGCGCCGCTCCCCAGCCTATGCCGTCCATGCCGGCTCCGTCCCAGGCGATGCCGCCTTTCGCGGCGGCCCCGGCGACGGTCCAGATGCCTGCGAACCCCCAGGTCGTCGCAGCTCCTCAGCCGGCGCAGGTACAGGCCCAGCGCCCTGATACGACGCAGCCCATACCCGTCATCGCGCCTGCCCCGGCCGAAGAGACCGTGGCAGAGCCGCGCGAAAACGTTATTTTCCCCACCACCGCAGGCGAAGAAACCGAATTCGTGGAACATGTCCTTCCGTCCGATTCGAGGACGCGCCATCCGCGCACGCCCGTCAACGACACGGCCCTTCTCGCCTCGTCGTTGACGTTCGAGACGTTCGTTGTAGGCGATTCCAACCGACTCGCCTATTCCATGGCGGTCGCCGTCGCCGAAGAGCCGGGTAAGAAAAACCTCAACCCCCTGTTCATCTACGGGCGAAGCGGCTTGGGCAAGACGCATCTGCTGCGCGCCATCCAGAACTACATCATCACGACGAACCCGCAGATGAGGGTCGTCTATATCGACTCGTCCGAGTTTTTGTCCGACTACACGGCGGCCGTCGTGGCGCACGATAAGGAAAAGGACAGCTATCTGAACTTCCAGAACCGCTACGTCAACGCCGACGTCCTGCTGATCGACGACGTGCAGAAGTTCCAGGGCAAATCGGCGACGGTCGATATCGTGTTCCAGCTTTTCAACAAGCTGACCGACATGGGAAAACAAGTGGTTCTCGCAGCAGACCGCGCGCCGAAAACCATCGACATCGACGAGCGCTATACGAGCCGCTTCAACTCCGGCGGAACCTGCGACATCCAGCCGCCCGAGATCGAAACCAAAGCCGCCATCATCAGAGGATTCATCGACGAATACCGCTCTTCCGAAAACGCCTACGACCTGTATGTGCCGGAAGAAATACAGACATATATAGCGGAGATATCGAGCTCCAACGTCCGCGAGCTTAAAAGCGCCGTGACCAAGGTGATTTCCCAGATTACCTACTTCAACAACCCCGATATCTCGCTGCCGGACGTGCGCGTGCTGCTTGAAAACCACTTCATGTCGGGCGCGACCAAGCGCCTCGACGTGGCGAGCATCCAAAAAGAGGTCGAACGCTACTACAAGATCAGCCACGCAGACCTCGTCGGGAAGAAAAGGTCGCGCAACATCGCCTACGCGCGCCAGGTAGCGATGTATCTGTGCCGCCAAATGCTCGATATCCCCTACAACGACATCGGCAAGCGCTTCGACCGCGACCATTCCTCGGTCATGTATTCCGTCGGACAGGTGGAAGACAAGCTCACGAAAAGCCGCGAGCTCCAGGAAGAGATCGAACTAATCATTAAAAACATTAGGGAAAACTAGGGCAGAAAAAGAAGAATGCGGTGGAAAGAAAAATCGCCCGAAAATTACGGTGGAGATCGGTGGGATCCCGGTAACAAGTATTCAGCCGTTAAAATTGGTTGCTGAAGAGCGGAAACGCTCTCTTTTCTTCAATTCCACCGCCCTTATTACTACTACTATTCTTATTACTCTACCTTTCTCGGAAGAAGGGATGCCGGCATGAAATTCAACATCAACAAGAGCGAACTGCTCAA
>JAUNLI010000056.1 GCA_030532315.1 Slackia sp.
GCCCCGCCTTCACGCCGACTGCATCCGCCGCGCCCGCCCTCGCCTGCGCTTCGGCGACCTGATGGTTTCGGGGCCGTCCAGCAAACTCGCTTCTGTTTGTTCAGGGTTTTGTTTCAGTGCGCTTCGCAAAGCCTTCGCGGCATCTGAAAGGCGAGGGCGCCTCTCGCCTGCGCTTCGGCGACCTGGAGGGCTTTTGTTCTGCTCGTTTTGCAGCTCACCTTTGTTCAGGTTTTGCTTCAGTGCACTTCAATGACCAGGGAGCTTTCAAGGGCGTGAGCGAGGTCTCGCGCGCAGTTCCGTCCGAGCCGAAAGCCATTTAACGTGGCTTTCGTGCGAGCCCAGGACTGTTTGAGCACGGGGTCTCGCTTGCACCCCGCCGGGTCGATTCAACGCTGTAAGCGTCTTAGCTGGGCGGCATTTCGCAACGCTTGTCGCCTTGCGTGAAGCGTTATTCTATAAGGGCTCCGATTCGGAGCCCTTCTTTTGTTTGAAAGGATCCATCATGCCCATCATCACGCAGCCGACGCGCATCTTCGACCTACATTGCGACACGCTCGACCGCCTGGCGTTGCACAGCGTCATTCCCGAAGCGGGGTTCATGGCCGAAGACGCCGCCATTCCTGCCCATCGCATGAGCTCGTTGGCCGATAACGACGCCCATATCGATTTGACACGCATGGCGCGTGCTGGCTACGCGTGGTGCCAGTGTTTCGCCGCGTTCATTCCCGACGACATCGGGGTGGAAGGCGGCTATCGCGTATTCGATACGGTGCGTCGCTATTTCGCAGGTCAGCTTGAGCAGCACGCGGCGCTTATCGAGCAGGTGCGCGACGCGCGCGACGTTCGTCGCATCGTGGAGGCGGGTCGTTGTGCTGCGGTGTTCACGGTGGAAGGCGGGTCGTTCGTCGGCGAAGACCTCGACCGCATTCACGAAGCGGCCGATGCGGGCGTGAAAATGCTCACGCTTACCTGGAACGGCAAAAATGCCATTGCGTCGGGCAACAAGACGACTGACGGTTTGTCGTTTTTCGGACGCGATGCGGTGCGCACGCTTGAGCAGCGTCGTGTGGCCGTCGACGTTTCGCATCTCAACGATCGCAGCTTCTGGGACGTGCTTGAGGTCGCGCAGCGTCCGTTCGCGGCGTCGCATTCCAATGCGCGTGCGGTGTGCGGTCATCCGCGCAATCTGACTGACGATCAGTTTCGCGCACTTGCAGAACGCGGCGGCATTGTGGGCTTGAACTTCTGCGAGCGTTTCCTGGTCGATGCGGGCCATGTGACGCGCGACGACGTGTTGCGCCATGTCGATCACATGCTTGAATTGGGCGGCGAACACGTGCTGGCTCTTGGCAGCGATTACGACGGCTGCGATGTGCCCGAGTGGCTTGCGCCCGCGGAAAAGGTGGGCACGCTTTACGATTTGTTCGCAGCCGAATTCGGCGCAGAAATCGCCGAGGCCATCTGCTTCGAGAACGCTTGCGCCTTCTTCGAGCGCAACGAAACGGTGTAGGTTGGCGCAGTTTGCTTTCGAGGCAAGCTCTTCGGTGCGGGAGGACGGCATGCAAGGCGCGGGCGTTGATTTCCGGCGTTTCGTCGCGACGCGCCTATGTGGTCGGCTGCAGGGTCGGCTCGGCGTCGGCGTGTGGTGCCTGCTGAATAGAAAAGAACCCCTGGCAGGTATTCCTGCCAGGGGTTCTTTCGTTCTGTAGGACTTCTTCTGGTTGCGGGTTATTCGGGCGCCGGTCGGCTACCACACCTTGACGGGCGCGTCTTCCTTTACGCATACCAGCGGAATGCGTGAGCGCAGAAGGGCGACCCACGTGGAAAGCGAAATGGCCATGAACGCAACGATCAGGATGCCGATGCCGACGACGTAATTCGGCCAGGGGAGTGCGGCCAAAACCATGCCCAGGCTGCCGATGGCCGTGCGGATGCAGTTCATGAGCGCAGAGGCTGCCCCCGCATCGCGCGCCTGCTGTTCGAGCAGGATGTTCATGCTGTAGGGACGCGTGCACGATTCGGCCACGGCGAAGGCTACGAAGCAGGCGCAGAACGCATACGGGCTGCTTTGCCCCACGAGCAGCATGGCCACGCCCATGGCGATGGAAAACGCCAGCATGAACGTGGTGAAGCGAATCACCGATACGCGCTTCGATGCCACAAGCCAGATGAACGGGCCGATTGCCATGATGATTGCGGCTACGGCGAAAAACAGGCTGTAGCCCACCTCTCCTGTTCCGAAGAAATCGACGTAGATGTAAGATCCTACGGCGATATACCCCATGAAGGGAATCTCGAAAAGGCTTGTCAACAGCAAAAACGTCATGAATCCGGGATTCTTTCCCACCACGATAAGCTGCGCCATGGTATGGCCGAAGTTGCCTTCGGAGCGTTCTTTCTTATCGAGCGTTTCCTCGAACAGCACGGTCATGGCAAGGCAGGCCATGCCTACGGCGGCCAGGATCCAGAACGTCATACGCCAGTCGGCTACGGCCACTACGCCTGCGCCGATCACGGGCGCGGTGGCGGGACCCACTACGAACAGCACTTGGATCACCGAAAGAATCTTCTCGCGGTAATACGTCTGGAACGAGTCTTTCACGGCGGCAGTGCATACGGCACTGATGGCGCCCGCGCCAAGGGCCTGGGCGATGCGCGCGGCGATAAGCGCCTCAATCGTCGGCGAAAGCGCGCATGCGGCCGACGCGATGCTGTAGAGTCCGACTCCTGCCAGCAGCACGGGGCGTCTTCCGTGCTTGTCGCTCAAGGGGCCGAACACCAGCATGCCAAGCGCGAAAAACGCGTAATAGCCCACAAGCGTCATGTTCACAAGCGACACGTCGGTATCGAAATAATCCGCCATGCCGGGAACGGCGGGCGTGTACATATCGAGCGAAAGCGGCGTGATCAGCGATGCCGCAACGAGCAAAACGAGCAAGCCCGTCGCGCCGAGGCGCGGCTGGGGTTTGACGAGCCAGTCTTTGATGGAAAGTGCCATAGGAACGCTTCTTTTCAAGGTGGTACGAACACAGCGAGTCGCGCAAAAAACGCGCGACTTGAATGATTATAGGTAGATGTTCTTTTCCATGTAAGTGTTTGTTGCGCGCTTTGCTTCGATGCTTATGCGCGATGCCGTTCTTGCCCGAAGGAAAGACGGGATGCCGCCGTCGCGCGAAAAAAAGGAATCGCGTGCGGTGCGATTCCTTTTTCGTCGAAGCCGTTCAGAGGCGGGGGTGAGGCTGTTCGGATTGTTTTATGCGAGCGTGTCGCGTGCGGCGAATACAGCCGTGGCGATGTCTTCGTAAAGCAGGTAGCTCTCTTCGCCGTCGGGCATGCCCGTCATGATCGACAGAATGTATGCCTTGTCGCCAAGCGTGACGATTCCCGCATCGCATACGCCGTTCCAGCGCGGGTCGGAATCGACGCACCAGCCCGCTTTGTCCTGCACGAGGGCGCCTGTGCCGGCAAGCGCTTCGCGCATGAAAGACGTTTCGGTCTGGCCGGTCAGCTCGCCCAAGAGCAGCGCCGCTTCGCTGTCTGTTTGCAGATAGGAATACATTTCCGTCCACACCTTCGCCGACGTGCGAGCGCAATACCACGGATACCACGAATCGGCCCGGTAGAGCACATCGTCAAGCCCGAGGTTTGTGGCCCACGCGTCATATCCTTCGAAGTCGAATGCATCGCGCAACGATCCGAACGCGTTGTTGTCGGAATACACGATCGCATCTGTTATCAGGTCGGACAGCGGATAGGCGCCTCCGTTGTAATAGCTTGACGGGTCGTAGGCGCTTGTTCCCTGGCAAAGGTCGTCGAGTCCGATGTTTCCGGTGTCGACCTGCGTTTGGCAGACGTAAAGCGCGTAGGGTGCTTTGAACGAGCTTGCGCCGTAGACGGCGGTGTCCGCGTCGTAGCTGATGCCTTTGCCGGTGTCGATGTCGTAAAACACCACGCTCACATTGCCGCTTTCTTCGGCTGCGGAAACGGCGGCCTCGATCGCGGCGCTTTGTTCCTGGGAAAGTGCGGGTGCTTCGTTTCCGGCCAAGGCGAACGTCTGCAGGCCTTCTCCTTCGGGCACCCCGTCAAGGGCGGCAGGGGTCGCGTCGAATTCGACGGGAGCTTCTTCGGGCTGGGCTTGCTCGTCTTGGCCGGCCTGTTCGACGTCGGTGACCACGGGAACGGGGTCGGGCTGAGGTTCGTCTGCCGGACGCGTGCATTGAAACGCTGCGAATCCGATGATTGCCACCAATGCGACCGCGACAAGAGCCAGCACGCCGCGGGGAAGGGCCTTTGCCGTATCCGCTGCATAACGTGCGCCTGACGTGGCGTATTCGGCTGCGCTGTAGACCGCCAGGGGCAAGGTGCGCTGCGTTTGGTTTTGCCCTTGCCTGCCGGCGGCATGGGAAGGATGACGCGAGCTCGGGCGCAATGCGGCCTGGCGATCGGTCGTCTTCGTGCGTTGCATCATTTTGTCGCTTGCATGCGAAGGCGTGCTTTTTCGATCGATTTTTCGGCCCGCGTGTTCGTCCGCGTGCGGTGCGTGTGCTTCGCTGCGCGGCTTGTGGCTGCCGCCGTGCGCCTCGGAGTGCCTTGCCTTGCCTGCCTCCTGGCGCTGTCGCAGATGCTCGCGCGCCTGTTTGCGCATTTCGTCGTCAGGCTCGATCTGCGTGTGATTGTCCGAATGGGAACGGTCGCCGGACCTCATGAACGCGTGCTCCTTTGTTCGGTTTTCGTCGTTTCTTCCCAACTGTAGCACTGGGCATGTTTGGCTAGAATGAAAACAGTCGAAAGGTGCTTTCGACGGCATTTGTTTCCAGAGCTTTTTCAGATTCATGCAAGCGGTGTTGCGGATGCCCTGCGCGACGAAAGGAGCAGATATGACGGTCGATAGAAAAGCGTTCAGGAGCCTGACGTATGGGCTCTATATCGTGACGGCGCAAAGCGGCGACATGCGTGCAGGGTGCGTGGTGAATACGTTTGCTCAGGTTACGTCGAGTCCTGCGCAGGCAAGCATTGCCATTAACAAGGAAAACGTCACAACGTCGGTCATTTTGGAATCGGGCATGTTCGAAGTGGCGGTCCTGTCTCAAGATGCCCCGATGGATCTGATCGGGCGCTTCGGTTTCCATACGAGTGCGGAAACCGACAAATTCGTCGACACGACCGTTGCGCTCGATGACGAAGGCATGCCGTATGTGGCCGAGCATGCGGTGGCGCATTTCCTGGTGAAGGTGAAAGAAACGCTCGATCTGGGCACGCATGTGCTCATTGTGGGCGAAGTTGCCCAGGCTGAAACGCTTCAGGCGGGCGAGCCGATGACCTACGCCTATTATCACCAGGTGAAGGGTGGAAAGACGTCTCCGAAGGCTTCGAGTTTCGAAGGGCCGGATGACGGCCGCGCCGCCGAATCGAACGCGGAGCCTGCCGTCTTCTCCGAGGAAAGCGCGTCTTCCTCCGCGCCGGCTCGCACGTTCGCGTGGCGTTGCACGGTGTGCGGGCACGTCGAGTATGTCGACGAGCTCCCCGATGATTTCCGCTGTCCGATCTGCGGTGTGGGCAAAGAACTTTTCGAGCGCATCGAGCTGTAGTGCATAAGTGCGCGTCCGTCGCCTTGGCGCGGGCGCGCATTTTTATACCCCTGGGGCGTTTTTCGTCAGTATGTCGACGAAATTCGGGCGGGGATGCGCCCGTGGGTTCGATGTGCGGCGGGCTTGCGTAAGCCCGTTGCGTTTAGCGTGCAGGCTCTTGCGCCGGTCGCATGCGCTTTTCTTGCCGTGCTTTGCCGCTGGCGAACCGCGCGGACTCATTTGACGGCGTGCTGCCATGCGTAAAGCGCCGCCGGCGTATTCTTCGCATCGAAGAGTGCGAGGAAGAGAGGGCGCATGGAATCATTCGATATCGCCATCGTCGGCGCCGGTGTGGCAGGTGCATGCGTGGCCCGCGAGTGCGCGCGTTTCGACGCACGCATTGCGGTGTTCGAGGCGGGGCTTGACGTCGCCGAGGGGGCGACGCGTGCGAACAGCGGCATCGTGCATGCGGGCTTCGATCCCGAACCCGGCACGGCGAAGGCCCGCTACAACGTAGAAGGTGCGAACCTATACCCCCGGTGGGCACAAGAACTGGGATTTCCCTATAAGCAAAACGGTTCGATCGTGCTTGCGTTCACGGAAGAAGAAAGAGAAACCGTGTGCGAGCTTGCTCGACGTGGCGCTCGAAACGGCGTGGAGGGTCTGCGCGTAATCGATGCGTGTGAGCTGCGCGAAATCGAGCCGAACGTCTCGCCCGATGCCGTCGCCGCCCTGCTTGCGCCGACGGGCGGCATCTGCGATCCCTACAAAGTGGCGTTTCGGGCGGCGGAAAACGCGGCCGAAAACGGGGTGGAGTTTCGGTTCGCAGCGCGTGTCGAATACATCGAGCGCACGGTGCAGGATGGCATCAAGGGGTATCTGATCGCTTTCGCCGATACGGATGCCGTATTCGCGCGCACCGTGGTAAACGCGGCCGGGGTTCATGCCGACGAGCTGGCGGCATGCATAGGCGACACGCGGTTTTCGATTACGCCCCGACGCGGCGATTATTGCCTTATGAATACGGCTGCCGGGGCGAAATTCTCGCACACGATGTTTCAGGCGCCCACCAAAGCGGGCAAAGGAGTGCTCGTGTCTCCGACGGTGCACGGCAATTTGCTCGTGGGCCCCAATGCGGTGGAGCAGGATGGTAAAGATGACGTCGCCACAACGCGCGAAGGCCTCGATTTCATCATGGCTTCGGCGCGCAAGACGTTTCCAGGCCTTGATTCGCGCACGCAGATCGCAAACTTCGCGGGCGTGCGCGCCAGCGGCAGCACGGGCGATTTTATTATCGGCGAAGTGCCCGGCGCGCCTGGATTCTTCAACGTGGCATGTTTCGAATCGCCCGGCTTGACGTCGGCTCCAGCGGTTGCGGTCGATTTGGCACCGCGTATCGCGGCATTTCTGGGGGTGCGACCGAAGGTATCGTTCAACCCCGTGGTAAAGATGCTGGCGCTGTTCGCTTCGCTTGACGAGGAAGAACGTGCACGGGCTGTGGCTGCCGATCCGCGCGCAGGGCGCATCGTGTGCCGCTGCAAGAAAATCAGCGAGGCCGATGTGGTCGCCGCGTTGCATACGGCGCTTCCCGTGCGGTGCCTCGATGCAATCAAATGGCGTACGGAAGCCATGATGGGCGGCTGTAACGGCGGCTTCTGTATGCCCGAAATCGCCCGCATTGTAGGGGCGGAGCTGGGCGTTTCTCCCGATGAACTTCCGAAGCGTTTGGCGCAAGGCGTCGTGGCGGCGTCTTCGCCCGAAGGATATTCCGCCCGTGCGCGTACGGTCGGTATTTCGTCGTTCTCGCCCTCTGGAAAAAGCGCGTTTCTCCAGACCGCATACGACGTGGTGGTGATCGGCGGCGGCGCAGCGGGCATCGCGGCGGCGAAGGCGGCCGCGCGCGAGGGCGCACGCACGCTGCTGCTCGATCGCGAATGCGAACAGGGCGGCATTCTCAAGCAATGCATTCACAACGGGTTCGGCCTGCATCGCTTCGGCGAAGAGCTGACCGGTCCCGAATACGCTTCACGTGAACTTGCCGGACTGAGCGGCGCAGTAGAGGTTGTCGCCGAGGCGAGCGTTCTCGAATTCGGGCGCATGGGCGCCGAAGCATCTGCCGAAGAATCCTTGCAGGTGTCCTTTGTCGCCCCTGAAGGCGCGCGGCGCGTCGAGGCGAAATCTGTCGTTTTGGCAACCGGCTCTCGCGAACGCGGCGTGGGTGCGCTTAATGTGGCGGGTACGCGTCCCGCAGGCGTTTTTTCCGCCGGTTCGGCGCAAAACCTCATGAATCTGCAGGGCTGCCTGCCCGGTCGCGAGGTGGTCATCTTGGGGTCGGGCGATATCGGGCTGATCATGGCGCGCCGTCTGGCCTTTGCGGGCGCGCACGTAGTGGGCGTGTTCGAAATCAATCGCGAGCTGAGCGGCCTTCGCCGCAACATCGTGCAATGTCTGGACGATTTCGGCATCCCGCTTTACACGGGCCAGACGGTCACGCGCATCGAGGGCGAAGCGCGTATCGAAGCCGTCGAGGTCGGCCGCGTGGATCCCGTCACATTCAAACCTGTGCCAGGCACCCAACGCCGTATCGCGTGCGACACGCTGCTTTTGTCGGTGGGCCTTGTTCCCGAAAACACTATGGCGGCTGCGGCGGGCGTGCAGCTCGATCCGGTGACGGGCGGCGCCGTGGTCGATGACGGATTTCAAACCAATATGCCAGGCGTGTTCGCCTGCGGAAACGCGCTTCATATCCACGATCTGGTCGATTTCGCCTCGAGCGAAGGGGATCTGGCGGGCGCTGCGGCGGCGCGACGTGCCTTGGGGCAAGGTGCCGTCGAGCGCGGCGGCATTGCCGTTTCGGCGGGCGAGGGGGCGCGCTACGTCGTTCCGCAGTACGTGCATGCCGAATCAGCGCGCGTCACGCTGCGCTTCCGCACATCGCGTGCGTTCGAAGCGGCAACGGTGCTTGTCGAGGCGCGTGATGAGCACGGCGCATGGTCGGTGGTGAAAAGACGCCGCGTCATGGCGGCCGTTCCTGCGGAAATGCAGAGTATCGAGGTAGCGGGTGTACAGCTTGCGGGTGCGCTTGAGGTGACGGTGAAGGTGCGGGAGCAGCGATGAGCGAAGAGAAACGAAACGAATGCACGCGGAATGCGGGCGCTCGGTCCGAGACGTTTTTGCGTTCCGATGTGAAAAACGTCCAGGCGGCCTCGCCGCGCTGGAAAGGCGTGGCGTCGTCGCGTTCGGGCGGCGCGCTGCAAACAGGGCGGCCCGAGCGCACCTACGAGGAAACCTATACCTGCATCTGCTGTCCTTTAGGCTGCCGTCTTACCGTGATGCTTGCGCAGGGCGACGCCGGTCTCGACACGATCGGGGTGGTGGGCTACAAATGCAAGCGCGGAAAAGACTACGCGCGCCAAGAGGCCACGCATCCGGTGCGCATGGTGACGGCGGCGGTGTCGGTCGAAGGCAGGCTGTGCCCGGTAAGCGTGAAGACCGAACGTCCTGTGCCGAAAAACCGCATCATGCAGGTTGCCGCCGCCCTGAGCGAAGCGCGCGTTGCTCCGCCGGTGCACGCAGGAGACGTGGTGCTTGCCGACGTGTGCGGCACGGGTGTCGACGCAATCGCCACCAAGACGGTGCTCTGATTGCGTGTTTTTGCCGGCGCTCTTCGTGACGCAACTACCGCTTAAATGCATATATATTCGAAAATCGGAGAATTTCAAATTCTCCTTGCAACTAAGCGGAATATTCGTTAAAGTCCCATCCATCGCTTTATTGCAGTAGAGCGAACTATCATTCATGCCCGAACGGCGCACGATCGGAAAGGAGCAGCAGGCATGGTCGCAAATGCACAGCAGTTCTCTTTCCGACGCCAGGACCGACGTAGCACGCTGCGATGCACGCGTGTGTTTCTTGCGGTCCATACAAGGTAGCCTTCTTGTAGCATCACTTCATCAGGACCCGTGAAACACCCGGCATTGCCGGGTGTTTTTTCGTATTCGGGCACATTTCCAAACCAGGCATTTCCCGAACACGGACGGCGCGAAGCGTTTTTATCCGGGCATCTGCGGATTACGACGCATCCGTGCATGAAGGCGTACGACGCAAGAAACCATGGCGACGCATGCATCGGGCATGCAGACGGCGGGCCGCGCAAAGCGGCGAAGCGAATGGATGCCGGTCAAACGCGAGAAGCGTTCGGTTGGCGAAAAAAGGAGATGGGCACAATGGAAATCACGATGAATGAAGCAACCACGGCACATGCAATCGGTGGCCAGGCCTGCATGGCGGCGAAGGCGGCGGAGTGCGGCATGAAGGAGAAAGTGGTGCTTGCGTATTCCGGCGGCCTCGACACGTCGGTATGCCTGAAGTGGCTGCAGGTGGAGTGCGACTTCGATGTAATCGCCGTATGCGGCAACGTGGGCCAGGACGAAAACGACCTGGCGGCCATCAGGCAGAAGGCGCTCGACATGGGGGCCATTGCTTCGTTCGCCGTGGATATGCGTGAGGAATACGCGAACGATTTCCTCACGCTCGCCCTTGCGGCAAACGGCCTTTACGAGAACTCCTATCCGCTTCTTTCCGCGCTTTCGCGTCCGCTGCTTGCGAAGCATCTGGTGGAGGTCGCCCACTCGTTCGGCGCGCATTACGTGGCGCACGGTTGCACGGGCAAGGGCAACGACCAGGTGCGTTTCGAAACTTCCATCAAGGCGCTCGATCCCATGCTTGAAATCGTCGCGCCGGTGCGCGAGTGGAACCTGCATAGTCGCGAAGAGGAAATCGAGTGGGCCCAGGCGCATGGCGTGCCGGTTGCCGCCACGAAGAAATCGCCCTATTCGATCGACGACAACCTGTGGGGCCGCGCGATCGAATGCGGTGCGCTCGAAGATCCGTGGTGCGAGCCTCCTGCGGACATCTGGACGTTGACGGCCGATTCGACGTGTGCCCCTGACGAGCCTGAATATGTCGAAATCGGGTTCGAGCAGGGCGTGCCGTGCTCGCTTGATGGCGTTAAGATGCCGTTCGTCGACATCGTGAAGACGCTTAACGTGAAGGCGGGCGCGCATGGTGTGGGGCGGCTCGATATGGTGGAGAACCGCCTCGTGGGCGTGAAATCGCGCGAATGCTACGAGGTTCCTGCGGCGAAGGTGCTGATCGATGCCCACAAGGCGCTCGAAACGTTGTGCTTGGACGGCGACACGCAGCATTACAAGCTGGGCATCGAGCAGCAGTGGGCCACGGCGGTGTATCAGGGCATGTGGTTCTCGCCGCTGAAAATGGCGCTCGATTCGTTTTGCGCCGCCACGCAGCACTTCGTCACGGGCGTGGTGAAGATGAGGCTGTACAAGGGCAGCTGCTCCGTAACGGGACGCAAGAGCCCCTATTCGCTCTACGATTTCGGCCTGGCAAGCTACGGCGCCGCCGACGCGTTCAATCATGGTGCGGCCAAGGGCTTCATCGAGCTGCATGGCCTGCCTGTGACCACGTGGTCGGCGAAGCAGGGCCCTGCCGCAGAAGAGCTTGCATCACAGGCTGCTTTTGCTGGCGAAAAGAAGGCTGTGATTTGTGCGGCGTAGTCGGCTGTAGCGCAGAGCGTCTCATATTGGCAATAATTGCTTTAAGAAACTATTTACGCATTCCGGCGTATTCGACGAAAGGCTCATCCGATGGCATTGTGGTCGGGAAGATTCACCGAAGGCGTCGACGCCTTCACCCAGGAATTCGGCGCCTCGCTCGAGGTTGACAAGAACATGTACGCGCACGATATCGCAGGTTCGCGTGCTCATGCCAAAATGCTCGCCGCGCAGGGCATTATCGCGGCCGAAGATGCAGCCGCGATCGACCAAGGCCTTGCGGCCGTCAAAGAGAGCATGGACGACGGGTCGTTCGTCTTCGACGTGAACGACGAAGACATCCACATGGCGGTCGAGGCGGCGCTTACGGCCGATATCGGCGCCGCCGGCGCGCGTCTGCACACGGGTCGTTCGCGCAACGACCAAGTTGCCACCGACTTGCGCCTTTACGCGAAGGAGCTGCTCGCATCGCTGATGGAGGGCAACATCGCGCTGCGTCACGTGTTGATTGAGAAGGCCAAGGCTCATTTCGGGATGGTCATGCCCGGCTACACGCATCTACAGCATGCCCAGCCTGTGCTGTTCAGCCATCATATGCTCGCCTATTTCTGGATGTTCACGCGCGATTTCACGCGTCTGGCCGCCGCCTACGATGCTGCCGACGCCAACCCGCTCGGTTCGGCCGCGCTTGCGGGAACCACGTATCCGCTCGATCGCGCCATGACAAGCGAGCTGCTGGGCTTTGGCCGCACCATTCCCAATTCACTCGATGCCGTGTCCGACCGCGACTATCTGCTCGACCTGGAGTACGCGTGCAGCGTTTCGATGATGCATCTGTCGCGCTTGTGCGAGGAAATCATCCTGTGGTCGTCGTCGGAATTCTCGTTCATCACGCTTTCCGATGCATTTTCGACCGGCAGCTCGATCATGCCGCAGAAGAAGAACCCCGACTTCGCCGAGCTGACGCGCGGAAAGATAGGCCGCGTGGTGGGCGATTTGGTGGGCTTGTTGGTCACCATGAAGTCGCTGCCGCTCGCCTACAACAAGGACTTGCAGGAATGCAAGGAGGGCGCGATCGACGCCGCGAAGACCCTGCATGACTGCATGCTGTGCATGGGCGGCATGATCGAGACCATGGAGCTTAACGAGGCCGCCATGCGCAAGGCGTCGGGCCAGGGTTTCACGGCCGCCACCGACGTGGCCGATTATCTGGCGAAGAAGGGTATGCCGTTTCGCGAGGCCCACGCGGTGGTGGGACGTTTGGTTTTGCTGTGCGAAACCGAGGGCTGCGGTTTGGAGGATTTGACGCTCGAGCAGCTCAAGAGCGCAAGCGATCTGTTCGAAGACGACATTGCAGGCGAGCTCGATATCGACGCTATCGTGGCTGCTCGTACCACCTACGGCGGCACCGGCCACGATGCCGTGCGCACCCAATTGCAGGAGGCTGCCGAGGCGCTGGCTTCAAGCGAGGAGGCCTTGCGGATGCTGTAGTCTGCTTGCTTGCGACGAAAAACAAGCGATCCGCCGGCGTCTGCGCTCGCGACCGCGTGGAAGATGACGGGTCTTATCCCGCCTGAACGCCGCCCTTACCTGGTTGCGTAAAGGGCTGCGTTGCGTTCCCGCGCGATCGGCCGCTTCGTCGCAGCGCATATGCCGCGTCTTTCGCTTCGCTATCGCATGCTAAAGTGCTACAATGCCTGGCATTTGCGACATGTCGTGCAGGAAAGAGGGTGCGTTTATGAAGAAGACGTCGTTCAAGCGAACCGAAACGGTCGCGTTCTGCGGTCTGGCCATCGCGCTTCTGGCCGTGAGTGCGTGGGTCACCGTGCCGCTCGGCCCGGTGCCGTTCACGCTGCAGACCATGGTTCTGGTGTTCATCGTGACGCT
>JAUNLI010000057.1 GCA_030532315.1 Slackia sp.
GCCGTTGTTCTCGAGAATCTGGAACAGCCACATTCCCACAATGCCCATGACGATCAACGTGCCGAACAGGTCTCCCGCATTGCGCGCAATGCGGATGCAGGACAAGACCAGTGCGAGATACAGACCCAGCAGCAAAAGCGCCCCCACGAAGCCGAACTGCTCGGCAAGCACGCAGAAAATGAAGTCGGTCGGTGCTTCGGGAACAAAGCCGAGACTCGATTGCGACGCGTTCAGCAATCCTTTTCCGAAAAAACCGCCCGATCCGATCGCAATCATAGCCTGGTTGAGGTTATAGCCCGCGCCGGAAGTGTCGGCGTCGGGATCCAAAAACACAAGCAGGCGATTGCGCTGATACTGCTTGAGCAGCTTGTATTCGCCTGTGGCGTTTTTCAGCGCCTCATCGATCGCGAACACTGCGGCGACCAGAGCGACAAGCGTTGCAAGCGTAATCAGAAGATATTTCAGACGAGCTCCGCCCATGACAAGCGTCACCGCGCCAATGAACAAATAGACCAGGCCCGTTCCGAGGTCAGGCTGGGTCATGATGCAAGCGAACGGAATAAAGATGTATGCGAGCGCTTTCATATATTCGCGCGGATCGTCGAGATTGCCGCCATAACGTGCGAGAACGCTCGCATCAAGCAGAATCACGGTAATCTTGGCAAATTCTCCTGGCTGCAGCTGCATGCCCACGTTAATCCAGCTTTGGGCGCCCTTCGCCTCGACGCCGATAATCGGCAGATGCGGGGAAAGAATCAGCGCCACGTTCACGATTAGGAGAAATGTGGTGTACCCGCCAAGCTGACGATAGTCGACCATGTAGAAAAAGACCATGGCGACAGCCCCGAGCCCCACGCCCATCACCTGACGGGAAAACGTGTAGTTCTCGTTGCCCTGAACCGCCGACCATACCACCAAAAGACCGTAAGCTATCAAGCAAAGCGCTATAACAACCAGCGATTTAGGAATAGCGTCGAAAAAGCTGCGCTTGCGCCGCGACGACCCGTCGGGAGAGCCCGACCCCACAACGCCGCCTTCGGGCATGCGAACACGGTCTATCTCGTTGAATCCGGACATGCTAGTCGACCCTTCCTGCGCCGGTTCCGTGATAGGTCACGGACTGGGTGATTTCCTCGGTAGGCGTGATTTCTTTCTCCAAGGCGCCCTGTCCGAGCTTCACGCAACCGTCCATCACCTTGGCGGCAATCGGCGCCGCAGCGCTCGCGCCCGCGCCGCCTTCGGTGATGACGCAAGTCACGACATATTTCGGTTTATCGTAGGGCGCATACATCGCGAACCACGCATAGCCGTCGTGGTCGGCCCATTCGCCCGTACCCGTCTTGCAGGCACACTGATAATCGTATTGGGACAAAAGGTCGGGAATCGAAGCGTCCTCAAGTGCAACGCCGCGCAAGGCGTCGCGCACCACGTCCAACTCCGCCTGGCGCACATCAGGCTCGCCTGTGAACTCGGGTTCATGGCCGACCACTTTGTCACCGCTGGAGTTGCGAACTTCTTTGAGCAGATTGGGTTTAGGAAGCTTTCCCGTTGCCACGCCGGCATAACCGACAGCCATCTGCAACGGCGTGACGATGACGTTACCCTGGCCGATCACCATGTTCGACATATCGCCCGGCTGCCACTGGCCCTGCTCGGGAGCATTTTCCCAGTTCTTCGCCTTCCATTCCGGCGTAGGCACAACGCCTTCGCCTTCGCCTTCAAGCTCGATGCCCGTCTTCCTGCCAAAGCCGAATTCTTTGACATAGTTCGCCATAGCATCCATGCCGAGCCTATCGGCCTCGTCGTAGAAGTTTTTCGCGATTTCGTAAAACACCGTGTCGCATGAAACCACGACCGCCTGGCGAAACGATATGGGGCCGTGTCCGTCGAGCTTCCAGCACTTCTGGCCGTAGTTTTCGCCGAATCCCGTCCAAAGACCAGTGCATGTCCACGAACGCCCCGCATCGGCGAAACCGTAGTGCAGACCCGCCATGCCGGTGAAGGCCTTGAAGGTGGATGCCGCCGGATATTGACCTGCAATGCAGCGATTGAGCAATGGCGACCCTGAAGAATCCTTGTCGTTGTATCGATCCCAGTCATCCTGAGAAACGCCGCCCACGAAGTGGGTCGGATCGAAAGGAGGAAAGCTTGCCATGGCAACTACGTCGCCGGTGTCTACCTCCATGGCAACGACCGCACCGGATGTGCCGGTGCCGCCGCCGATCACACCATGAGGAGCGATTAAGGCTTCAAGCTCCTCTTCGGCGATCTTTTGCACTTTGGCGGAAATGGTCAGGTACAGATCGCTTCCCTGCGCAGGCGGCGTTTCGCTGCGCACCTCGCGCACGGCGCCGTCCACGTCGGAAACAACCGTCTTCGCACCATGGGAACCGAACAGGTATCCGTCATAAGCAAGCTCGACGCCCGATTGCCCGACCTCGTCTCCGCTTTGGTAGTCACGGCCCGCAGGAATGGCGGCAAGCTGCGCGTCGGTCACGGTTCCCGTGTAGCCAAGAACCTGACCGGCAAGACCCTTGTAAGGATAAACACGCTTCGATCTGCGCTGAACGCTCACGCCGGGAAACGCCTCGGGATGCTCGGCGATAAAGGCGACATCGCGCGCCTTGGCGTCGGAGGCCACCTCACGCTGCGCCTGCACACCGCCGCTCGTATCCTGAATGCGCTGTCTGACCACCGCATAAGGAACACCCGTCAAGGCAGACAGCCGCATGAGCACGCTGCGGTCCTGCGCCACCTCGGCATCGGCCACAATCGTCGGCGTGATTTTATTGTCCACCAGCACGATGCCCTCGGTGTCGTAAATGCGACCGCGGGCTGCCGGGGTCTTGATCGTCGTGAGCTGGTTCTCGTCCGACTTCGCACGGTATTCGCCCGAAGACAGAACCTGCATGCTCCAGAGCTTTACCGAAAGGCTGCCGAAAATACCCGCAATAAGCACTCCCAGCGCTGCATAGCGAGGACGAAGCCTGTCTTTAAGAGGGCTATTGGAGCTTTGGTGGGCACCGGCCGAAGCCGCCATCGATTCGCCTTTGTGCATGCGCAAAGGCTCGGCAGATCCGATCGAAGAGACCGATTTCGCCACCGAGGAACCTGGCTTCACCGAACGCGAGCGATAGTAAAGAAAAAGCGCCACACCCGATATCGTCAAGATGACGCAAGCCGTGATAATCGCCGTTACCATTGCGCCTCCTTAGCGTAGTCGTATCGTGGAAGATTCAGGCGCCGCATGAACCGATGCGCCGCGCGCGAACAAAGCAGACAAAAGAGGGATGACGATCAGGCAGATGGCGCAATCATAAAGGGCGCACGGCAGGGCTCGCATGAGCAAAGCATCGACAATGCCCAC
Organism: Slackia sp.; assembly: GCA_030532315.1. Classification (GTDB taxonomy): domain Bacteria; phylum Actinomycetota; class Coriobacteriia; order Coriobacteriales; family Eggerthellaceae; genus Slackia. The sequence continues at coordinate 3,368 of JAUNLI010000057.1, forward strand.
CTCGGTCGTGACCACGTAAAACAGCGCGTAGCACGCTTCCACCAAAAGAGCGGATGCCATCGTTATCAGAAGCGAAACCGAAAGCGTGTCGTTGCCAAGACGCATCGAAGCCCGGCTCGCCAAAAACGCCACCAGCGCCAAAAGCGCAGCCATGACACCAGGCGTTCCGCTTGTAACCAAGTCATAGACCAGACCGACGGCAAAACCGACCGCCATCGTGGAATCGGAAGGACGAAGCATGGCCGCCACACCCACGAAAACGAGCACGAAATTAGGCATGGTGCCGAAAATGGCGATAGCGGGCGCCAATATCAGCTGTAACGCCAGGCTCACCAAGCCCACAAGGAAAAGAAGAACCGAACCGCGCATCGGCTACTCCCTCGCCGAGTCGCCTGCGGAATCAGCTTCGTCGCCATCGGCAGCTTGCGTCGATTCGTCGTGCACGACGGCTGCGGATGTGACCACCGTGACCTCTTCAAGAGGGTCGGCAACCGACAGAGGCGAAACAATAATCGTGCGATCGGAAGTTCCTGCCGAAGAACGAACGGCAGAAACGGTGCCCAGCTCCATACCGCGGAAATAGCTTCCGCCCAAGCCCGATGTCACGATGACGTCGCCCACGTTCACTTCAACGGAAGAATCGACGTTTTCAAGATAAAGAAGCCCTTCGACCGACCCTTTCACCACGCCTTCGCTGCGGTTGCTCTGGATATAGACGGACACGCCGCTTTGGGGGTCATCTATCAGACGCACCTTGCACGTCAGGGGACTCACTTCGATAACCTGCCCCAAAAGCCCGCTCGACCCCATGACGGGAAGACCGGGTTCAATGCCCGCATTCGACCCTGCGCCCACCGTGATCACGCGATCCCAGGCGCCGGAAGCAAGGCCGATAACGCGCGCCGTCACGCCTTCGAGACCGTATTGGTCGCTCAGGCCGAGAAGCCCCTGGAGGCGCTGAGCTTCCTGGCGATACTCCTCGAGCTGAATGATCTGAGATTTCAATTGGGCGTTTTCCTCTTTGAGGGCCGTGTAGGATTCGTTGCTTACCGTCGCATTTTCCACGGCATCCCCAACCGATTCTTCGGCGAATGCCAAACCTGCGCCAAGAAACTGTACAGGAGCGGCGGCCATGCCCGCAACGGATTGGACGTTGTGCAAAAAGCCGTCATGCGATTCCCGGCTGTATATCGAAGCGCACACGGCCGAAACCACGAGAAGCGTGACGAGCAATGCCACGCCACCTGGAGCGATTGACTTCTTATGGACGGTGGGCTGTTTGAATGCCATACGGTACGAACACCTCCATGAAACGAGAGCGCCGGACGCGATGTCCGGCGCGATACAGGCGATAAAACCCTACTTGGAACGCATGAGGGTTTGCTTGAGCGCAGATGGCGTCTCAAGAACCTTCAGGCAGCCCATGGCCACGTTGGTCAGGGCGGTTTCGCTCGTCCAAACGGGAATCTCAAGACGTTGCGTGAGGAAACGATCGAGGCCCGAAAGCAAACCGCCGCCGCCCGTCAGCAAGATGCCATTGGAAATGATGTCACTGGCCAAGTCGGGGTTGGTCTTCTTGAACGTTTCCTTGATATGAACGACCATCTCTTCGATCGGAGGCTGCAATGCCGCACGAACGTCTTCCGATTGAATGGTTACCTCGCGGGGCTGTTCGGTGACCACGTCCTGACCGGAAATGATCATGTCCTTTTCTCGCCCATCCTCGAAAGGCAGGATGGAACCGATCTTGATCTTGATGATTTCGGCCGTTCGCTCGCCAACTTTGATGCCGAGAAGGTCGCGAAGGTGCATGGCGATCGCCTCGTCCATCTTGTTGCCCGCAAGACGGAGGCTCGAGCTGGTCACAATGCCGCCAAGCGAAATAACAGCAACTTCGGTGGTGCCACCGCCGATGTCAACAACCATAGAGCCGGTCGGCTCGGTCACAGGAAGGTCCGCACCCATGGCTGCGGCCATGGGCTCTTCAATCAAATACGCCTGGCGGGCTCCCGATTGGATGGCGGCCTCGAATACGGCGCGCTTTTCAACCGAAGTGGCACCGCATGGGATGCAAATGACGATGCGGGGCTTGGCCTGCCAAGGATAGCGGCGCTCGATCGCCTTGTTGATAAAAGCAGAAAGCATCGCTTCGGTGACGTCGTAATCGGCGATAACGCCGTCGCGCAGCGGATGCTCGGCAGAAAACGCATCGGGCGTGTGGTTGATCATCTGCTTGGCCTCGTGGCCGACGGCAAGCACGCGATGGGTGCTTCGTTCTATTGCGACGACGCTCGGCTCGTTCAGAACCACGCCCTGCCCCGTCACGGCGACAAGCGTATTCGCAGTGCCCAGGTCGATGGCCAAATCGGACGAGGAAGACCCCCCGAAACCGCCGAAGCCACCGGTCAGGTTGCTTATGAAATCCATGAACGACATAGAGAGTGTCCTTTTCCGTTTCGTTTCTCTATTTCTTCAACATGCATACGTTCAATCGTTATACACGGCCGTTCATTTTAGCATACGTAAAATCACACGCAGGCAACGCCGACCGCATACACATAATGGCCGAATGAACTTCATCGTGCGCAAGATTGAAAAGGCCCGACGATTCGTACGCCGGGCCCTTGATTCATCGCATAAATGATATATGGCAGAAAAAACTACAGGCGGATGCTCCATGCATGCGTGGCGCCGATTGCCTCGGAAACACGCTCGACCACTTCGACGGGAGCCTCGCTTTCAACGTTCAAGAACACGAGAACCTCGTGGCAACCCGTCCTCTTGCCGATGGCCATGGTGGAAATGTTGATCCCCTCTTCGCCCAAGATGGTGCCAATGCGGCCGATCTGGCCCGGTTCGTCGGCATAGAGGAACACCAGCGCATGATCGGCAGGAACCACGTCGAGACGATAACGCAAAATGGATACGATATGGGCCTCGTGCAAAGACCCCGGCACCGTAACCGAAATCTCGAGCCCGTCAGCTTCCATCGATACAATCGAATCGTATCCGCGCGAATCGGCCGAGGCGCACGCCTCCATCTTGACGCCATGGCGGCGTGCCGAAGCGTCTGCGTTTTCGGAAGACACCGATGCCTGGCCATGACGGGAAAGCACGCCGCTTAAGGCAGAGGCCGAAAGCACTTGAAGGTCGCTCGCACACGGACCCGCCGCCATGATCGAAAGCGTCTTGGGGATATCGCGCCCGAGCTGGGCAAGCATGCTGCCACACATCTGGCATGCCGGAATATACTTCGCCACGGAATCGGCCAAGTCGTCGGCAACCATATTGATCACCGTGGGAACGACAAGCCCTTCAAGACCATTGGCTACATAGCGAGCAATGTTGACACCGGCGCGCATCTGCGCCTCTTCGGTGTTCGCACCAAGATGCGGCGTCAGCACGGCGCGATCGAACTCCGCCAGCGGCGTTTCGACGGCAGGCTCCGATTCGAGCATGTCGACACCGCAGGCAAACACGCGACCGGCAGCCATGAAGTCAGCCATCGCCGCCTCGTCTATAATGCCGCCACGCGCCGTGTTCACCAACACCACGCCGTCTTTCATCGCGGCGAACTGCTCGGCAGAAAACATATGATGCGTCTCTTCGGTGCGCGGAACATGCACCGTAATGAAATCGGCCAACGGCAGCACGTCGGCCATATTGTCATACAGCGTCACGCCAAGCTGGCTTGCCCGCGACGGCGAACAATACGGATCGTAACCGATGACGCGCATACCGAATGCGCGAGCACGCTCGGCAACCAGACCGCCGATGCGGCCGAGGCCGAAGATGGCGAGCGTCTTTTCGAAAAGCTCATGCCCCATGAATGAATCGCGACGCCAGAGGCCTTCATGCACCGAAGCATTGGCCGCAGGCACCTCGCGCGCTGCGGCAAGCATGAGCGCCATCGTGTGTTCCGCCGCAGATACGATATTGCTGGTAGGAACGTTGCATACGGGAATGCCGCACGCCGTCGCGGCATCGACGTCTATGTTGTCGCAAGTCACGCCCGCACGACCGATGATTTTGCAGTTCTTGGCCGCCTTAATCACCTCGGCAGTCATGACCGTGGCGCTGCGCACGATGAACGCATCGTAATCGGGAGCTGCGGCAAGCAGCTCTTCCGGCGTCATATCGTATCGGGTATCGACCGTATAGCCCTTCCCTTCCAGAATGGCGATTCCCTCGTCGACGATCTTGTCGGTTATCAGAATCTTCACGGCATACTCCCTTGCAGGCATAGGCGACGAAACGATGCGAATCCGCCCGAAGACGAACTACGGTGCCGCATTATACCGAGGCACCACGTAACATATACCCGCCTTCAGAGCAGCGGCGCAAAGAACCGCGCCAGCGTTGTGCGCACCGACAATCCTGGCAAGCCCCATGAATACGTGCATCGAACCCGTTTTTCTACGCGTCGAGAAGACGAGCGGTCAAAACGCGCGGCTTGCCCGCCAAATCGGCCACCACACGCACGTCTTCATAGCCCGCAGCTCGTGCAAGTTCGGCAGCTTCTTCGAGGCAATCTTCATGCAGTTCGAAAGCGAACGACCCTCCCCGCCTTAAAAGCGTGCGTACCTGCTCGAGCAGACGACGATAGACGTCAAGACCATCCGCACCTCCCGCAAGTGCGAGCCGCGGTTCGAAATCGGACACTTCCCCAGGAAGCTGCTCCATAACCTCATCGGGAATATAAGGCGGATTCGAAACGACCAGGTCGAACATGCCTGCATGATCAGGCAACAACCCCAGCGCAAGGTCGCATTCGACCACTTCTACGCGTTCGCCAAGCCCTAATGCATGCACGTTTTCGCGTGCAAGCGAAACCGCCGTGGAAGAAATATCGGTCGCATAAACACGCGCAGAAGGATATTCATAGGCAATCGAACAGGCAATGCAGCCCGAACCCGTGCAAAGATCGGCAACAAGCGGCGCAGCCGCACGCTCGCACTCCGAGGCCTCGCAAGCCTCCCCGTGCTGAGATGAAGCATCCACCTGTTCGGGAAGCGACGCGCCGGGGCGCAAACCGCCTTCGTCTTCCGGCAACGAAACGCTACCGTCTTCTTCGCGACGCGCGCCCCATGCGAAAGCAAGCGCCTCCTGCTCAGCAACGGAAAGCGAATCGACGGCGCAACGGCGCTTCTGCGTCGGAAGCAAAGCGAGCGCCTCGCTTACCAACACTTCGGTTTCAGGGCGCGGAATCAAAACGCCGGGGCGAACCTTGACGGCGATGTGGCGAAAAGCAACCTCTCCCGTGATGTATTGGAGCGGCTCACCGGCACCGCGCCGCGCAACGTAATCGCGCAAAACATCGCGCTCATCCATAGAAAGCGGGCGATCGAAATTCACGTACAAGTCGATGCGGCGCATTGCCGTCGCCTCGGCAAGCAACCATTCGGCAGAAAGACGGGGATTCGCATCTCCTTTGCGCTGCAGATACCCTACCGTCCAATCGAGCGCGGCCTTGATAGTCCAGACATCCGCCGATTTCGCCATAAAGACCCTCCCGCCTTTCCACGTGTCGACGAAACACGATGCGAGACGCCTCGAGAAATACCGCCTTCGACACAGCGGAAAACGAAGCGAAAACAACGTGCATCGACAACGAAGCGCCCAGACGAGCTGGGCGCTTTTCATTCAAACCTCGCGTTATGCGCGAAAGAAAACTAGACCGCCTGTTCGAGCTTACGGGCGCGGTCGGCGGCCTGCAAGGCGGTGATCACATCGCCCAGACCGTCTCCCAAAAGCACGCCGTTATAGGTGGAATTGAAGCCGATACGGTGGTCGGTGACACGGTCCTGGGGTCCGTTATAGGTGCGAATCTTCTCAGAACGGTCGCCCGAGCCAATTTGGGCCAAGCGCTCGGCACCTTCGGCAGCCTGCTGTTCTGCAAGCATTTTCTCGTACAGGCGGGCGCGGAGAACGGCCATGGCAGCAATTTTGTTCTGCAGCTGTGATTTCTGATCCTGAGACTGAACGACCAGGCCCGAAGGAAGATGCGTGATACGCACCGCAGAGTCGGTGGTATTGACGCACTGACCGCCGGGACCGCCCGCGCGGTACACGTCGATGCGCAGGTCGTTCTCGTTGATTTCGATATCGATTTCATCGGCCTCGGGAAGCACGGCCACCGTTGCGGTGGAGGTGTGGATGCGGCCCTGGCTTTCGGTCTTGGGAACGCGCTGCACGCGATGAACGCCAGACTCGAACTTCATGACGGAATAGACCTTATCGCCCTTAACCTTGAACTGGATTTCCTTGTAACCGCCCGCTTCGGAAGCGGACACGTCCATGGTTTCAACCTTCCAGCGATGATGCTCGCAGAAGCGCATATACATCTTGTACAAATCGCCCGCGAAAATAGCGGCCTCGTCGCCGCCTGCGGCAGCGCGGATTTCTACAATGATGTCCTTCTCGTCGGCCGGATCGGACGGAATGAGCATGAACTTGATATCGTCCTCGAGCGCAGGCAGCTTCGATTCGGCGGCCGCAATCGTCTCCTGAGCGAACTCTTTCATATCCGGGTCATCGAGCATCTCTTTCGCATCGGCGATGTCGTCGCACGCCTGGACATATTCACGCGCCTTGGCAACAAGCGGACCTTGGTTCGCATATTCCTTGGAAAGACGGGTGTATTCCTTCTGGTCGGCCAAAACCGCAGGATCGCCGAGCTTGGTCTGCAGGTCTTCGTAGCCTTTGATGATCTTTTCGAGCTTATCGCGCATTCTATCGTCCTTATTCCAGCGGCACTAGGCCGCGTTTTCCATTCGTAGAGAATTGCCAATCGCATATACTACCACGCCCAGGGGCTCGTCATGCGCATTCCACAGCAGTCGCTCGATTACACGACCCCAAGAGCCGCGACCACCCCGAAAAGCAAAAGCCCCGTACCGCGGACGAGTGCAGCACAGGGCCTGAGTGCTTCGAAGCCTACTCGGCCACCGAGAAGGTGCCGGTCGACTCGTCGTAAGTCATCGCCTTGGCGAGATAACCCTTGTCATGCATCCAATCGAGCACGGGCTGGACCATGGCGGTCGTGGGAAGCGACGCTTCGGGATACGTGCAGATCGCATAGGTGTCGGCGACCGGCGCGGGAAGGTTGGCCTTTTCCACCAGCAGCGAGCGATACGCCTCGGGATCGGCATTGATCGAAGCCGCGGCCTCGTCCCAGGCAGCACGCACCATGTCGAGCGTCTTGTCGCCTCCGTCGGAGAGCCAATCGGTGCGCACAGCCAAAACGGACTGGCTGATGTTTTCGCCCTGGGTATCATCGGCCAAAAGCACCATGCCCGTCTGCTCGCCGAGAGCAAGCAGACTTGCGGGAAGTGCGGCTGCAGCAACCTGGTTGTTCGCCATGGACTCGTAGCGAACGGGCATCTTCTTGATTTCTTCCTTCACGATCTGGTCGTCGGGAATGCCTGCGGCCTCCATCAGCTTGTCCATTACGTATTCGGGAACGGTGTTGGAGCCGACGCCGATGCCCTTGCCCGCAAGATCGGAAAGGCTCTTGATGCCGGATTCGGGCGAAGTCATGATGCCAAAGCGGCCTTGGGAGGCTTCGGTTCCGAGCGTGACCCAGGCAAGCTGGACATCGACGCCGGAAAGCTTCAGAGAAGCAGCCTGTTGCGCGTCGGTCATGGCGGCATCGATTTCACCCGCAGCGAATGCAGTGGAAAGCTCCTGAGCGCTCTGGAATGTGACGATTTCGACCTTCGCATCGCCATACAAGCTGTCCTGCTCGGCGACCCAGAACGGCAGTGCGTCCTCGGTCTGCATCGTTCCGATGCGCATAGCGGGCACCTGCGCCTCCTCGGATTTCCCTTGCGATTCCGAGCCGCCGGAGCAGCCCACAAGCGCCAGACCGCATGCAAGCACGGCCGCACATGCCAACGACATGAGAACTTTCTTCATTTTCATAATTTTCGACATCCTCCCTTTCGTCGAAACGGACCTTCTCGAAACATCGCGGCAAGGCGTTGCGAAACGCGCCCGGACACGACGAAACGGGCCGCGATGCGGCCCGTCCGATTAAATAACATACCATAAACCTATGAGAGCGAAAGGAACTCGAAAGCAGACTGAGCGGCATTTGCGCCGTCGCCAACGGCAGTGGAAACCTGGCGCAACGGCTTGGTTCGCAAGTCGCCCGCCACGAAAACACCGGGAATGTTCGTCTTGCCTGTCTCGTCGGCGACCACGTATCCGCTGCGGTCGAGCGCAAGACCCGTCTCGGCCAGAAGCGCATTTTTCGGAACGGTTCCCACCGCTACGAACATGCCGGCGACCTCGATATCTTCAAGAGCGTCGGTCTTCACATTGCGAAGCTTCAAACCCGAAAGTTTGCCGTCAGAATCGTGCAGAGAATCAACCACGCTGTCGAAATGAACCGTCAGATTCGACAGCTCTTGAAGCGGTCTGGTATATACTGCATCGGCGCGCAAGACATCGCGTCGATGAACCAGGTGCACTTCCGAGCAGATGCGCGCAAGATAAAGAACGTCGCCGACGGCAGTATTTCCGCCACCAACCACCGCAACGGCCTTATCGCGGAAAAAACCCCCGTCACACGTTGCGCAATATGAAACTCCCCTGCCTGCGAGCTCCTCTTCCCGCTCGACGCCAAGTGGCCTCGGCTCGGCGCCCATGGCAAGAATGACCGCGTCGGCCGTATACGATGCCCCAGACGCGACTGCAATCTTTTTGGGCATAGCATTCAAATCGAGTTCAACCACCTCTTCGCCCACCGACTGCGCTCCGAAACGAGCCGCCTGCCCGCTCATGGCGAACGCAAGCTCGAATGCGGAAACGCCCTCGGTAAACCCTGGATAGTTGTCGAGCTGCTCCGTTTCGGTCATTTGGCCGCCAGGACCCATGCGCTCGAACGAAACGGTTGAAAGCCCCGATCGCGCCGCATACAACGCAGCCGTCATGCCTGCAGGGCCCTGACCGATCACCGCAACATTGAAATGATTCTCGTGATTGCTCATCTTCGATTCCCTTCAAAACGAACCCGAATACGCAATGCCATATAAGACAGCCTATTTCTCGGGTTCTTTACGAAAAAACCCGGCTCCGAAGAGCCGGGTGCCTCATGTTTCGGATTCTACCCGAGAAGAGCCAGCAGGCCCTGCTTGGGCTGAGCGCCCATGGAAGTCTTTTTGATCTGCCCGTTTTCAAACACAATCATAGTGGGAACACTCATGACGCTGTAACGCTGAGCAAGATCGGGGGATTGGTCGACATCCACCTTGTAGACCTTCGCCTTTCCGGCCACCTCTTCTGCGACTTCGTCGAGAATCGGGGCGACCATCTTGCACGGGCCGCACCAGGTTGCAAAAAAGTCAACCAGAACGGGAACGTCAGACTCGAGGACTTCAGACTGGAATTCGGAAGAGCTGATAACCTTGGCCATGATAGGACCTTTCTCTGATGTCGGTCATGCTCGGCGGACTTTCGCCAGGCTCTGCATGCCGAACGCTTATTTGATACTTGAATAATAGCATATGAAGCTATTAATACCGCCTGCATCGTCGGCGAACGGTTTTCACCACGATTCCTGCACATCGAAATATGTCGTCAAAACGCCCTTGATAGTTATCCCCTTCCCAACTACGA
>JAUNLI010000058.1 GCA_030532315.1 Slackia sp.
TAGCCGTAGTTCATGGCGGCGTCGAAGCCCATGCCGTACTGCTTGCCGTCCTTCTCCTCGATCGATCCGCACACGTCGCCTGCTGCATAGAGGCCCGCGATCACGGTGCCGTCTTCCTTGGTCACGTGACAGGAAGTGTCGATCATCAGGCCGCCCGTGGTCAGGTAGAAGGTCGGTTCCACGCCGCACACCCAGATGCCGTCGTGGGTGTCCAGGTAGGGAAGCTTGGAGCGCTTCCATTCGTCCTCTTCGCCCGCCAGAGCATGGCTGTTGTGCTTCTCGAGCGTTGCGGCCAGGTTGGCGCAGCCCGTGGCCTCGGCGGCTTCTTCCACGGTGTCGTAGTGCACCATGTCGCCGCGCTCGAAAACGGCCTTGTAGGTGTCGAAGCCCCAGGTGAGGTTGTTCATCGTGGTCACCGCGCCCGATTCGTCGGTTATCCAGTAGAACTTGCCGCCGTTGGCCTCTTCGTCACACAGCGCGGCGCCGATGACGAAGTGGTTCGCCTTCATCACGTTGCCGAATTGATCGCCATGGGCGTTCACCATGATGCCCGGGGTGGTCTGGTACATGAAGGCGATTTCCATGCGAGAGCCCGCCTGCGAAGTGGTGGACATGTATGCACCCAGCTCGCGGCCCATGCACTCGATGCCTGCGCCCACCTTCTGGCCAAGCACGATGCCGTCGCCGGTGGATGCGGGGCAGCAATTGAACGAGCGGCCGGCATACTGCGGATAGTATTCGTCCACCATTTCCTGGTTGGCGCCGAAGCCGCCCGAAGCAAGCAGCACGGCCTTGGCGGTGGCGGTGTAGATCGAGCCGTCTTTGCCTTCGGCCACAAGGCCGGCTGCGCGTTCGCCATCCATCACGATGTCGACGACCTTCGCTCCGTAGATGATGGTGCCGCCCAAAGCGCCCACGCGGTCGGCGAGATACTGCATGGCTTGGCCGCAGCCGCCCTCATAGCAGCCGGGGGCAAGATACGGGGTGATACCGTAGGCCTTGTTCACGCCCATGCTGTAGAAGCCCACGCCGATTTCATGCAGCCAGTCCACCAAAGCGCCGGAGTTGTCGTAGAGCGCGTTGTCGTAGGGCATGGCGCCGTTGAAGCGGTCGAACTCGGGGTTCACGTATTTGGACAGAATGCCCATCATGGCGTCTTTGTTGTAGTTCGGGTTGTCGTCGAAGCGGCCCAGCGAATAGTTCTCCTGCAGCTTGCTGCCCGCGCTTGCGATGCCGGAGTAGGTCATTGGCATCGATCCGCCGGGGATGTCCTGCTTCTCGAACAGGGTCACCTTCACACCCTTTTCCAGCAGGCGTGCGGCCGCCACGAGGCCTGCGGTGCCGGCGCCCATAATCACCACGTCGGTGTCGATGGCTTGCTCGGTGCCGCCGGTCAGCTCTTCGGGGCCTTTCTGGAATTCGCTTGCATCCACGCCTGCGTTATCGAGGCATTCGAGCGCGGCGTTTTTGATGGCGTTGCAGGTGGTGGTGGCGCCGGAAATGGCGTCGACGTCGAGGTTCTGGGTCTCGAGCACCTTCGCGGGCCACATGGTGGCGGCAAGGCTGCCGATACCCGGGGTTTCGTCGTGGTTGAGAACCTGCAGGCCGGCGATTGCGCCGTCTTTGATCACGGTTTCGACGAAGACATAGTTCTCGTGACCCATGGCCTTGGCCACGTATTTTCCGTCGGTGGCTTCGTCCATCTTCTTGTATGCGGTTTCGTTGGGGGTTTTCGCTGCGACAGCGCCTTCTTCGGCGGCGGGTTTGCCGTCTTTGGCCGGAGCGGGTGCGCAGCCAACGCCCATCGTGGCAACGGCGCCCAAGGCGCCGACGACACCCGCGCCCTTCAGGAAATCGCGACGATTCAGATCCATGGTCATTTCTTCCTCCTTGTTTCCTCCCGTTTCGATGCCGATGAAGCGACGCGCAAGATTCAGGCTGCCTTTCGCGTCATCGAACGTGTCGTGCGCGAGCGGCTTGCCTGCGTCGCGAAGGAGGGGCTTCGCGACGGGTTCGTCTGTGCCTCATGTGCATCGAAGACGCCGCCGACCTTACGCCCGCCGTGACGCCCTGTCCTCACCGAGTATCGGTGAAGTTTGCAAACCGCCTGATGAAAGAGATGTTTTCGCCTTTTGTCGGTGATATGCTTTCCGACGTGTTCTGCCGTTGCGCTGTATGGGGAACGCGTTCGTTCGCACAACGGCTCATCATCGCGTGCGCTTCGCGCGTCTTGCCCGCTTCTGCTCACCGGGTCGATTCCGTATTGCTCCGGGGCTTTGCAAGGTGGGCTTTGGTCGCCGGCCACTCAAGGTGTCATGTTCGTGAGTCCGTGGCGGCGTCGTGGTTTCGTTGCATGGAGAAAGCGCCCTTTTGCGCCCGTTGGCGAACATGCGGGATATACTGTGCCGAAGCACTCAGGGGGAGGGTATATATGCGCGATTTCACTTCGAATGTCGGGGTGGTTTCCGCGTGCGGATTCGGCCTGTCGAAGGCGGCGACGTCTATCGGCTACCTGTCGGCTATGGGGTCTGTCACGCGCAACATCGGCTTTGTGACCGAGCTGTGGTTCATGCTTGCAAGCGAGGCTGTTTCGCTTGTCTGTGCCATCGCGATCGGCTCGCTTGCCGCGCGCGGCCGCATCCGTCCGCGTTCGATTCCCCAATGGCAGGCGTTGTTGGTGTTTCTCGCCGGTTTTTGCTTGAGCGTCTCGGGGCTGCTTGCGGAGCTGCCTGCGGCGGCATCGGCGGGCGTGCTCGGAGCGTTTTACGGCGTGTCGTCGTTTTTGTTCTGCGTGACGTGGCTTGAAGAATTCGCCTATCAAGAGCCTCGACAATCTCATAAATACATGGTGGCGGGACTTTGCATTCAGATGCTTGTGGTGGCACTCGTTTCGCTTCTACCGTCGTTTTTGATTCCTGCAAGCGCGATGGCTGCGGCGGTTATATCGTGCCTGTGCTATTTCGACGCGACCCTGCGTGGGCCGGGTTCGCTTCTTTCAAACGTGGATGCGTCCGCGCGCCCCAAGCGGCCCGCTTCTCCTTCCGTCGTCGAGGCGTTCGAGCCGGTCACGGCCCGTGCATTCGTGGCGAAATACGGCGCCGCGTTCGCATGCCTGTTCGTGCTCGTCGGCGTGGTGGGCATTCTGCACACCTCGGTTTTGGGTTCGTCGTTCGAACACATTGTCGGCGGCGTGTCCATGTGGGTGCCGCTTGCCGTGGCCACCCTTGTCACCGTCGTGGCCGCTGTTGTCGCGCTGCATCTGCCCGACCCTACGTCGGTCTACAAGGCCGTCTTGCCCGTCATGCTCGTGCTGCTTTCGCTGCTGCCCTTCATGGGCGACCTTCTTGGTCCGTTCGCCGGCGCCGTCATGATCGCCTGCTACGACGTGTGCGGCATGCTGTTCCTCTTCTTCATCGTGGACGCCGCCCACGCCCATCGCCAACAGAGCTATCTTCTTTCGAGTGTATATATGGGCGGGTCGAACGGCTTTCTTGCGCTGGGCTTGGGCATCGGGTTTTTGTTGAATTGCTTGAGCGGCGACTACAACATCTCGCTCATGACGTTGCTCGCGTTTGTTGCGATCTATCCGCTGTGCATCGCGTTCGTCGTGGTGATGCGTCGTAGCATGCAGGGCGCAAGGCGCGCGGTTCAGGGGTGCCGTTTCGAATCGGAGGATTCGTCTCGCGAAACTTCTCCAGCCGGTGCTTCCGTTTCGAAAGAACCGACCGCTGTAGCGCTTGTTGCGTCTAGGGAAGGCGATCGGGGCGATCGCGCGCCTGTTGCGCTCGCTTCGTCCGAACCTGATTGGGAAGGCGCGCTGGCTGCTTTCGCCGCGCGTTATCGACTGACGAAGCGCGAAACCGAAATCTGTTCGTATCTGGTGCGGGGGCGTTCTGCCAAGCACATTGCCGAAGAGCTCTTCATTTCCGAGAACACCGTGTGGACCCATACGAAAAACGTCTACGCCAAGACGAAGGTGTCGGGCAAAGACGGCCTGATGAATCTGTTCGAAAGCGAGGCGTTCGATCGCTAGGAGGCGCATTGCGTCGCAAGGCATTCGTGTGGGGCTTTGCGGCATTGCGGCCGCTTGAGCGCAGCGGCGCTACAATGAGACGTCGAACACAGGAATTTACCGAAAGGAGCGCCTCTTATGAAGCGTTTGACCACGCGTGCTGCCGACGGTGCAGCTTCGATCGATCCGTGCGCGACCGAAGAGGCGATCCGTCGCCTGGCTGCCTACGAGGACATGCATGACGATTTGGCGGCGAGGCTTTCCGACCTTGAAGACACGATAGAAAAGCGCAAGGCGGAAGGCGCCATGAAAGGGTCGCTCGGCAATCAGCTGATTGCACAGAAGGTGGCGCTGAAAACCACGCTCGGCATGTTCGAGATGTACGGCATCGAATAAAGGGGCATACGATGGCGGCTCGCTATATCATGGCGCTCGACCAGGGAACCACGTCCTCGCGTGCGATCGTCTTCGATCGTCGCGGGCGTATTCACGGGTCGGCCCAGCATCCGTTTCGACAAATTTACCCGCAGCCCGGCTGGGTCGAACACGACCCGCGCGAGATAGCGTCCTCGCAGCTCGGCGTCATGGTGGAGGCCATGGTGTCGAGCAGCGTTTCGCCCGACGAAATCGATTCGATCGGCATCACCAACCAGCGCGAGACCACGGTGATGTGGAATAAAAAAACGGGCGAGCCGATTTGCAACGCCATCGTGTGGCAGTGCCGCCGCACGGCGCCGCTTGTCGACGAGTTGTGTGCGGATCCGCAGGTGGCGGCAATGGTGCGCGCCAAGACGGGCTTGGTCCCCGACGCGTATTTCTCGGCGAGCAAGATTCGCTGGATTCTGGACAACGTCGAAGGCGCCCGAGCGCTTGCCGAGGCGGGCCAGCTCGCCTTCGGCACGGTCGATTCATGGCTTATCTGGTGTTTGACGAACGGGGCGGTGCATGCGACCGACGTCACCAACGCCAGCCGCACGATGCTTTTCGACATTCACAAAGGGTGCTGGGATGAAGAATTGCTCGATCTGTTCGGCGTGCCGGCATCGGTGCTTCCCGAGGTGCGTCCTTCTTCGGCCGATTTCGGAGTGACGGCGTATCCGGGCCTTCCCGCGGGCATTCCCATCCGTGGCGTTGCAGGCGATCAGCAGGCTGCGTTGTTCGGCCAGTGCTGCTTTTCTGCAGGCAGGGCGAAAAATACGTATGGCACCGGGTGTTTTTTGCTGATGCACACGGGCGATTGCGCTGTGGAATCGTCGCACGGGCTGGTGACCACCATCGCCGCCAGCGCGCCCGGAACGCGCGGTATCGAGTACGCGCTCGAAGGAAGCGTGTTCGTGGCGGGCGCGCTCATCCAGTGGCTGCGTGACGAGCTGGGCATCATCGGCAGCGCCGCCGAAAGCGAGGCGTTGGCCGCAACCGTCGATGACACGGCGGGAGTCTATGTGGTGCCTGCATTCACGGGCTTGGGCGCTCCTTATTGGGACGCGCAGGCGCGCGGCGCCATCTTCGGGTTGACGCGGGGAGCGACGCGTGCGCATGTGGCGCGTGCCGCGCTTGAATCGCTGGCGTTTCAAGTGGCCGATGTCGCGCGCACCATGGAGCAAGACGCAGGCATGGCCATCGACCAGCTCAACGTAGACGGCGGTGCTTCGGCGAACGACCTTCTGATGCAGTTTCAGGCCGATATCCTAAACGCCCAGATCAACAGGCCGCAAGTCACCGAGAGCACGGCGCTTGGCGCAGCTTTTCTGGCGGGGTTGAACACGGGTTTTTGGAGCGATCTGGAAGAAATCCGCGCTATGCGCGAGCGTGACGAGCATTTTCTGCCGGCCATGGACGCCTCTGTGCGCGAAGGGCGTATGGCGGGTTGGCATGACGCGGTGAGAAGGGTTCTTTCCGCCTAGGATGCCGTATTCGTCGCATGCGGCCGTTTCCGTCGCGTGGCGGTTCGGGTCGGCCGTATTGTCGCAAGGACCCGCGCTGCTTTCCGTCGTTTGCGTCTGTGCGATGTCGAAGTGCAGGAAGTGCGCAGCGGATTGCGCGCGGATGTCTCCCGCGGCGATTTCATGTTCGCTGGTAATGGCACTGATGCGGGCTCATTCACTTGTTATTATGGACACATCGAGAAAACCAGGATTCGCGCGCCGCTCGCGCTTGGGTTTTGCCGTTGCCCGTGCGGCGGCAAGAAGCGCGGTGCGGCATTCGCGCGGCGGCTTAGAAACGGAAGGAACAGCCATGATCATCTCTATCGCAAGCGACCATGCGGGCTTCGAGCAGAAGCAGGAGCTGGTCGATTATCTGGCGCAGCAGGGCTATGAGGTGATCGACCGCGGTCCCGATAGCGACGATCGCGTCGATTATCCCGACTACGCCGCCGCTGTCGCGCATGACGTGTCCGACGGAACCGCCGATCGCGGCGTGCTTGTTTGCGGTACCGGCATCGGTATGGCGCTTGCCGCCGACAAAGTGGTCGGCTGCCGTGCCGCTAATGTGATCAACGTGCAGTTCGCCGAGCTGTGCCGCCAGCACAACGACGCCAACATCGTCACGCTTTCGGGTCGTTTCGTCGAGCTTGGCGAGAACAAGCGCATTGTCGATGCCTTCCTCACCACGAAGTTCGAAGGCGGTCGTCATGCCATGCGCGTGGCGAAGATCATGAAGCTCGACGCCGAAGGCGGAGCGAGCATCGGCGCCGACGGCAACGTGCGTCGCGCTTAAATATATCGAACACGGAATCGGTCGCTTCGGCGGCCGATTTTACGTTTCGGTTCTATACGTGTTAAAACCGACCGCAATGTCGCTTCTTCAGGCGTCGTGCAAGTCGTCGGTGGTAGGATGAACCGATTCCGCAGTGTGAATCGTTTGAGCGCGAATGCGCGCACCCGAAAGAAAGGACGTGCCCCATGCCTTTTGCCTATCTGGACAAAGACCCCCAAGTCGCTGCCGCTGTCTCTGCGGAGCTTTCCCGTCAGCGCGATTCGATCGAGCTGATCGCGTCGGAAAACTTCACGAGCCCGGCCGTAATGGAGGCGATGGGCAGCGTCCTTACCAATAAATACGCCGAAGGATATCCTGGAAAGCGCTATTACGGCGGCTGCGAGAAGGTTGACGTCGTCGAAGACCTCGCGCGCGATCGTGCCAAAGAGCTGTTCGGCGCGAAATTCGCCAATGTGCAGCCCCATAGCGGCGCGAATGCCAACCTGGCCGCTTACTTCGCGTTGATCGAGCCGGGCGATGTGGTGCTTGGCATGAGTCTCGACAACGGCGGCCATCTTACGCACGGGTCGCCCGTGAACTTCAGCGGCCGCCTGTATGAGTTCCACGGCTACGGCCTTACCGATGACGAGACGATCGACTACGACGCCATCGAGCGTATGGCCGCCGAACTCAAGCCCAAGCTGATCGTCGGCGGTGCTTCGGCCTATCCGCGTACGATCGATTTCGAGCGCATGGCGAACATCGCGCACGCTCATGGTGCCTATTTCATGGTGGACATGGCCCATATCGCGGGCCTTGTGGCTACGGGTGCGCATCCGAGCCCGGTGCCGTATGCCGATGTGACCACCACGACGACGCACAAGACCCTGCGTGGCCCGCGCGGCGGTTTGATTCTGTGCAACGACGCCGAAATTGCGAAGAAAATCGACAAGGCGGTGTTCCCTGGAAGCCAGGGCGGCCCGCTCATGCATGTGATCGCAGGCAAGGCGGTCGCATTCGGCGAGGCGTTGCAGCCTGAGTTCAAGACCTACATCGACAACGTGGTTTCCAATTGCGCCGCCATGGCCGAGGGGCTGATCGCGGGCGGTTTGCGCCTGGTGTCGGGCGGCACCGACAACCATCTGTGCCTGGTCGACCTGACGCCTGCCGACGTGACGGGCAAAGACGCCGAAAAACTGCTCGAAAGCGTGGGCATCACGGTAAATAAGAACTCCATTCCCAACGAGCCGCGATCCCCGTTCGTAACCAGCGGAATTCGCGTGGGTTCCGCCGCTGCTACCACGCGCGGCCTTGACGCGGCGGATTTCCGCCGCGTGGGCGAGCTGATCGCGGCAACGGTGTTCGCGGCGGGCGACGAGGAAAAGCTTGCTGCCATCGCGGCCGACGTGCGTGCCATCCTCGATGCGCATCCGTTGTATCCGAACTACGATTTCTAGGATTCGGTCGCACCGAAAGACAATGGAGGGCGCGCGGCGAAGCGCGCCTTCAAGAAGGAGGAATGATGGGTTTCGAAGAGAATGGCCGCGTCGTTGTGGTCGATCACCCCATGGTGCAGCATAAGCTGGCCATCTTGCGCGATGAAACCACGTCGTCGAAGCAGTTCCGCGAACTGGTGCGCGAGCTGGCCATGTTCGAGGCATACGAGGCGACGCGCGATCTGCCTCTTGAGGAAGTGCTGGTGGAAACACCTGTCGCCGAGGCGAAATGCAACATCATCAAGGGCCGCAAGATGGCGATCGTCCCCATTTTGCGCGCGGGTCTTGGCATGGTGGAAGGTGTGCTCGATTTGATTCCTGCCGCCCGTGTGGGGCATTTGGGCATGTATCGCGACGAGGAGACGCATATTCCGCACGAGTATTACGCCAAGATGCCTGAAGACATCGCCGAGCGCGACGTGCTGGTGGTCGACCCCATGCTTGCCACGGGTGGAAGCTCTGTTGCGGCGATTGAATACCTGCGCAAGCAGGGCGTGAAAAACCTTAAGCTCATGGTGCTTGTGGCCGCGCCCGAGGGCGTTCAAGCCGTGCTCGATGCCGATCCCGACGTGGTGCTCTATACGTGCGCTGTCGACGAATGTCTCAACGAAGCGGCTTATATTGTGCCCGGTCTCGGCGACGCCGGCGATCGCATCTTCGGCACTAAATAGTGGCGTGGGCCGGCCGGCCGACGCAACCGGGTCGACGCTGCAAAGCCGCCGGGCACCCTGTCTCGATCCTCCGTGCTCCGGTCACGCACCGAAGTGCGCTCCCTGCGCCAGTCGGGTCGATTCAGGGCACCGGGCGGCTTTTCGCTCCATTGCGGCGACCTGGGGGATTTTTGGATATCCCTTCCCAGGCCTCGCTCGCGCCCCACCTTCCGGCCGACGCAACCGGATAGCATGTTTTCCGGTAGGGCGGCCAGGCGATCCGGTATTCTCGCGCATTGCCGAAAACACCCCGAAGGCACGCATTGCCGAAGGGGTGTTTCATCTATAATGCCCACCACTGCATTCATCCGTTAAGGAGGCGGCTTTGCCAGCGCGTCATATCGAACGACCTTCATGGGACGAATATTTCATTCACCTCGCATTCGAAGTGTCGAAGCGCTCCACATGTTTGCGTCGTGCCGTCGGGGCGGTCATCGTGAAGGATCGCCGCATTTTGGCGACAGGCTACAACGGCGTGCCTTCGGGCCTTCGCCATTGCGAGGAAACGGGTTGTCTGCGCGAAAAGCTCGGCGTGCCGTCAGGACAGCGCCATGAAATCTGCCGCGGTCTTCATGCCGAGCAAAACGCCATTATCCAGGCGGCTCGTTACGGTATCGACATCGAGGGGTCTTCCATCTATATAACAACGGAGCCTTGCTCGGTGTGTGCCAAGATGCTGATCAACGCCGGCATCAAAGAAATCGTCTTCGCGACGCCGTATCCGGACGCGTTGTCTCAGGAATTGCTATCGGAAACGGACATACTTATTCGTCGTGTCGATGGATCTGTATAAAAGTCGCATAAATATCACCCCGTTTGCGCGATTTTTTCGACTTTTCTTCATGCAATACGGAATGAATGCGTAATCTTTGATACAGTGCATGCTGTTTTCGCTATATTCGTGGCGCTTTCGCCAGGAGAAAAAGGAGAGTGACCAGCGCGATATGCTCATTGTGTTGGGAATGTTGGCCGGAGCTTTGGGATTTGCGCCCCTGTTCCTTTCGTTGAGGCTATCTCGCCGTTCCACTTCCACTCAGGCGCTTACGGTGGGGCTTTATGGCCTTGCCGGCGTTGCCGTATCGATGGTCGTCTTGATTGCGTGCCTGATCGCCTGCGCCATGCTCGCACGCGACGGGCTTGTCGCTTTCGTGGCGGCCGAAGCGGCCGTTTTCCTGGTCAGCACCATCGCATATGTCGTATACAAAAACGTGTTTGCCGTGCGCAAGCGCAAGTAGTTGTTTGCAAGTAAGGAAGGGAAAGCATGGGCGAAGCTCTGAATAAATTCGTCGAGGAAACTCAAGGCCTGGCGGGCCACTTCGAATCCGCCGCGGTCTTCAGCATCGGCGGTTGGGATGTCACCCAGTATGTGATCTGGCTGTTCATCGCCTTCTTCGTCGTGATGGCCGTCGTGCTTCTTGCCGCCAAGAAGCTGCAGATGGTTCCGACTAGCAAGTTTCCTGCAACCGTCGAATACCTTTATAACCTGGTTCGCGGCAATATCGCAGAAGACGTCATCGGCCAGGGCTTCAAGAAGCACCTCCCGTTTCTTGCCACCATCTTCTTCTTCATCCTGATCTGCAACTTCTTGGGTCTGATCCCCGGCTTCAAGACGTCCACCGGGTCCATTTCGTGCACGTGGGCGCTTGCTGCCATCTCGTTTGTGTACTTCAACTTCTACGGCCTGAAGACGTTCGGTTTCTTCGGCTATATGAAGACATTGGTTCCTTCGGGCGTGCCGATCGTCATGGTGCCCATCATCTGGTTCCTTGAGTTCTTCTCGATGATCATCCGCGTTCTCACGCTTGCCGTCCGACTTTACGGCAACATGCTTGCCGGTCACGTGGCGCTCGCCGTTTTCGGTGTGGCGGTCACCTGCTTCATCCAGCAGGGCCTGTTCGCCGGCTCCATGGATCTTGCCTCGGTGGGCGGCGGCTTTTTGTGGTTCGTGCTTCTGGTTCTGATGTATGCCATGGAGTGCCTGGTTGCGTTCCTTCAGGCCTTCGTTTTCGCCATCCTGTCTTCGTCGTACATCGGCGGAGCCATCCATAAGCACTAATCTCATGCGCATTCCGCGGCGCCAACGCGGTTACTTCGGCGTTCCAGCTGCCCTTCAGCTGAACGATATATAGGTAAATGGCCCCAACAACGAAGAAGCAGGGGCTCGACAAAGGAGGAAATTGTGGAAATCACTCTTGCTCTCGCCGCTCTGAAGGTCGTCGGTTACGGCTTGGCCACTATCGGCCCTGGCATTGGCGTGGGTATCGCGACCTACGGTCTGTGCACCGCAGCCGCACGTCAGCCTGAACTCAAGGGTCAGCTCATGGGCTACTTCGTCATCGGTGCTGCAATGTCTGAGGCTCTGGCTCTGCTCGGCTTCGTTCTTTTCTTCATCGGTTAATCAATACAGATACGCCGTATGAATTTTGTGAGAAAAGGACAGGAGGAAAGCGAGTTGAGAGCGTCTCAGAAAAAGACGGCCGGCAAATTCGGCGTCGTGCTCGCAACTGCGGGCGCTGCCGCTTTGGCCATGCCGTCCTATGCTTTCGCATCTGAGGAGGGTGGCATGTCTGCCATTCTTCCCAACATGGACGAGTTTATCCCGATGCTCGTCGCTTTCATCATCTTGTGGGTCGTTCTGGCGAAGTTCGGCTGGCCGATGTTCGAGGGCATGCTCGAAAAGCGTCAGACCACCATTCGCGATGATCTGAAGAAGGCCGAAGACGCCCGCCAGGAAAGCGAACGTCTGCTTGCCGAATACAAGCAGCAGCTCGCCGAGAGCAAGGCTGAGGCGGCCAAGATCGTCGCCGACGCCAAAAAGACCGGCGAGGATGTCAAGGCCGACATCACCGCGAAGGCGAACAAGGAAGCCGCCGACATGATCGAGAAGGCCCATGCGGCCATCGAGGCGGAAAAGAAGGCTGCAGCTGCAGAGCTTCGCGATTCCGTCGCCGACATCTCGGTCGCTGTCGCTGCCAAGCTCATCGGCAACGATCTTTCCGATGACGAGCATCGCAAGATGATCAAGCGCTACGTCGAAGAGGCAGGTAGCTTCAATGCCAACTAACCGTCTGCTCGTTAAAGAAAAGGTCGCAACGTATGTGAACCTGCTTCTGGAAGCCGCCGTCAACGAAGGTGGCCAGGAGCGCGTGCTCGACGTGCGTGACCAGCTGGAGACCGTGCTTTCGATCTGGCGCGGCAACGCGGATTTGCGCGATGCCCTGGCCAATCCGGCATATTCCCCTGAGCAGCGTGGAGGTTTGGCCGCTAACGTGTTCGAGGGAGTAGACCCCTTGGTCAAGAGCGTGATCGCCGTCATGGCGGAGCGTGGCGACCTCGGCAAGCTCTCGGCGGTTGCTTCTTCGTTCGAAGAGGCTTCCGAGGAGAAGCTGGGCGTTTGCGTCGTCGACGTGACCACTGTGGTTGCCCTCGACGACGAGCTTCGCACGGTCATCACCGAAAAGCTTTCCAAGGACCTGGGCAAAGGCGTCGTTTTGCGCGAGCACATCGACGCGTCCATCTTGGGCGGCATTATCATGAGTACCCATGGAAAACGCATCGACGCGAGCGTTGCTTCCCAGCTGGAGCATACTCGCAACGTGCTTACGGAATCTAACGATGGAGGTGAATGCTAGTGACAGAAATCACCGCAAAGTCTATCGACGAAGCATTGCGCAAGCAGCTGGAATCGCTCGAAACCAGTGTCGATGCCCGTGAGGTGGGTACGGTCGTCCAGGTCGGCGACGGTATCGCTCGCGTCGATGGGTTGAAGGGCGCCATGGCCGGCGAGCTTCTTGAATTCCTCGGTGAGGGTGGCAAGACCGTGTATGGCCTGGCCCAGAACCTCGAGGAAGACGAAGTCGGCGCCGTGCTCCTTGGCGATGTCACCGCAATTCGAGAAAACGATCAGGTTCGCACCACCGGCAAGATCATGGAAGTGCCTTCGGGCAAGGGTCTGCTCG
>JAUNLI010000213.1 GCA_030532315.1 Slackia sp.
GCCCGAAGAAGAACGCCAACGGCCAGGTGCTCGACCCTGCCGACAACCCGATTCCCCGTCTGTACGCCGCCGGCTGCTTCGGCAACTTCCAGAGCCACAGCTACGGCATCACGGGCGGCAACAATGCCGAGAATCAGGTCTGGGGCCGTATTTCCGCGCGCCATTGCGCCGGTCTTGAGAGCTGGGACGCCGAATAGTCGTTCAAGCGCGTTCATGCGATAGCAACGAAGGCGAAGCGTGCGCTTTTCGGCGCCGCTTCGCCTCCCGCCGATGCGCGAGCCATGCGCGGTGAGTAAGGATTAATGAAGATGACGAAAGCTATAACGAGCAATTCGCGTAAGGGCGTTGCCCTCCTGGCCATTATCGGCGCCGTATGCGCTCTTGCGCTTGCTTTGGGCAGCATCATGGGATGCTCTCCGAAGCAGGCGGACCCTTCCGCCAGCGAGCAGAAGATCGATCCTCTGATGACGCAGCCCGTCGAATGGAGCATGGAAAGCGATTGCGAAACCTGCCATAGCCAAGAAGCTGCGACGATGACCGATGAGAAGTGCCCTCAGGCTTCCGAGCATGCCGATCTGCAGTGCATCCAGTGCCACACGACCGAGGATTCTCTCGCCGAGTCGCACAATGGACTGAAGTACGGCGACATGGAGAAGACCACGGACCTGAAGGCCAGCAAGGTCACCGTCGACGAGAAGAGCTGTCAGACTCCCGAGTGCCACGGCACCATGGAGGAAATGGCGGCCCAGACCGAGGGCAAGGTGTATCTGACCGACTCCAACGGCAACCAGGTCAACCCGCATCAGTACGACAGCAACGAACAGCATGATGCGAACCAGCCCACCTGCGTCGATTGCCACAAGGTGCATTCCGAAGACATTCAGAAGGATGCGACCAAATGGTGCGCGCAGTGCCACCACCGCGGCGTGTTCACCTGCGGCAATTGCCACGAAATCCGCGTACGCCCCGTTTCTCACGAAGCGTAAGGATTCGACGAACCTATTCGTGACATGCGCGTCTTTCCCTCCCTCCCCCTGACGCGCACGTCGTTTTCCACAAAGGCCCGGCATACCCTCCGCCGGGCCTTTTTCTATGGGCGGCAGCGTTCGAGTTGTCGGCGGCGATTGTGCGCCAACTTATGATTCGAGGCCATGCACGTTCGGTCAAGGAGGCAACCGTGCGGGAGTGTTGTTGGATGCCGTGCGTGCGATCGACGCTCGCTTCTGGCTCTTCAACAGGAATTCCCGGTTCGTTGGCAGCTTGTCGAGGTGTCATATCGATGCGTGTCGATTGCTCCTTGCAGAGCCATGTGTGGGAGAGCGAGACGGAGCGCAGGCCTTGTCATAGCCGATGTTGCGGTGCTCTTCGCTGGCGAAATAATCGGCGAACCGATACAGTTTCATATTTCTAACCGAGCACAAGGAAAGGCGCCGTCCGAGGGAGGGGTGGACGGCGCCTTGTGGAAATTCGTCTGAAAGAACGGGAATCGACATGGTGTCGTGGCGTTTCGCGAGCAATAGCGCGTGTTCCTTCAGGCGACGAATTGTCGAATTCGAGCGAGGGGTCGAATCGATGTGCGGTCGGAGCTGCTGTGCGGTCGGCGCCTAGATGCCCTGCGCGGCGTTTTTGCCGGCAAGACGGCCGAAGCTCATCGCAGTG
>JAUNLI010000059.1 GCA_030532315.1 Slackia sp.
CGATACAGCCGTCGTTGAGGGCCAGGCCGCCGATCAGCTGCACGTCGTAGTGGCGAAGCCCCGTGGTGCGGCGGCTTGCCTCGCGAATGAGCGAGAACGACTCGACGATCAGGTTCTTTTGCTTCTCGCCCGACGAGGCGCGTTCGCGCAGCGAATCGGCAAGCGCGCGCAGCTCGGCGTCGCTTTTTTCCTGCAACGCGGGCTCGGCGGCATTGATGGCGTCGACAAGACCCAGGTAGGGTTTGAGGAACTTGTCGTTGCCGAAGGTCAGAAGCTTAGAAACAAATGCAGGCATGAATGCGCTTTCTCACGAATGGATACGTCGGTTGATTCCAAAATATATATTTTACGTCAGAAAAAGCCATTCATGCAGCGCGAGGGGCATTCTGCACGAAAGAAGGGCGGCGTCATGGTGTCGGTGGGTTGCCAAAGCCAGCACGGTGAGAAGGTGGTGTAAGCCTGCCGCGTGCGAAATCGCTGTAAGGCGCCGGGTGTTGGCAGCAGGGGGCGTCTGTTCGCTGGAAGCGTTCAGCGGCGGTAAAGCAAAGGTGTCGGGCGAACGGGGGCGTTTGCGATGCGCTGCCGTTGCGGCGAACGGTGGGCGGCGTGCAATCTACGATGTTGTGGCAGCGGGCGGAAGACGAAAACGGCGGACGGCAATTCGATATGCCGTCCGCCGTTTGCCGGATCTATTGCTTGCGCGTTGCCAGGCGGGCGGCAACGGCGTGGGGTATGCGCATGAACGCGTTTCCGAAACGGTAGCTTTTCGAGGTTCGCACTGCTTCGACTTCTGCTCGAAGCTCGGCGTTTTCTTTTTCGAGATGCCGGTTTCTTTCGTCGGATGTATCGTTGCGGCATCGTAATGCGGCCAGCTCCTCCCTCAAGAGCATCTCGCCGTTGGAAATCCGTCGCGGGAAGTACACCGTTTTGCCCGTCGGCTGCGGCAGAGGCTTCTCGATTGCGGAAAACAGCTCTTCGAATGCGGAATCGACCAGGCAGGAGGCGTCTTTTCGGCGCAAGGCGAGCGCGTCTGCATCGGCCTGCGTCCAGCGGGCGGCATGGCGCAATGCATCAGCCATCGCTTCGGGCGAAGCGTCGAGTTCGAGCAACGAGCCCTGTTGGTCGAAGCGTCGGAAATGGGCTTCGATCTTGTCGTTGTAGTTCAGTCCGACCGCAGGTTTGCCAAGAATGTGGTGCAGGATCGAACAGTGCAGTCTCATGGCGAACGCGAAGCGCGAACGGGCCAGGATCGAAAGCAGCTCTGCTTCTTCGGGGCGCTGCTCCAGCAGGCGCGCCGCTTCAGGGCGCTTCATGTGGGAGGCCACTTCGCGATGCAGCGATACGTCGTCCGAGTCAAAGGGCAGAAGAAGCGCCTCAAGGCCCGTTTCACGTGTAATGACGTCGATCGCGCGCGCGATGTTGCGCGCGAAATCGCTCGGGTTACGGTGCCAGCGGCGCAGCGAAACCGTGAAGAACGGCTTTTCGTCGTGCGGGGCTTCGCATTTGCCTGCTTTTCGTTCCACGTATTCGTTTGCGCCGAGAATCAAATCGGCGCAAACGCGCACCTGCTTCTCGTCGACGCCGCATTGCGCCAGAAGTTCGGCGCTATGCATATCGCGCGGCAAAAAGACCGCGTTTGATTGCGCGATCAAATTGACGGCGATGCGTGTGGGGCGGTTGTTGATGGGGCCTGCGCCGAACCCCAGATAAACCGCCGGGACGCCAAGGCTGCGTCCAAGAAGGCAGAAGGCGGCCTGGCCTGTGGGCTCGATCCAGGGGTCGAGGCAGAATTCCATGTCTCCCGCCGTTTGCGACAAAGGGTCGTCGAACAGCAGGCCGCCGCAAAGCACCATGGCGCGTGCCTGGTCGAGGAACGAGCGCACTTCGTGTTTCCGATCGGGGGTTGTGGCCTGGAAGCCGTATTCGTTTTCGATGACGGTCGCGTTCGCGCCGATGACGCAGAAAAACGCGTTGGGATAGCGTTTTTCGATGCGTGCGACGGTGGAAGTGAGCAGCAGGTCGTCGCCGAAGTTGCGTGCGCCGAACCATCCGTACATGACGATTTTCACCGCCGCGTCGCTTTGGGCGCATACGGTCGGGCGTCCAAGATGGTGCGCGATGCGTTCGATGCGGTCGAGAGCGGCGCAAACGGCGTCTTCGAGGGTTCCCATGCTGGTAAGCGCGGCGTGTTGGCGCAACCTCACGTTACGGCGTTCGTCAGGGTTTTCCATGAGATGCGCCATTGCAAGCTCGAGTTCTTCGGCGTTCGAGAATTCGACGGCTTCAAGGAAGGAGCCGCTATCTGCGTCTTTGCCGCCTGTGCTTTCGACGAATACGATGCTTCCCTCGGCCACGCGCAGGGCCCGGTCCGCTTCAGACGCGGCGTCGTGGCCATCGCAGACGACGTAAAACGAAGGCTTGCGTCGCCAATACGACCGATTGCCTCCCGGATGCGTGTCGTCGAAATTGCCAGGCCAGGTGGAATGGAAAAACAGGGGCAGCGATCCGCCGGCCCTGCGAGCCGCATTGGCGATGGTTTGCCGATGCGGGGTGCAAACCTGGTCGAACGAAGCGCCGCTGCGCATGGGCGCAGGGTCGGATATTTCGGCTTGCAGATACGCCGTATCGACGACGGCATCAAGGGCGACGATAGCCGGTCGCTCGTCTTCAGCGATGTTTTCAAAAGCACGTTTGACTGACTTTTTGCATGCGGGTCCGACGGCCATGACGAAATCGACCTCGGTATGAGTCGTTTCCAAAGGCCGCAGCGCTAAAAGGCCCGCAGTGCATGCCTGGCGAGCAAGGGAGGGCAAGGCGTTGTTTTCACACGCCGCCAACGCTTCGGCCGTCCAGAGCGCAAGGGTGGGGCGAAAGGCGTCGCGTACAATCGAGAAAGATTCGCATGCGTTGCGATCGGGCAGACGCCAAATGCGCACGGCGTGCCCGATTTGCGCGCATGTGCGGGAAAGCCGCGCGACCCAATCGGTTTCGTCGGGCATATGCGTGGCAATAATGAGGATTCTTGCGAACACAGGTTTCCTTTCGAATTATTCGGGCTTGCCCTTCAATGCGCGTTTGATGGCCGCAGGTCCGCGCATGAAAAAGTTGCCCAGACGATACGAACGCGATGCACGCACGTCGGCCACTTCCTGAAGCGCTTGTTGGGTTTCTTGGCGGCTGTCGGCAAGAAGACGTTCCAGTTCGTCGATACGTCCACGAGCCCAGCGCTCCACCTCATGCAGGTTCTGTTCGGCTTGGTGAGCCTGCTTCCATGCTTCTCCTGCGGAGGTTCTTTCGTCTTCGACGCGATGCTGTTCGCGCTGATAGATGAAGAAGAGGTAGGGACGTTCCCCTTTTTGCACATGTTCGTAGAAGGGACGGTAGCGTTCGTGGACGAGATGTTCGTTTTTACGGACGATGCCAAGCAGCCGGTCGCTGAACGAGCGGTAGATGCTGCCGAAATCGTCGAGGTCGTATGCCGTCGACGTTGCATATTCTGCAACGTCGAGCACGATGTTGCAGAAGTGGAACATGTTGCGTTCCAAAACGCCGTGATGGGCTGCGAACGACCTGATGTGTTCGAGTGCGTCGATGCCGGCGCAGCCGCGTGTTTTGCGCGTGAGAGTTTCGCCGCCGTCGCGACGATAGCGGTACAGGCGGTCGGGGATCAGCGCGATGCGTTTGACCAGAAACAGCGCCTCGTAGATGAAGGCGAGGTCTTCGGAGGTGCGCAGGTCTTCGTGGAAAACAAGGCCGCTTTCTTCGAGGAATGCGCGGTCGAACAGGATGCGCCACACATTGGGGGTTACCAGGTAGGGGGAAGGAAGGCTCATGTCGGCAAGCGAGAACGCCTTGTCGTAAAGCTCTTTGTCGGGGCATATCTCTCGTGCAACGCAAACGTCCGATTCCGCGTAATACTCGTCGAATCCGAAAATGGTCATCTGCGACGAAAAGCGCTGCGCCGCTTCGAGGGCTTTCTCGATGAGGTCGCAGGCGATCAAGTCGTCGGCGTCGACGAACAGGATATGCGACCCATGTGCGCATTTCAGCCCTCGATTGCGCGCCGAACTCACTCCCGAACAGGGCTGATGGACGACGGAAATCGTAGGATGCTCCTGCTCGAGCCCGTCGAGATAGGCGGCGGATGCGTCGGTCGATCCATCGTCGACACAGATGATTTCGGCTGCCGCGACGGTTTGCGCCAGAATCGAATCGATGCATGCGGGAAGGTGGGGCATGGCGTTGTGCACGGGCACGATCACCGTGACGTCTGCGCCTTTTCGATCGTGACGGTTTGCGTCGTCGCGTGCGTCGGTTGCGTCGGCGGGTTCGACCGGAATGACGGCCGTTGTTTCAGCGGACCTAGATTGCATAGTCTCATCCTTGATACGGGGAAAAGATGGGCGGCGGTTGTTCGCGCGGGGTGCGAAATTGCGAAGCGGAAGTTCGTCCTGCGCTTTCGTATTTCGCACCCCGCGCGTGGTTTCCTGAAATTATAGACCGAAAAGGCGGCGCGTCGGCTGCGGGGGAGCCTAGATGATGCCGCCCTCCATGGCGTTCATGACCACCTGGGCCATTTGAGCGCGGGTGATGGGGTTCTGGGGAAGAAGCCTGGGCGGTTGCGTTCCCGTGTCTCCGTTGATCACACCGTTGTCGGTGGCCCATATCATGGCATCGCGTGCCCAGGGGCTCGTTGCGTTGTGGTCGGGCAGGGTGTTGAATGCGCTCGGATCGGCGGCCGAAGTGTCGGCGTTAGCGGCACGTGCAACCACCATGGCAAGCTGTTCGCGCGAAAGGTCGGTTCCGATGCCGAAGGTGCCCGTTCCGGACAGTCCGACCATCATGCCGCTTTCGACCGCCCAGTTCACGGCGGGGGCGTACCATTGGCCCTGTTCGACGTCGGCCAGCTGGGCGGGCGCGCTGATCGTGCCGTTGCCGAAGCGGTTGTACAGAATCTGCGCCGCCTGTTCGCGCGTGAGGGTTTGGTCGGGGTGGAAGGCTCCGTCCCAGCCGTTGATGATGCCGCGTTCGCTTACGTAATGCACGGGTTCGAAGAACCATTCGCCCGGCGCCACGTCGGAAAACGCGGAATGGTGCTTCGCAAGATAGTCGAGGGCGCCTGCAGCGTCGAGCGCGCCATGGCTGCCGCTTGCCTGAGAACGGTCGTTTTCGGGGTCGTTTACGGGAGCGGCCGATTCGTAGAGGGCCTCTTTCGCCTCGTCGACGGTCGCGTCGGGCTCGGCGGCGAACATCAGGGCGAACGCGGCCGAAACGATCGGCGCGGCAAGCGAGGTTCCCGAGGCGGCGGTGAACCCCTCCGTATTGCCGTCGGCGCTGGCGCGCAAGGAGGTGATGGAGCGTCCGGGGGCGCTGATGTCTTTGAATTCGTTGTAGTCGGACCAGGCGATGTTGGTGCCGTCTGCGTTGAGCGCGGTGACCGACACGCATGCGTCGAAATCTGCGGGATAGATCGGGCGGGTGTCGGGCGTGGAAATCTGATCGCCGTTGCCGCCTGCGCATACGGTGACGATGCCCTTGTCTTTTGCCGCGACGATGCGCTTTTCAAGCTCGCGGTCGTCCAGGGTGGCTCCGTAGGCGCCCAGGCTTAGATTGACGACGCGTACGTTTGCCTTGCCGCTGTCTGCCAGGGCCAGCACGTAGTCATAGGCGGCGATGAGGTCGGCGGATGTGATTTTGGGCTTCGTCGGATTATCGTCGCATACCTTCACCGGAATGACCGATGCGTTAAACGATGCGCCTGCCATGCCGAAGCCGTTGTTCGCCTCGGCTGCTGCAGCGCCCGCCACCAGGGTTCCGTGGCCTCCGTTGAAGGGGTTTTGCCCGTCGGCATAGAGCGGTGTGCCTTCGTGGGCGTCCCAGCCATATTCGGTCAGGATGTTGGCGGCGAGGTCGCGATGGGCGGCCATGGCTCCGGTGTCGAGCACGGCGATGGCCACGTTGCCGCTCGTTTGCGTGCTGTTCCATGCGTCGTCGAAATTCGAGTTGTAAAGCCAGTACTGGTTGTGCGGCGTGCCGGGGTCGGCGATGCGGGCGAACGGGTCGTTGGCGGCAAGCGCCGCAAGCGGCGCGGCCTCTTCTTCGAGGGTTTCGACCGAGGCGGCCACGGGGTCTTCGATCGCATCGATGAGGCTGTATACGTAATTCGGCTGTGCGCACACCACGCCTTCGATCGCCTCGGCGGCTGCGATCGCGTCGTCGATGTCTGCGTCGTTTGAGGGCTGCGCCGTCACGACCAGCGAGCCGTCGCCTGCCAAGCCGCGCTTCGTCTCCTTGAGTCCTGCGTCTTGAAGGCTTCGCGTCAGTTCGTCGGGCGTCGTGTTGTCTTTTGTGTCTGCGGACAAGGCGCGTGCTGCAGCGTCTGCGCCGGCGACGATCAAAATACCGTCGGTTTCGGGCGCTTCGTTTGCGGCGGCGCTTGCGTAGCGGGCATCTTGTTCGAAGGCCGTTTGGGCGGGCGATGCGTGGCCTTCGTGCAGAGGCAGTCCGAGGCCGGCGAAAACGAGCGCGCTTGAAACGAGAACGGAGCAGGCGGCGCGCGTTGTATTGGGGCGGCCGCTCATGTCGATGGCGGGAATGGTTCGCATGGCTTTCCTTTGTTCGATATGGTTGCTGTATTGTATACCCTTGCGAACGGGGGCCGTGACGCAGGCGCGCCGACGCATGCGGGCGACGGCATTTTTGCAGCGTGACGGGTTGTCGAAAGGGGAAGCGTGGGTTTGACGGGCGGCTGTGCGCAGACGATTCTGGTGACGGGCGGATCGGGCTTCATCGGTTCGAATTTCATACGGCTCATGTTGGCCGAGCGCGCCGATGTGCGCGTGGTGAACGTCGATGCTTTGACATATGCCGCCGCGCCGTGCAATCTCGCGGACGTGCAGGATGATGCGCGCTATGCGTTCGTGCATGCCGACGTGTGCGACAAAGTCGCTATGGCCGATGTTTTCGCGCGGTTTGCGCCGGATGTCGTTGTTCATTTCGCTGCCGAATCGCATGTCGATCGCTCGATTGCGCAGCCGGGGCTTTTCCAGCGCACCAACGTGGAAGGAACGCTTGCGTTGCTCGACGCGGCGCGCACTGCATGGATGCGCGAAGGCGGCTTCGGCGAAGGACGCCTGTTCGTTCACGTCTCAACCGACGAAGTGTATGGCGATCTGCCGTTTGCGCAGGCTGATGGCCCTGCTCGTTCGGATGCATTTGCAGAAGACGCCCCGTTGCTTCCCCGTTCGCCCTATGCGGCATCGAAGGCTGCGGCGGAGATGTTCGTCCGGTCGTATTGGCAGACATACGGACTGCCCGCGATCGTCGTGCGCTGCTCCAACAACTACGGAGCGCGCCAGCATTCCGAGAAGTTCATACCCAAGGCCATATCGTGCGCGTTGGAGGGAAGGACGTTTCCTTTGTACGGAAGCGGATGCAACGTGCGCGATTGGCTGTATGTCGAAGACTGCTGTCGCGGCATTGGGGCGGCAGCGGTCAAAGGCGTTGCGGGGCAGGTCTACAATCTGGGCGGCGGTTGCGCGCTGTCGAATTCGAGCCTGCTCGATGAATTGCGCGCGGTGCTGCGTGATATGGGCTTTGGCGATGCGGCGGCTTTTTCCGTCGAGCATGTTGCCGATCGGCTCGGCCATGATAGGCGCTATGCGATGAATTGTGAAAAGGCCGCCCGCGAACTGGGATGGCGTCCGGCGACGCCTTTTGCCGAAGGTCTGCGTGCAACCGTTGCGTGGTATGCCGAGCGGATGGGCGGGCGAAGCTGACGAAGACGGGGCGTTTGCGCCTCTGCAGCGCCTGCCTGCGGGCTTTGCGCATGTTGCGGCTGTTCGGCTGCCTGCGGGTTTTGTTTCGAGCGCGGCCGGTGGTTCGGTTTTGCGATCGGCTGCGCTCGTTTCTTTGCGTGGACAGGCTGTCGTGCGTTGCGTTATTTCGACGACGCGAAGCTGTCGTCTATGGTTATCTTGCATATCGCGTCGGGGCGGTGTTCTTTGACGATTTCCGACACTCGGTCGCTCAGTTCTTCGTCTGAAAGCTTCAAATCATGCGGGCGAAGCACGTCGAAGATCACGTTGGTATGTGTGGGGCCTGGCACGATGCGCAGGTCGTGGATGGTCAATCGCGCATCGATGCGGCGGATGTTGTCGGCGATCCAATGCCGTAAGCCGCCCACGGCGGAATCCGACGTGACGATGGGGTCGTAGTGCAGCACCAGCAGCAGGTTGTCTTCGGTACGGAAGGCCTCTTCGATGTTGTCGATCACATCATGGCTTTCGAGCGGGTCCATTTCGGCGGCCATCTCCACATGTGCGCTCGCGAAGCGGCGGCCCGGGCCGTAGTCGTGTACGATCAAATCGTGCGTGTCCAAGACGCCCGGATAGCTGACGATCTTGTCGTAGATATGTTTGACGAATGCAGGGTCGGGGGCTTTGCCAAGCAGGGGGTCGACGGTGTCGCGCACCAGCTCGACGCCGCTGTAGACGATGAACGCGCCCACGGCGAGGCCTGCCCAGCCGTCCAGGTTCACGCCGCTGAATTCGGCGATTAACGTACAGGCCAGGACGGCCGCGGTGGCAATCACGTCGTTGCGCGAATCGGCCGCCGTGGCCAGAAGCGTGCTTGACGAAATGCGCGTTCCGAGGCTCTTGTTGAAGGCCGCCATCCACAGCTTCACGACGATCGACATCACGAGCACGGCAACCAACGCGCCGCTGAATTCCACCGGTACGGGGTTGACGATTTTGTCGAACGACGAGCGGATCAGCTCGACGCCGATCACCAGGATGAGTACGGCGACGGCCAGGCCCGACAAATATTCGAAGCGGCCGTGGCCGTAAGGGTGTTCGGCATCGGGCGGCTTGCTTGCCAGCTTGAACCCGAACAGGCTGATGATGTTGCTCGATGCATCGGAGAGGTTGTTAAGCGCGTCGGCCACGATCGCGACCGATCCGGCCATTACCCCGACGAGGCCTTTCGCCACGCAAAGCACCGCGTTGCAAAGGATGCACACGATGCTTGCGAACGTGCCGTAGGCGGTACGCACCGCCGGGTTTTCGGTGTCGTCGGCGTTTTTCACGAAGCATTTCGTGAGCAGTTCGAACATGCTCGTCGCCCTCCTTTTTCGATGCGGCGCTATTTTTCGCGCTGCGGCTTGGATGTCAGGTGCCACCCGTTGCAATAGGGGCATCGGTAGCTATGAAGCCCCCGTGTCCCGTGCTCTGCGCACGAGGCGATGGCGGCTTCGGCGTCTGCGCGGCTGCGATAGCGGTTTTTCGATTCGCAGGCCTTGCGGCGCAGTGCCTCGTCGTGCTCGTGCGCTTGAGCGTTGCGACGTTCTTCCTCGCGGGCGAACACGTCGTCCATGCCCCCGAGGCCGGCTTTGAATGCGGCCGTCTGTTTCGCCAGAGCCGAACGCTTCCTGCTGGTCATGCCAACCCCTTTCGCGATATGTGCGATTTCGTTCGCCCCATGATAGCAGCGTGATGTGTGAATCGGACGAACCGTGCGCGCTGCGCGCAGTTCGGGTTGTCTGCGTGTCGAAGGCGCGGGCAACCCGGGTCCGCTTTTAGCGGGGCCCGACCATGGAAAGCGATATCTTGCCGCGCTCTTTGTCTATTTTTTCCACCCAGACGGTTACGGTGTCGCCCACCGCCACCACGTCGCTGGGATGCTTGACGAAGCGTTTCGAAAGCTTGGAAATATGCACCAGACCGTCTTGCTTGACGCCGATGTCCACGAACGCGCCGAAGTCGACCACGTTGCGCACCGTGCCCGTCAGCTCCATGCCGCAAGACAAGTCGTCGAAGTCGCGCACCGATGTGCTGAAGACGGCCTCGGGGGCGTCTTCGCGCGGGTCGCGTCCCGGTTTTTCCAGCTCGGCTATGATGTCGCGCAGGGTGGGTTCTCCGCATCCGAGCTTTTCCGCAAGCGCCGCCGTGTTGCCGAGACGCTCCCTGATGTCGGGGATGCCGCCGCGTGCGAGGGCGCTCGGCTTCACGCCTGCTTGCTCAAGGAGCGCTTTGGCGATCGTGTAGCTTTCGGGATGCACGCCGGTGGCGTCGAGCGGATTGCTCGCGTCTGCGATGCGCAGGAATCCCGCGCAGTTCAGGTATGCCTTCGGGCCGAGTCGCGGCACTTTTTTCAATTGGGTGCGGCTGGTAAATGCGCCGTGTTCTTCGCGATAGGCCACGATGTTTTTCGCAATCGAAGGCGTGATTCCCGCTACATAGCCGAGCAGGCTAGCGCTTGCGGTGTTGAGGTCCACTCCCACGCGATTGACGGTGCGTTCCACTACGCTTGCAAGCGCACGGCCCAGCTCCGCCTGGTCGAGGTCGTGCTGATACTGACCCACGCCGATCGACTGCACGGGAATCTTCACCAGTTCGGCCAAGGGGTCTTGCAGGCGTCGCCCCAAACTCATGGCTCCGCGGGTGGTTACGTCGAGGTCGGGGTATTCCTCGCTTGCAAGCTTCGAGGCGGAATAGACCGACGCGCCCGCCTCGTTGACGATGGTATAGCGCAGATCGGCGCCCGATTCCGCGATGAAGTCGGAAACCACTTCCTTGGTTTCGCGGCTGGCGGTGCCGTTTCCGATGACGATGGTGTTGATGCGGTGGCGGCGAACCAGCAGCTCGAGCGTGCGTTTCGTGCCTGCGATGTCGCGGCGCGGCGGGGTGGGGTAGACCGTCGTGTGGTCGAGCAGCTTGCCGAATTCGTCGAGCACCGCAACCTTGCAGCCCGTTCGATATCCTGGGTCCAAGGCGATGATGCGCGCGCCTTTCACGGGGCGCTGAGACAGCAGGCTTTCGGTGTTTTTGGCGAAGACGGCGATGGCGTCTTTCTGGGCGCGCTCGGTAAGCTCGCCGCGCAGCTCGCGTTCGAGTGCGGGAGCCATCAGGCGTTTGTATCCGTCGGCGACGGCTGCGTCCAGGTCGTCGGCGAACGGTCCGTGTCGACGTACGACGCGCCTGCCAAGCATATGGATTGCCTCGTCTGCGTCGGTGCGCACGTGCACGCGCAACCGGCCCTCTTTTTCGCCGCGGTTGACGGCCAGTACACGATGGTTCGGAATGCGGCACGCGGGCTCGGAGAAGTCGTAATAGGCCTCGTAGACCGTTTTCTCGTCGGCATCGGTCGCGACGGTTTCGAGCTGTGCGGTTTTGTGCGTGAACGCGCGCAGGGCGGCGGTGTGCTCGGCGTCGTCGGCGATCGTTTCAGCCACGATGTCGCGGGCGCCTTGCAGGGCCGACTCAGCGTCAGGGAAGCCCCCTTCGGCGTTGACATAGGAGGCGGCTTCGGCAAGCGCGCTTTCTACGTTTGAAGCCTGCGCCATGATGAGGTTCGCCAAGGGTTCGAGTCCGGCATCGCGCGCCTTTGAGGCTCGGGTCGCGCGCTTCTTCTTGAACGGCTTGTACAGGTCTTCGACGCGCTGCATGACCGTGGCGGCCTCGATCGCATTGCGTAGCTCGGCGGTCAGCTTCCCCTGCTCGTCGATGGCGGCGATCACCTCCGCCTTGCGCGCTTCCAGGTTGCGTAGGTAGGAAAGGCGCTCGTCGAAGGCGCGCAAGGTCACGTCGTCCATGCCTCCGGTGGCTTCCTTGCGGTAGCGCGCGATGAAGGGGATGGTGTTGCCGTCGTCGATGAGCGTGATGACGGATTGCGCCTGTGCGGTGGAGATGCCGAGTTCGTGTGCCAGGGTTTCGATGATGTGCAGCATAGATGCTCCGGTAGGTCGGTCGCGAAGGGCTGCGTCTTGGGCATCCCGTCCGCGGAAACGGTTCAAAGTCGTTCGAGCATTCTAGCGCTTGCCGCCTTCGCCTGCCCGTCGTGCGCGAAAAGCCCTTAAAGCGAAAAGCCCGCATGAAGCGGGCTTTTCGTAGGAGGGGGTGCGGCCGCGAAGGGGAGCGGCCGCACTGCGGGTCTTGGACTATGCCTCGGCTCCGGTGATGCCGACGTTCGGGCGATTGACGTATTCGCCCTCCTCCGGGGTTTCGCTGCCGGGGTCGCTCGGCAAATCAGCCATGGTTTCCAGGCGAATTTCGACGATGTTGCGTGCGAAATATTTCGCGGCGGTGGAATCGATCCACAGCTGGTTCGTGCCGCCGACCGATTCGCTCAGGGCTTCGTCGTTGATCTGGCTTGCCACCACGGCCTGGCGTTGCAGGACGTAGGCCAGCGGAAGTTTGATCTGGTGGCCGTCTTCGGATACCAGAACCACCACGTTGACGCCCTCGAGCGGTTGGGCCTTTTCGATGACCGAGGCCAGGGGCACGCCGGTCACTTCGGCGTTGATGACGGCAAGGCCGCCGACGCCGTTGGAGGCGCAGGAGCATCCCATGACGGTGCTTGTCTGCTCGTCGCTTTCAAGCTCGGCGAGGGTGGCGGAATAGGCGTTTGCCACGTCTCCCGTAACCGAGATGGTCCAGTCGCTCGGCGAAGCGATGGTAAGTTCCGTCGTCGCATTGCACAGGGCTGCGGCTCCGCGATTGAACACGGCCGCAATCTTCTCGTTCGGGGTGATGGTGGCCTGGGTGTATCCGAAATCGCCTTGGACATTGGCGACGGTCTGCTCGTCGGAAGGACGGGATGCGTCGACGTGGGTCCATGTTTGCGAGGCGTTCGCATCGCCGGCCGCGGCGTCGGCGGGTGCCGTGGAGGCGACGGCGATGGCAGGGGCGAGCAGCGTGATTCCCGTTGCGGCGCTGACTACTTTGATTCCGATGTTTT
>JAUNLI010000214.1 GCA_030532315.1 Slackia sp.
TGGCAACGGCGGCGGACTGTTCGGCTTCGGCTACTAAGTCGCACTTTGGAGCGGGCACGGGCATTGTGCCAGGTCGGCACTACGCGACCTCGGGAAATGCCAAGCGCCTTGTCCGGCAATTTCAATGAACAAAGAAAAAGGGTCGCGCTTTTGGAGGCGCGGCCCTTTTTGCTAGCGTACAATAACGCGGATACCATGATTCTTTCGAAAGGGGATTTCATGCCTGCTGAAGGTTATAAATACCATCGTGTGCTGCTGAAGCTTTCTGGCGAGGCTTTGATGGGCGATGCGGGTTACGGCATCGACCCGAAAGTGATCGATGATTTGGCCGAACAGATCAAAGCGATCGTTGAAGACGGCGTTCAGGTTGCAATCACGGTCGGCGGCGGCAATATTTTCCGCGGCGTTGCCGGCAGCGCCGACGGCATGGACCGCGCGCAAGCCGACTACATCGGTATGCTTGCCACCGTCATGAACGCGCTTGCCTTGCAGGACGGTCTGGAGCGTCATGGGGTTTCTTCGCGCGTTCAGTCCGCAATCGAGATGCACCAGGTGGCCGAAACCTACATTCGCCTTCGTGCGATTCGCCACATGGAAAAGGGCCGTGTTGTAATTTTCGCTGCAGGTACGGGCAACCCGTATTTCACCACCGACACCACGGCTGCGTTGCGTGCATGCGAAATCGATGCCGATTGCATGATGAAAGCTACCAAGGTCGATGGCATCTACGACAGCGATCCCAAGACCAATCCCGATGCCGTGAGGTTCGATAAGATCAGCTACCTCGACGTGCTTACCAAAGAACTCAACGTCATGGATGCCGCCGCTATCTCGCTGTGCAAGGACAACGAGATGCCGCTGCTCGTGTTCGATATGACCACGCCTGGCAACATCGGCCGCATCCTTAAGGGCGAAGACGTCGGAACGCTTGTGTACTAGAGAAAAGGGGAACTAGACATGACTGCAGAAATCATGAGCGCTGCCGAGGCCAACATGAACAAGGGCCTCGACAATCTGAAAGAGGCTTTCGCGGGCGTGCGCACCGGACGTGCGAACCCGATGATGCTCGACAAGATCAAGGTCGACTACTATGGCGTGCCGACCCCCATCAACCAGATGGCCGCGGTGAAGGTCCCCGACGCCCACATGCTTATGATCGAGCCGTGGGACAAGTCTTCCCTTCGCGGCATCGAGGCTGCCATTCTGGCAAGCGATCTGGGCATTACTCCGTCCAACGACGGTGCGGTGATTCGCCTTCCCATTCCCGCTTTGACCGAAGAGCGCCGCAAAGAAATGGTGAAAGACTGCAAGACGTATGCCGAAGAGGCCCGTGTTGCCGTGCGTAACGCCCGCCGCGACGCCAACGCCAAGATCGAGCGTCTGAAGAAAGATTCCGAGATTTCCGAAGACGACGCCCGCCGCGCCGAGGAGCAGGTGCAAAAGCTCACCGACAAATTCGTTGCTTCTGTCGATGAGATGCTGAAGAAGAAGGAAGCCGAGGTCATGGAGATCTAGGTTCCGTCGGCCTCCCGGCCGACGGAACGAGTCGTCCGGCTGCGGACGGGCGGGGCGGCGCATTCGGCGCTCCAGGCGGGGCTCACGTACCGAAGTACGCTACGCCCCGCCTTCACGCCGACTGCATCCGCC
>JAUNLI010000060.1 GCA_030532315.1 Slackia sp.
TCCTTTCGTCGCAAACAAGCCAGTTCGTGCATCTTTTTTGCAGTAGGCGGTCTTAAAAGGGCTGATTTTCGAGTTCGCAACCTCCCGAAAGCCCATCCGTCCGTTTTCGACCTGGCATGATGCTGACAACAATAAGACGAAGTCCGCGGAAAAAGACCGCCGACTGCAAATTTCGCGCACAAATCGTCAAAAATCGTGACGAGAGGGCCGTGCCACGTCACGGTCAACATGACGCCAGGAGCCCAGTGGCGCAAAAAGCCCACGATGCCAGAGGTGGCACCGGAAGCCGAATGACGCCAAGCCCGCATGACGCCAAGACGCCCGAGGCGCGCACGCAAAAGCGGGCAGCCGCCGTGCGGGCGCGAAGCCCTGCGCCTAATGCGCCTCGACCGCCTTCATCGCACGCTCCTGCAATGCAGAAGCGCGCTCCTCAAGCATCAAATCGCGACTGTGCGTACGATAGCTTTCCGACCCGTAACGGCCGATGAACGAAACCACCGACGCATCCGCGGAAATGTCCGTAGTAAACAGCAGCGCCTCTTTACCCGTACCGAACGCCGCATCCAAAAATGCGTAAGCACTGTCGAGCGCGCCCTGCGCATCGGCCACCGCATCATCGAGCCGCTGCGCACACTGCCCGAAACGCCCCTTCGCTTGCGCCAAATCGACGGAAGCCGTCTCGTCGGCAATGGCGCGCAAAAAGCGGGCGGCCGTCATAAGCGACGAGCCCTCGTCGGTGGACATCAGCCTGCTTTCGCGACCTTCTTTCGCACGAGCGTCGTATTCCATCGCCGCAGATGAACAGGCTGCACGCACATCGGCGGCATCGGCCCGATTGTTCTTGCAATCTTCGGCCACCGACTTGACGGCAGCGAAGGCAAACTCGGTGGCGGCATCTTGCAGCATGACGGCATGCAGACGCCCGGCAAGCGAACTCGACAGCAGGCCGACAAGAGCAACGCGCTCATCGAACGGCGCCGCCTTGGCGCGCTCGACCACGTGCCCTTCGACGCCCCCCTCCAGAATCGCGTCGATCTGGTAATCGGAACGATACTTGTTGAACAGGTCGTAGTACACCGCGAAGCGCTTCGCCGTGCGCGCATCCTGCACATACTGGGCGATCAGACGCTCGGTCACGGGAATACCGCGCGCTTCGTAAACGCGCATCACGCGTGACAAATCGTCCCAGCCGCGAGCCGTAACGAACGCCTTGCCGTCGAGCGTTGCCTCGATATGGTAGAAATCAGAAGTCTCCGCATCCAAGTACGCAATAATCGCCGGATGCACGCGCGTCGCGAGGGCATAAGCCTTCCACGCCTCGTAATCGGGCTCCACGTCGATGCGCTTGAGGCGGTCCCATGTGGCCACGTCGAAATCGTGCGTGCTGCGGTTGTATTCGGACGGGTTGCCAGCCGTGACCACCACCCAGCCCTGGGGAACCTGATGACGGCCGAACACCTTGTACTGCAAGAACTGCAGGATGGCGGGCGTGAGCGTTTCCGAGACGCAGTTGATTTCGTCCAAAAACAAAATGCCTTCCCGCCTGCCCGTCTCCGCCATGCTCTCATAGACCGACGCGATGATTTCGCTCATGGTGTATTCGGACACGCTAAACGTCTCGCCGTCGAAGGAGCGCTCTGCAATATAGGGCAGGCCGAGCGCACTTTGACGCGTGTGGTGCGTCATGGAATAGCTCACCAGACCGATGCCCATTTCGCGCGCCACCTGCTCCATGATGGCGGTCTTTCCCACGCCGGGCGCGCCGATTAAAAACAACGGGCGCTGCCGCTCGATCGGAATGAGGTACGAACCGTTTTCATCTTTGGCTAAATACACCTCGACCGCACGTGCCACTTCTTCTTTCGCCTGGCGGATGTTCATCGCATGCCCTCCTCGTCGCCATTGCAAAATTCCCCGGAGCCGATCTTGACGCGCAACGCCCACGGAGGAACGTCGGGTTCTTCGATATACGCCTCGTCGGTCAGCACGAACGCCACGTCGTAGCGCGGCTTCATGCGCGGATACGCCCCCTGCCCGTCGGTAAAATAGAGCAGGCCTTTCAGATGCGCCAGCTCGCCCGCGTCCATCAGGTCGTCGATATAGGAGAACACAGGGCGGAAGTCCGTGCCGCCGAAGCCTTTCGCTCGAGCCCGTCGGCCCAGGCGCGCGCGTCAGCGCGGCTCGCGATGCGCGCGACGTCTTGAATCTGCGCGTCGCACTGAATCAGATAGAGATTGAGCGCGTCCGAGAACAAGCCCGCATCTTCCAGGATGTCGCATGTACGCTCGACGAAGGCGGCCACCGTCTCGCCCTTCGTCGAGGCGGACGTGTCGATCGCGATCACGAAATCGCGGATGCGGCCGTCATCGGCGTATTCCAGCGGCTCGATCAGGGGCATGTTGCCGTACCGTTCCAGCCCATAGCAGTAATACACGTAATCGAATTCTTCGTCGTTGACCATCATCTGCTCATCGCGCGATACGAAACGGCGCAGGAATTCGCCGTAATCGACTCGGTCGACGTTAGAGCGTTTGAGCGCCATGGAGAATTCGCCGCCAAATGCACCCCAGAGTTGGGAGAAATCATCGAGCGCCACGTCGGCGCGCAGCGATATCTCGCGCCACTGCGTCTGCATGGCTTCGTTGAACGAATCGGTGGGCAAAGGCCGCGTGCGCTGCTGCGGCTCGGGCATGCCCATCGCGGCCACATCGGGCGATGGAATACCGCCCGCGCCGTAGCACGATTCGGCCGCCTCGAGCGCATCGACGCGGGCGGCGGAAGCGTAGGACAGCATCATGGACGCCAATGCATCGTCGGCGAACTCGGGCGCAACGTCGCCCGGATCGCGCATGCCCTCATCGAGAGCCTCGTCGCAAACATCTTCGTCACTATCGCGCGCATCTTTGCCGCCCGCGTTCGTCCGCGCGGCATCTTCGGCCTCAGGCTGCGGGAATAGCCCGCCAACGCCGGCTTGCGCTGCAGGTTGTGCGTCACGAACGACCGTGCCGCGCATCCAGAGCGCGTGGTCGTCGACGAAAAAGGCGCGACGCAGCTCGATCGCTTCTTCGTCTGCGATGCCGTCGTCGAGAAATCGGTAATACAGTGATTCGGCCGTGATAAACGGCATGTCGGCGCACAGGCGCGCATACAGAGGCTCTTGAAAAGAAGCGCGACGGCAGGATATTTCCGAAAGCCCCAAATCGTTCATGCAGCTTTCCACCGCCACGTCGCAGGCAAGATCCCATAACGCAGGACGAAACGTCGCATTGGAGAACGGATGGCGAAACAGACAATGCAGCGTCATATGGAGGATGTCGCGCGCAAGGCGCGCGGGCTCTTCGGAAAACGAGCGCACCGTAAGCTCGGGGTCGTAATAAACCGCCGCCCCGTCGGTTGCAAAAAGCGACCCCGGAGCAGACACGCATTCGAGACGTGATATCGCAGGCTCCAGAAAACGCAACGCCACCAGCAACGTCTCTTTTGCATATTCGATCAGCTCGCAGGAAAGCGCAGTATGGCGGCCGTTCGACAGGCCCTGCGCTTCGATGCCCGCCCGGGCATCGTCGTTCTTACCAAGCGCCATAAGATGCCGCCCTTCTCGTGAAACGACCTTCACGAAGCATCATAACGCAATGGCGACGCAAGCAAGGAGCCGAACGTCATGGACGCCGGATGGTCGCGGGTGCGCTACCATGGTGGGAATCGGCATTTTCCGCATCCGTGCACAGGGAGGACCACATGAACGACGCCGTGCGCGAAGCCCTTTCCGACATCCTATTTTTCGACGACGCCACGCCCATCGACGAGCTGGTGCGCCGTTGCACAGAACCTGTTTATCTAGACGGCGAAGCGGCCGCCGCGTTGGCGGGCGACGGCGGGGCATTTGCACTTTGGCCCGAACCGGACGGATGCGCCCTGCTAGCAGCCGACCTGCATTCCCTCGTCCGCGATGCCGGGCTACCCGACGGCAGACTTGTCTTGCGTCTGCCTGCCGCGATCGACGGCGTGCCCTTGGTGCGCATTGCCGCCGATGCATTTCGCCCGTGGCTGTCATACGGCGTGGGCCTGCGCCTGCTCGTTTTGCCGGAAGGAATGAAAGAAACCGCCGACGGAGCGCTTTCTCCCCTTTGTTTCGAGCGGCTTTTCGCACCTTCGACGCTTACGCGCTTCGGAACCCGCCATGTGCAATGGAGCAAACTCACGCGCTACCCCGATGAAGTCGAATATCTCGTACATCCCGACAATCCGGCCCTGTTCGCGGAAGGCGGCTCGCTTTATTCGCGCAACGGCGAAACGCTGATCGCACAGGCCTATCCGTATGGCGAATGCGTTGAAGTGCGCAACGGCGTGCGCGCCATCCGCCCTGATGCGTTTTTGCACACCCCGCACCCGCCGAAAAGAATCGTCTGCCCTGACAGCCTGGAAGAAGCCCGCGACGACATCGATGGCGCGCTTCTGTGGATCAGAAACCCCGAAACCGAGTTCGCGCACACCCTGAAAGAGGCCGGACGGCGCGCAGTTTCGCCCGCCTACCGCATCATCGACGGCGACGTATTCGACTTCGATGCCGACGGCAATGCAGCGCTCGTAACGTCTTCGCATGAAAAAACGGCCGTCGTGCCGCCCGAGTGCGTTGGCGAATCGGTGCTTGCGCGCATAGGACGGCGCTCGCTGCCCTTGCGCGTAAAATCCGCCGTCATGCCAGCCGGCGTGAAGGAGATAGAAGACGGAAACGTATGCGAAGGGGCCGAACGCATCGTAATCGGCGAACAGGTCGAACGCATCGGCCGCGGATGCTTTATGCATGCAGCGGAAACCTGTGTCGTGCGCATCCCTCGCAGCGTGCGTTCGATCGGCGAACGATCGTTTTCGGGAGGATGGATTCGTCTCGAAGCGCTCGACACCGTCGTCTACATTCCTGCAGGCGTGCGCGGGCTGTTCGACGCGAGACCTTATCGCGAAAATGACAAAGCGCAGTTCGAAACCGTCGAAACGCCCGACGTAGCAAGCGAGGGAGACGCCTGCTTCACGGTTCCCTTCAACATGCGCGCCTACGACGATCTGCTCGCAGGCGACAGGGCGTTTCTCACCAAAACCCAGGCGCTCGTCGAACGGCTTGCGGGAAGAGCAGCAATCGAACGTGAAGCAATTGCCTCATTTGCACGCCAACTCGAAAAGAACGCGGAATCCGCCTGCATGCTTATCGCCGAAAAACGTTCGAAACGCGCAATCGAACGCCTCGCTGACACAGGTTTTTACGAAGAGGAACAGCGCTTCCTTTTCCAATGCGACCAGCTCAGAAAAGCGCATGCAGCCGAAGCGCTGGGATGCCTCATGCAGCGCCGAGAACCTGCTGCGCCGGCGCGCCCGTCCGACAGGTTCTCGTTCTAGCACGGCAAAGCATCGCTCGAACATGTCCGCGACGAGCTCTCTCGTGCGTCTTTCGTAAATCGCCATAAAGAAAGCCTCCCGCTTCTTTTCTCTTGTCCAAGAAATGGGAGGCGGTTCAGAGCTAGGAGGCCTTCCGCAATCGAGCCCGGCCCCACAACATGAAGAGAGCCGCAACACCGATTCGAATACGCAACCGCGCCTCACTTACGAATCGAAGCGATACAGATCGTATTGGTCCATGATGGACACGAGATGTTCGGCATACGAGCCGTCGGTCGCCCATCCTGCGTCCTGAAGCCCCCATGCCATAAGCGCCGAATTGTTCGTTTCAATGGCGCGGCAAATCGTGGGGTTGTCGGCATAAGTGGACGACTGCAGAAAAACGCTCGAGCGAAATTCGATGCATGCCTTTTTCGACTCAAACTTGACGAAGGCGTCTTCGATCGAAACCGTCTTACCGTCATATTCCTCGTTAGTACCCCATTGAACAGGTCCTGCGACTCCATGCTTGCCTGAAAACGAATCGGCCCATTTCATGCCGAAAAGATTGTTATCGCGCTCCGCAAGCATCGAAAGCGACGTTCCCTGCCCGCTCTCCTGGATGATCTGAGCGATGGTGCACCCTGCAGGATGGCCGTATTCATGCCGCATCGCACGTGCCGTATCGATCATCTCGTCGGTGATGTAAATCGGCAGACCGTCAGCGCGTTGAGCGGCAGGCGCATTCGACTGGGCCGAAAACGCGCTTACCGCAACAAAAACCGCCGTAACGACCAAAACGAGCACTGCCACGAAGCGCACCAAATACGA
Source organism: Slackia sp. (assembly GCA_030532315.1). Taxonomy (GTDB): domain Bacteria; phylum Actinomycetota; class Coriobacteriia; order Coriobacteriales; family Eggerthellaceae; genus Slackia. The sequence continues at coordinate 6,202 of JAUNLI010000060.1, forward strand.
CTGCGCAAACGCACGCAATCCGCGCTTTACGATACCGCCCGAACGACGCCCCTGGCGAGAAGCGCCTTTTGTCGGCATTGATTTGACAGCAGCTTTTTTCTTGCTCGTGGCAGGTGCCTTCGAACGCGCCGCCGACCGAGAAAACGCGCCCGCGCCTCTCGATGCCGAAGCCTTCGCCCCAGAAGCTTTCGCCCCCGCCGCCTTCGTGGCCGAAGAAGCCTTGCCGCCCGCCGACCTCGATGGAGTTTTCGACTGCACCTTTCTGTCCGTCTGGGCCGCTTTGGGCTTCGCGACGGCGCGCTTGCCGTCCGAACGCGCCTTACCGCCCTGCGGCGACGCGGCGCGCGAAACCCGCTGCGCGCTCATCGCGCCTGCCTTGCGCGGGAAACGCCGCCTTCTGTCAAATCGCACAAAAGGCCCTCGATGGCGCAGATCAGGCTCTCCCCTTCGGCGAGGTTGAAATACTTCACCGGAACGGACAGCTTGGAAGTCTGCGCAACATAGCGCGCTCCATAGCGACGAAGCGGCGTCAATGCATCGCGCCCCACCTCGACAGGCTCGACGGTCACCTTGCCTGCCACCACGCTAACCAGTTTCACACCATGCTCGGATGCCCAAGCACGCAAGCGTGATTTCGCGAACATGTTCTCGCACGCTTGAGGCATAGCACCATAACGCGCTTTCGTCTGCTCAAGCAGCTCGTCGACGGTTTCAGGCACTTCCGCACAGGCGAGCTTGCGATAGAGCAGCACCCGCTCGTCAGCATCGGAGACATACTCCTCGGGAATATACGTATGTTCGGGCACGTTGACCGTGATATCGGAAAGCGCGGGCGGAAGGCCGTCTCCCGCATCGGGTTTTCCTTCGCGCGCGTCGGATACTGCCTGGCTGAGCATCTGCGCGAACAAATCGAAGCCCACGCCGCTCATATTGCCGCTTTGTTCGGCGCCCAGCAAGCTGCCCGCGCCGCGAATTTCCAAATCGCGCATGGCGACGCGCATGCCGCTTCCCAAATCGCGATGTTCGTTGATCGCATCGAGACGCGCCATAGCCTCTTCGGTCAGGCTGATGTTCTCGGGGAACATGAAGTAGGCGTAAGCCTGCTGCGAGCTGCGGCCCACACGCCCCTTGAGCTGATACATCTGAGCAAGACCCAAACGCTGAGAGTCTTCGATGATGAGCGTATTAGTGTGCGGATTGTCGATGCCGCTTTCGATAATCGTGGTTGCCACCAGCACGTCGATCGCGCCTGCGGAGAAATCTTCCATCACGCGTTCGAGTTCTTCTTTGCTCATCTTGCCATGAGCCACGCCCACGCGCGCCTCCGCCGCAGCCTCGCCCACGCGCGCCACTGCATCGTCAATCGTACGCACGCGATTGCTCACGTAATACACCTGGCCGCCACGAGCAAGCTCGCGCCTGATGGCATCGCTGACCACGTCGACATCCCATTCGCCCACATGCACTTCGACCGGACGACGGTTATCAGGCGGCGTCAGGATCAGGCTCATGTCGCGCACGCCCGATAGGCTCATCTGCATAGTGCGCGGAATGGGCGTAGCAGACAGCGTAAGCACGTCGATCTGCTCACGAAGGTTTTTCATCTGCTCTTTGTGCGCCACGCCGAAGCGCTGCTCCTCGTCGATAATGACCAAACCCAGATCACGCGGATTCACGTCGCGCGACAGCAGGCGATGCGTGCCGACGAGCACTTGCACCGATCCATCGGAGAATCCTTTGAGCGCAAGCTTTTGCTCGGCGGGGCTACGAAAGCGCGAAAGCACCTCCACCTTCACGCCAAAGGGATCGAAGCGCTCCTTGAACGTGGTGTAGTGCTGCTGCGCCAAAATGGTAGTCGGGCACAGCACCATGACTTGTTTGTTATCCTGCGTAGCCTTAAACGCCGCACGAAGCGCCACTTCGGTCTTGCCGAATCCGACATCGCCGCAGACCAGGCGGTCCATCGGCTTGGACGATTGCATATCCGCCTTCACCTCGGCGATAGCGGCAAGCTGGTCGGGCGTCTCCTCGTAAGGAAACGCTTCTTCCATCTCGCGCTGCCAAGGGGTGTCGGGCGCATAGCGAAAGCCCTGCACGTTCGCACGACGCGTATAGACGTCCACCAGGTCGAACGCAAGCTGCTTGGTGGCCTTGCGCGCCTTCGACAGCGCACGCGACCAATCGCTCGTGTTCAACCGCGTACAACGCGGGCTCGACCCCTCAGGGCCGACATAGCGCGTCACGCGGTCGAGCTGTTCGACCGGAACGAAAAGCTTGTCCCCTTCGGCATATTCGAGCAGCAGGTAATCGCGCATCATGCCGCCGACATCCTGGCGCACGAGGTCTTTGAACAACGCCACGCCATGAGCGGCATGAACCACGTAATCGCCCGGAGCGAACGGGAAGGTGACCTCCGTCAGATCGACACGGCGACGGCCGCGAATCTGCGAGGTGCGCCCCTGCGTGTCATGCACCGAAACAAGGCCCATCTTCGCCTTGGGAACGATCATGCCCAAAGGTATGTCGACATCCACCACGTTGACCACGCCGCGTTTGAGCCTGCGCACGTCACGATGCCATCCCGCATGGTCGGACCCCGAACGCGCCGACGTGCGCCCGCGACGCTTCGTCTCGGAAACACGGCCGTTGTCTGCGGCGAATTCGCCCTCGCCTTCTTGGGCATCGAGAATCTCGACCACAGGCAGCGAGTTGTCCACCAGCAACAGATTCATATCGCGACGAGCGCGCACGTCGGGCACGCTGAACACCACGGTGTAGCGCTGGTCGACCAACGAACGCAAGCGCCCGATAAGCTTTTCGGCACTGCCCGCCACCTCGGTGCGCTTGACCGGCAATTGATCGTCGACCATGCCGCCGACCTGCATGATCGACGAAAGCGTGTAACGCTGCGCCGACCCGAAGTCGAGCGCAGCAGGGCCGACATAAAGCCCTTCGGGAGTTATATGGCTTCCGCTCGCCCTCTCGCAAGCGTCCTCGAACGCACGCGTCGCATCGTCGAATACGCTGCGTGGCTCGCTGAGCACGATCAGGGATTCTTCGGATGCATACGAGCACAATGTTTCGGTTTTCGAATACAGAAGAGGCAGCAAGGCATCGGCTCCCGGGAAATCGGAGCCGCCCTCAAGGCCTGCGAACAATTCACGCCACACCGGGTCGCTTTCGGCACGTTTGGCAACGATGCCCGCCGCCCGCGCGACAGCCTTCTTGCTAAGGCGGTATTCGCGCACCGGATAGAAGACCGCCTCGGGAAGCGACATGATGGTTTGCCCTGTGGAAGGCACGATACGCCTGATTTCGTCCACTTCGTCGCCGAAGAAATCGACACGCACCGGATACGGCGTATCTCCTGGAAACACGTCGACCGTACCGCCGCGCACACAAAACGTGCCAGGGCCCTCAAGAGCGTCACCGGTGTTCAGAAAGCCTCGCGCGACAAGGCCCTGGGCGAACGATTCGAAATCGAGCACCTCCCCCGTGCCGGCATCGACCACCTCTTGCTCGGGATGCACGACCAAGGGGGCGAAAACACGCGATGAACGAGGCGGCAAGGCACGCACGATCGAAGCGGCCGATGCCACGACCACCTTTTCGGCGCCGGATTGCACGGCCCATGCGGCACTCGTGCGACGCGCGATAAAACGCGGGTCGGCCGCCTTAGGCGCAAAGGGATAATCGGTGCGAGCAGGAAATGCCATCACGCGCTCGTCGCCCAGATAGGCCGCAACGTTTCGAACGAACCCGTCGACCGCATCTTCCCCGGGTATGACCACAAGCGTCGGCTGGGGATGCGCCGCGAAACGGGCCGCCACGACGAATGGACGCGCCGAAGCGGCGACGGCAAGCGCCGCATCCTGCCCCGCATCGAGCTTCGCGTATATTTCGGCCAAAGCACCGCTTTCCTCGATGGATGCGGCAAGCGCGTCGATAAGCATAGAATCCCTCCCGCAGCGCCGCTCGGATGACGCCTGAAACGCAAACAGAACAAGGCCGCCGAAGCGGCCGTGATGATTCGTACGATTATAGCAAACGATTGTTCGTAATTCTTTATAACATCCGTACCATCGTCGCGCGCAAACACCCGCCAAAAGCGCTACTTTGCGGGGTCTTCCACCACGCCGACGAAAAGCGGGGCGCCTTCGGGCGAAACAATCGCAAACAAAAACGGCCTGTCGCAAACGAAATCGAGGTGCGAATCGGGCGGCATGGGCATCGACATGACCGAAACGCCTGCCATGGTGTAAGCCGCCGCCTCGGCGCCCTCTTCGTCGATCGACACGCAGGAACCGTGCTTGATGGACGACAGGTACGCCGGTACCGAAGTCATCGCAGAAAAATCGGCCTTATCGGAAAACGGCAGCTCAAGCCCCATGGAACGCAACGTCTCGACAAGCTGCAGCTCGACATCGAACGAAAACTTCGGAATACGATAGGTAATTTCTGCATCGGCGTTATTGTCGTCGAACAACGCGGATGCGAGCACCGTCCCATCGGCGAGAATGTCGGAGGGAGAGATGCCTTCGTCAGGAAGCACGAACAGCATCTGCGCGCCGCCGTTGAAGTACAGCCCCGCGCGGATGAATCCTTCGCCGTCGAGAAAGCCGCTCTCGGCGCTACGTTCCATGAAAGAAGCCTGCGTGTCGCCCGCCGCCGCATGGAACACGTCCTCGGAAGTCTTGTCCGCATCGAACGGCACGGCCCACGACCCCTTGAAATGCATGGCGTTCACCAGCGCGGAAAGCCAATCGGCATCGGTTTCGACCTGCGGAGCAAGCAAACCGCCCGTCTTGTCGGCAATCCACGACGAGATGGCCGCATCCACTTCCTTCGTGCCGAAATCGGCCTCGTAGGCTGAAGCCAGGTAATCTTCGCGCACGATATCAAGGTAGCCTTTTTCAAACGGTGCATGAGCCGCGATCCAGACCGAATTCGCCATGCTCATCTCGCAGAGCTCGTTGGCATGAAGCGCCAGGGCCAAATCCCGACAGGCGGCCCTTGCCTGGTCGGAATCCTGCGTATGCAAAAAGTCATAGAGTTCGGAGCGCGTGTCGCCCTGCGCTCCGGCAGCGGCAAGGGAAAGCGCATAGTACAGGCTTGTCGGCGCATAGATGACGTTGTCGCCCGTATTCTCGGATCCCAAGATGCCAGAAGCGCTTTGAACGACGAATTCTTCAAGCGAAGAAACGACGGTCTCGCTTACGACAGGCGCCATCGACCCATCAAGGCCTTCGCCGTCGGTTCGCTCGGGAATATCCGGTTCCGCGAGAACGCGCACGCCTTGCGCCTGTGTCGTTACGGAATCGTCGGCACAGCCGGCAAGAACAGATCCCGCAAGCGTCGCCGCCAACACGACAGACGTCGCCGCTGTCGCAAAGCGTCGCATCGGCTTTTCCATGATCGGCCCCTTTCGGTCGAAGCGGTTTTCGCGATGATACCCGATGCGGCGCCGAGCGCAAAGCGATGCAAACGCCCCCGATGTCTTACAATGCATTGCGAACGATCGTCTTCCCACGAAGGAGTGCGCCATGCCGCGCGAAAACATGACCCAGAAACGCGAACGAGCCGCAGAAATCGAGCGACGGCTTTACGATTACTACGGCGAAGGCGAATGCTCGCTCGACCACACCGACCCGGTCACCCTCACCATTGCCGTGATTCTGTCGGCGCAATGCACCGATGCCGCCGTCAACAAGGTCACCCCCGAATTGTTTTCCCGCTTCGGCACGCCCGAAGCCATGGCGCACGCAAGCATCGCCGACATCGAGGCAATCATCCACCCGCTGGGCTTTTTCCGCGCGAAGGCGAAAAACATCGTCGCCTGCGCGCAGACCGTGCTCGCCGACTTCGGAGGCGAGGTTCCCAACGACATGAACGCGCTGCAAACGCTTCCAGGCGTCGGCCGCAAAACCGCCAATGTGGTGATGTGCCAGGCGTTTCGCAATCCGCAAGGCATTGCCGTAGACACGCACGTCTTTCGCATCGCGCACCGTTTGGGATTCGCCACACGCAATGACGACACGCCGCAAAAAACCGAGGACAAACTGCTTAAAATCTATCCCCAGCGCGACTGGCTGTTCATCAACCACCAATGGGTGCATTTCGGACGCGAATTCTGCAGAGCACGCAATCCGAAATGTACATCCTGCCTGATCGCAGACCTTTGCCCCACCTGCGGAAAACACGCGTAATCGACCCCTCGCGACAATATCGGAAAAACACCGCCGCACACGATGCGAAAGCCTGAGACGGCGCAACAAACAAGAGGCCCCGAAGGGCCTCTTTTGGGCTATAGGACAAAAAGTGTGTCTGGGCGCTTTATTCACTCCGTCGAATAGGGA
>JAUNLI010000061.1 GCA_030532315.1 Slackia sp.
AGTCTTGAGCCTTTGTATCGTCGGATACGCCTTCCGTCTTTCCATAGACACCCTACAATTGAAAAGAGAGGCTACCCCCCCCCGAGCGAAGAGCCGCAGCAGCGCCGGATTCACGATGCCCTTCCCTATTTCGCTAAACGCTACGGGTTGTCTTCGCGTGAGGAAGAAATCCTTGCTTACATGCTGGAAGGCCACGGCAATCAGCACATCGCCTCCGAACTTCAGGTTGCCGTGGGAACAGTCAAGACCCACACGCACCATATATTCAAAAAAACAGGCGTTTCGAACAGGCCTGAACTATTTGAGAAATTCTGGTCTGAAACCTGACAGCATCAAAATGGGTCCGCATCGAACGAATCCATGGCATGACGCAAAACGGCCTGTGCATCAAGCACGGCCGTTTTTCATATTCGAAATAAACATGCAGTATGAAACTTAGGCTGAAAGCGGCTGCGACATGAAAGGCGCCCAGCTACGCCAGCGACAGAAAGACCTGACCCGAACCCCGCTCTTAGGAAAACTCGCGCAGGCACGCACCGAGCATTCGGCTTGCGATGTCGGAAACGCGCTCGTCAGACACCTGCATGCCGTAATCGAGCCATGCGATATATGCGCCGAGAAAGCCCCCCACGAGCGAAGATATGCAGATTTCAAGCACGTCTTCTTCCACGTTGAGACGCGCCAAACCGCGACGCTTGATTTCTTTCGCCAAAGGCCCGCCCAACCGATCGGCGAGCATGCCCGCAGGCATGGCTGAAAAGATATGCTCTTTCATGGGGAGGTATGCGCGCATGACCCTGTTCACGCCGTCGAAGAAAACGCGCAGATCAGGTTCGACCGCCGGCGTTGCGACGCCTTCGACGGAAGCATCGCTTGCGGCTTCGCAACGACGACGCATGTCTTCTTCCACTTCATCGAGAATTTCGCCCACAATAAGATTCACCTTGTCGTCGAGCATCTCGTCGATCGAAGCGTAATGCAGATAGAAGGTTTTGCGGTCGATGTCTGCTTCGCGGGCAAGTTCCGATATGGTGATCTTGTCGTAGTCTTTCACGCACACAAGACGATCGAAAGCCTCGAAAAGCGCCTTGCGCGTCTTCAAAACACGTCGGTCGATTTTCTTCGCACCGTGTCCACATGCGTCATTCATACGACAACCCCTCGCCCGTCCATTGTCTCAACGGATTTGTTTCTTTACGCAGCAGATTGTATGTCGACCGACAACACTTATCACCAACTGTAGAAAAATCTACACCGAATGCTCCGCCATCGAAGGCGCGTTGAGACCGAGGCAAAACCGACAACCCGAACAGACCTCAGCGATGCGCCTTCAGGTAGGCGAACACGCCGACGAAATTACGCTTCACCCACGAGATAAAACGGCTTTCCATCATCATGAGCCCGGGCTTACGCCAGCGAATGGGTGCAAGCATCGCGCGCATCATGAACGAACCCGGACGCGCCTTCGCCACGGCCTGCTGCACCGAAGGCGCAAGCACCATGCGCGCCACCTCGGATTTTTTCTCCTGAGCGGAAAGCGGGCAATCGGCACAGGTGAGCGTTTCGATGCAGCCCACCACGCGCTCGACGTGACGACGCGCCAAAAACTCGCGAGACGCTTCGTCGTCAATGCCCCAATACGCATACAGCTCGCGCATCCAGCCGTCTTCCTCTTCGCGCTTTTCAAAGGTGCCGGCGCGATACTTCGTATTCTCGCTTTCCGAGCGTGCGCGCAAGAAGTGATAGAACGCATCTTCCATCAGTGTCACGCGCTCGACATCGCGCAAAACGGCAAGGTTGAAAGGCAGATCGTCCCACCATACGTTCGGAAACTCGATACCGCGCTCGCGCAGATACGACGCGCGATACAGCTTATTCCAAGGCGTGTATAAAAGATTGCAGTCGAAAAGCCGATAGGCATCCTGGCGGAATTCCTGCGCCGAGGCATAACGCTTCGAGGGAAGGCTCTTCTTCTCGCGGAAGAACTTCTCGTCGCTTCGGTATGTGTCGATATAAAAGCCGGCAACCACCAAATCGCACGCATCCTGCTCGGCGCAGGCGTGCATGCGTTCAAGCATCTCGGGCTCACACCAATCGTCGGCATCCATGAAGAACAGATAAGTGCCACGCGCCACGGCGATCGCCGCATTGCGCGCGCTTGCCGCCCCGCCGTTTTCCTTGTGAATCACCGCGATGCGCGCATCGGACGCGGCATATTCGTCGCAGATAGCGCCGCTGTTATCAGGGCTTCCGTCGTCGACAAGCAGCAGCTCGAAATCAGAAAACGTCTGCGCCTGAACCGATTCGATGGCGCGCCCCACCCAATCTTGAACCTTATAGACGGGGATGATCACGCTGATAGCCGGTGTGTTCGCCACTGAAAGACTCCTCGAAATTCGCTGCATCGCTTGAATCTATTTCATTAATATTCGTAAAGCGCCTGTAATCTATTATAAAATAAACGTTTGGTATGCGTCTGCTTTTGATGAAGGCGCTCGTCGTATTCCGTCCATTATTGAATGGAGCAGCATTGACCTGGTTGCATTATTGCATAGTGGCTGCGGTCGCCTGCGTTGTAACCATGGCGCTCGTCCCTCCTGTCAAAAAACTCGCCTTTCTCGTCGATGCCGTCGATTACCCCAATGCTCGACGCGTGAATAAAAAACCCGTCGCGCGGTTCGGCGGCGTTGCCATGTTCGGCGGCCTGGCGGCAGGGCTTTTCACCATTTGGGTGGGCGCTCAGTTCTTCGGCTGGCACTACCCTCTTCACAGCCCTGTGAGCAGGAACATCTGGTATCCGGGCGTTGTCTTGGGCGTAGTGCTGATTTTTCTCATCGGCGCGGCCGACGACATCTGGGACCTACGCCCCCGCCACAAGCTGCTCGGGCAAATCGTAGCCGCAAGCATCGTGGCGGCATCGGGGCTTCTGCTTTCCGACATGCACAACCCCATCGGCCCCGGCTTTGTCGACTTCGGCATCTTCGCCTATCCCATCACGGTGTTTTACCTTGTCGCGTTCATGAACGTCATCAATCTGATCGACGGGCTTGACGGGCTGGCATCGGGCATCACCGCCATTTCGGCACTGACCATGTTCATTTTTGCAACGCTGACGTTTCGTGTCGATGCGGCGTTTCTTGCCGTCGGACTGATCGGCATCTGCCTGGGATTTCTGCGCTACAACTTCAATCCCGCGTCCATTTTCATGGGCGATTCCGGATCGCTTCTTTTGGGCATGTCGCTTGGCATCGTGTCGTTGTTCGCCACCACGCGCTCGGCACTGTTCGTATCGCTGTTCGTTCCGATTCTTGTAGCAGGCGTTCCCATCATCGACACCGCTTCGGCCATCATCCGCCGTCTGCGGGCACATCGCCCTATCCAACAGGCCGACAACGGACATATCCACCATCAGCTTTTGCGCGAAGGCTTCAGCCAGCGTAAAACGGTGCTCATCATGTGGCTTTGGACCGCGATTTTGGCGGTTTCGGCCATCTTCATCACCGAAACACACGGTCTCGCGCGTCTTGTGTCCATGGCCGTCGCGTTCGGCGTATCGGCCTTTTTCATCATACGTCTGCACCTCCTGGGGCCGGTGCTGCGTCACCATTATGTACCGCGCCCTGCAACAGGACAGCGACGTGCCAATGAAGAATTCAACAAGGCGGCAGACCGCATAAGCGCCACCCAAGCCGAAGACGAGTTGCAAGACGACGAATCTTGCAACTCCCGCTAACCAGCCCGAACCCCGACACCCGCCCACGGAGAGCCATCATGCACGACCGTATTGCAGTTCTTATTCCTTGCTACAACGAAGCCGTCACCATCGGCAAAGTGGTCGACGACTTCAAACGCGAGCTTCCCGAAGCAACCGTCTATGTCTACGACAACAACTCTTCGGACGACACCGCGCGGATCGCACGCGAACACGGCGCTGTGGTCAGACACGAGCCGCGCCAAGGCAAAGGCAACGTGGTGCGTCAGATGTTTCGCGACATCGAAGCCGATTTCTACCTCATGGTGGACGGCGACGACACCTACCCCGCCGAAGCCGCCCGTGCGCTGCTTGCACCCCTTGAGCGCAACGAAGCCGACATGACCGTGGGCGACCGCCTTTCCAACGGCAGCTATGACGAAGAAAACGACCGCGCCTTCCACGGATTCGGAAACGACCTAGTGCGTTGGCTGATCAAATCGATCTATGGCTACGCCTTCGACGATGTGATGACGGGATATCGCGCCTTCAATCGCACCTTCGTCAAAACCATGCCGGTGCTTTCAGCAGGCTTTCAGATCGAAACGGAGCTTTCCATCCATGCGGTGGACAAGCGCTGGCGCATCGTGGATGTGCCCATCGCATACCGCGACCGCCCCGAAGGCAGCGAAAGCAAGCTTTCCACCTTCGAAGACGGAGCCAAAGTGCTCATGGCCATCGCATCGCTGTTCCGCGAATGCAAGCCGTTCGCGTTCTTCGGCTGGATTGCGCTGCTGTTCTTCGCACTGGGGCTCGTCGTGGGCATTCCGGTGATAATCGAGTTCATCCAAACGGGTCTGGTGCCGAAACTCCCGTCCACCGTGCTTGCCACAGGACTTGTTTTCTGTGGAGCGCTCGCAATCACCGCAGGCGCCATCCTGGACACCATGGCGAAAGGCCATCGCAAAATGTGGGAACTGGAAGTCTACCGCGTCGAGCAGGAAAGCAGACGCGCGCGAGCAGAAAGGCAAGAATAGCGCCCCTGCATGCGCCGAAAACACAACGCTTAAACTCGTAGATTCCGCCAATAACAAAGAATATGCAGAGGAGCCCCCTTGAAAAATGGGGCTCCTCTGTTTGAAAGGCTCGATGAAGAAACGGAGCTTGCACCCCGAAGAGGATTTGCCTCATGAAGGGATATTCGACAGGCCTTCATGCCTCTAGACGACAATTCGATACAAGCGCATATCGCCCCGACTCAAAACCACTTCGAAGCCAGGCGTGTTGTCGTCAATCGCACGGATGCCGCTCCATTGCTCGTTGTCGATGTCGTCTTTGAACACGAAGCGACGATGTTCCTCGTCCGAACCGAGGTCTTGGTCTTTACCCTGGTCGAGAACAAGCACGTATTCCGCGCCGATAGAACGCACAGCCTGCTGGACGCGATCGTCTTCGGCAATGCGATAGAGCCACTTGCGAATGGCGATGCTGTCGGCCGATTCGCCCGATTGGGCGGAATAGCCCGTCAAATAGCGGTAATACGTGCGCATTCCCTCGTAGCCGTAAAGAAACACGCTGCCGTCGTCGGGGCTGTTGATGATTGGCTGATCGTCGGGGACGATGGCAGACGCCTCACGCACGAACTCTTTTTCGTCAGCATCGAGATAGTTCATCTTGATGACCGAATTCTGCTCTTCAACACGTTCGCGAATGGCGCCGAAGCCCGTTTCGACGTAATGGTGCCCAGGAATGACGTAGTTCGGATAGAACACCGCCGAAATAATCAAGGCAAGCACCGTCACGCTTGCAACGTAGGGAGTGGCGCGGCCGCCCGCAGAAACAACGAATCGGTTCAAGCCGGTTGCGCAGAAGCGCACCACGTTGCGCAATCCCAGCGCCGCCAAAGGAATAGCGAACAAGGCCGCCGTAGAAGCCGTGCGCAGCTGATCGGTATACCAAAATCCTGCCAGAAGATGCTTCAGAAAACCGTCAAAAGCAAGGTCGACGAAACAGATCGCACACGCCACCAGATACGAGCAGGCAAACCACCTGAAGCTAACATCAGCAAGCGCGCACACCAGGCCGCACAGCACAAGCAGCGCAAGGACCAACTGCGCAGGCGCATAGCTGAAAGACAAAAGAACGATATTGGAAAGGGCTTGCGTGGGCTCTTCTTTGGCTGGCCAATCGAACCAGATCACATCCTGCAAAAACGGCGCATGGAACAGCCCCCACCAGATAAGCGCGATTGCGGCGGCGGCGATGAAACCGCAAGCGACCGAGGCGGCAAGCGGACGGTCTTTCGCAAAAGAACCGGGCAAAAACCGCGCCATCCGCGCTGCCTGCATGACGCAAAACGGCGCAAGAAACACCGCAAGCGAAAAAACGGCATTCGGCTGCGAGCATGCGAGCGCGACGATGCCCACGATGAACAAAACCGAACGGGCAATGCGCACATGAACAGCGATGCGATCGTCGAAAATGCTCATGAACAGTACCGCGACCAATGGAAGCAGCGCATAGGAAAGCAGGTTGGGGTAAAGCGGTCCGAACGTAAGAAAGCCCCAGGGAAAGACGGCGAATGCCAACGCAACGAAGGCGCCGCAGCGCACGATGCCGCGATGTCCTGCGAAAACCCTGTCCATCAACACGAAAAGGGAAAGAGGCAAAACAATGCCGACCGCCAGCGCATTGACCGCGTTCGCAGCCATAGCGACCGAAGCCCCCGTAGCGCTTACCACCAGCGCGGCAAGACAGTGCCATGCAGACGGATAGAACGCGGCTTCGCCCTGCCACGGCGTGAAGGCGCGATCGAGCGGCGTGGCATATGACGTGGTGGTGAGCATGGAATAATTGCCCGATTCGACAAATGCCCTGATCGAACTCAGGTGATGGGAGTTATCCCATGCTTGAAGAAACGAATCGGGGCCATCGAGGTTCTTGATGAAGACAAGCCCCACCACGGCAAGGCCCGCCAAAACATAGAGCACGATGGAGAACCATTCCTCGTTCACGGCCTTTTTAAACGAACGCCCCATGTCGGCCACGCCGAGACGCGTAGGATTAAGCGAAGCAAAACGCGGCGTGAACCGAAACACCGCCGCCGCAACGATTCCTACGGCAACGCAGGGCATGACCACCGTCTGCCACGATGCATCGATGCCAAGATGCGGCAACACGGCCGTAAGCGCGGCATATGCCGCCACGGTGAAAAGCGGGGCGCAACACAAGGCCACGGCGGCACGCACGCGAAACGCTTTGAGCATGAAAAAGCCCGGTGCGTAGAGAAAAACGGCCGCGAGGGCCATGGCGATGAAAAACGTCGACCACATAGAAAACCCGCTTTTATCCTTTCCGCGAATGCATCGGCAACGAAGGCGCACGACCGCTCATATGTCACCAGGGGCAAGCCCCAAACCGCACGTAACCCAAGATGGAGGCATGCATCGAAGCAACCCCATGAATGCGTGCAACCGCGCACCAGCACCTGAACATAGATTTTTTCAGCATACCCGAAAGGCCGCCTGTCAAACGGCGGCCTTTCGGAAATCAACATGAACCAAGAAGCGAACGGTGCTACTCGCCTGCTTCAATCCTTTCGAGCTCTTCGGCCTTTTTGGTGGAAAGCGCGAAGGCGAAGGCAATCGCACAGATGCCGCCCGCAAGCTTGCCCAGCAAAACAGGCACGATCAGCGAAGGCTGGAAATTAGCCGTAAACGACAGATGGTCTCCGAACAGAAACGCGCAGCAAACCGCGAACGAAAGAACGATGACCTTGTCTTTGGCGCGCAGGTCTTTAACCATGGAAAGCGCCGCAAGCACGTTCGCCGACGCCGCAAGCAGACCCGCCGTGGCATCCGAGCTCAAACCGAACACACGACCGAGCGCACCGAGCGGCTTAGACAAGAAACGCTTGATAAGCCACACCATGGGAAACGCTCCGCACAGCATCATCGCGATAGCGCCCGAAACCTCAAGGGCGCGGAAGATGTCCACCTCGTCGGCAATAATCGGGTCGAAGCCGAAGCCGCCGAACACCGTGGAGAAAACCCCTGTGAAATACTCGATGACCACAAGCACGAACACGATCTTGAGCACGCTTTCAAGCACGCGGCCGAACACGATGAAGCCTTTGATCATGGCGTCGGGTTTGAACTTCAAACCGAGCGCCAACGCAACGCAGATAACGATGAGCGGCAAGAGGTTGTGTGCAATCGTGGCGAAACCGAGCGCGAGCTGATAGGTGGCTTCACCGTTGGTGGAAACCGCTTCGCGAATGACAGGGTTGGAAAACGCGATGACGACGCTTGCCACCAGCACGCCGATCGGGATGGCCAAAAGGCCGCTCATCACGCCGAGAGCCAGGTATTTACGGTCTTTTTTCTCGAGCATCTTCAACGCCACCGGAATGGTGAAAACGATCGTGGCGCCCGCCATGTAGCCGGTGACCATGGCCATGATCCAGCTCTCGCGCGTTTGCGCCAAAGCGTCTGCCAATTGGTATCCGCCCATATCGACCGCGATAAACGTCGTCGCAGCCATGGCGGGATCGGCGCCCACGGCGCTATAAAGCGGGCCGAACACGCTGCTCACAAACGCCGTCAGAAACGGAGCCGACGCCATGATGCCCGCAACCGGCAGGAAAATGGGACCGAGCGAATCGATGCCGGCGACGAATTCCTTGCCCAACGCGCTTTCGGGACGTATTACCGAAGCCAACGCGCCCACCAGCGCACAGCCCATAATGACATAGACGACAATCGTTCCTATCAGTTCCACGCGAGTTCTCCTTCGTACAGACTGAGCGCGATCTTCGCGTAATCGCGCGCATACCCATGCCACAAATCGAGCCACTCTCCCACCGGGTCGCCCGTTGCCTGCTTATAAAGCGCCCAAACGAACCAGTAGTATCCGGAAATGGCCACATAGGCCAGACAATGACGGCGCTGCGCCGCCGTGGGCTCGCTTCCGAAATACATCCGAATGGCCTCTTCGGCCTGGGAAAGGTCGTAATCCGAACAGCAGACGAACGTGCCCAAATCGCTGGCATAGTCAGACATCGCCGAATATTCCCAGTCGATCAAATACATGAAATCGGCGCCTACCAGGAAGTTCGGTGCGTAGAAATCGTTGTGGCACAAGCACGGCTTCACGCCATCGGCCGACACGAAATCGTAAAGCCGCGCGATGCGGGCATGAATTTCGTCGAAATCGGCGAAAGCATGCAGCGTCGCGCCGTCGAGCATATCTACGATTTCTTCCGCTTTACGGTAGACATCGAACGACCATGCCGACTCTTCGCCGCTTTCGTGCAGGCGCCGCACCAGAGCAAGACCGCGTTGCACATGATCGCGGTTGTGATAGTCGAACTCGACGCAATCGGGAATGAATCGCGACAGCTTCCAGCCTTGCGCAGGGTCTTCATAGATGAACGTCTCGTCGATGCCGAGGCGCTTAGCCACCGATTGCGAGAACGACTCGCTAGCGCGATCGATGATTTCTTCGGTGCCCACGCCCGGATGGCGATACACATACGATGTCCCGGCGCAATCGAATCGCAGCGACGAATTCGTCAGCCCCTCGTCGATGGCCTCGATTCTTGAAATATCGCCATAGCCGCACGAAAGCACCGAACAGATGTTATCGAGAATCGCACGCGCTTCGTCCATGCAACCGTTTTCGAGCCCATCCGTGCCACAATCGGCCTCAACGGCATCGGCCATACATGCAGCCGACACGCACAAGGCGCGCAGCTCGCTTATCGGCAGCGCCATGCCGCCTCCTTACTTTCACCGCGACGGCATGAAAAGCCGCCTTTGCCTTCTAACAAACGCGATACGCCGGATCGATCGCCTGAAGTTCGGCGAACGAATCGATTTCGACGATATCGTCGGGGCCAAAGGTCCTGAAACGAACGTCGTAGGAGTCGGCACGCAGGCGCAGTGCGACATCGTCCCAGAAGATCTGCTTGTTCTCGTCGTTCTCTTCGAAAACTTCGACGATATCGCGCGCAAGACGTGCGCCGTCTTCAGCCGTCCAATACGACAGACCCGCCATCTGGTAGCACGGTGCATCCTTTCCCTTGGCGAGTTTGACGATGCGACCGTTCTCGTCGACGTCGAAATACCAGTCGTCGGTCGAATCGACCGGCATGCCCAGATAATTCGAACGGTATTGATACTTCGTCACCAGCGACGGGTTTTCCAGATACAGATCGCTTTCAAAGACATAGGCGTTTTCGAACAGGTCTTTGGCAAGAACCGCCGACGAGATGTTGTTCGTCACGTCGTAACGAGGGTTGTCGATGAATTCAATCATGGGGTATTTGGCAAGCAGCTGGTCGAACTCTTCGGCCAGATATCCGCGCACCACATAGATTTCCTCGACGCCTGCAGCAAGAACCGCGTCGATCAGGCGGTCGATGATGCGCACCCCGTGCACGCGTACGAGCGGTTTGGGCGTGTTCACCGTGATCGGCAGCATGCGGCTTCCGAACCCTGCGGCGAAAAAGACCGCGCGGCGCACCCGATAAGGCTCAAGGCGCTTCAACTCTTCATTCGTCGCCTCGCCGGCGCGCTCCTTGGCAACAAGCTCGTCGAACTCCTTCTCGGTCAGCGGACGCATCAAAACCTCTCTCTCCTTGTAAAGCGGCAACGCATATGCCGAAAAATCCTTCGCAGCGCAATACCAGGCATACAGCCATTCGCTCATTGCGTTACCCTGCGATTCCTTGTATATGGCCCAGACATACCAGTAATAGCCCACAATCGCCGTGGCACCCATGCAGTGCAAAAGCTCCGCCTCGGTTGCCGGGCGGCCGAAATACACATCAACCACGCGCGCGGCGTCTTCGAGCGAATAGCCCGAGCCCTGCGCAATGAAATTGCCGATGTCGCAGGCATAATCGCCCATGGCCGAATATTCCCAGTCGATCAGGTACATCTCGTCGTCTTTGACAAGAACATTCGGACCATAGAAGTCGTTATGGCACAAGACGGGGGCGCCCGCCTCAGCACGCACGTAAGCCGCCAGCTCGCCGATCGTCTTCGAAAGCACGGCGAAATCGTTCGGAAGCGGATATCCCGCCTCGCGAAGCAGCGCCTCGATATTGCACGCTTCGTCGTAGAAATCGAACTGCCAGGGCGACTGTTCGCCGCTTTCGTGCAGGCGACGCACCAAGGCAAGCGCGCGCTTCACATGGTCGGGGTTGCGATAGTCGAATTCCACGCAGCCCTGGACGAAAGTCGAGATTTTCCATCCCTGCTCAGGATCTTCGTGGACGAACGTCTCATCGAGACCAAGGCTTTTGGCAACGCCAAGCGAATGGGCTTCCGCCTGCCTGTTGATGATTTCCCCCGTGCCCGTGCCAGGATGCCGGTAGACGTACTGGCGTCCTTTGCACGTGAACAATACCGAGAGATTGGTCAGCCCCTCTTTCACCGGTCGTACGCGCACGATGTCTTCACGGTCGCAATCGAGCGTCGCACAGATGTTGTCGAGAATCGACGAATCGACGTTCGCCAGAAAATCGCGGTCGAAAGCGCACAGGTCGCTCATGAAGTTGAATTCGTGTAAGACATTCGGCGCAAGCCTACGCACGCGGAAATCGAACTCGCCGCAGTGCGCCGCATACACGTCGTCCCAATGGGCGGGCGCCATATCGGGATCGTCATAGCCCGCCTCGATGATGTCGAGCATCCGCCTTGCCGTCGAAGCGTCCATATACACGGGGCCGCGCATACACCATTGATCGCCGCGATCGCGCTTGACCTGCGTTACGAAGCCTTTCGCATTGCAGCCCACGGCCATGTCGTTCGTGCGGGCCGCTTTGCGGTCGAGACACAGCAGAGAGCCGTATTCGTAGGCTTCGAACGGGTTCGTCGAGTAATATTGATCCGACGAGCATACGTAAGAGCCCTGGCGCAACACGTCTTTCGCCGCATAGAACGAGGCGTGGCTTCCGCGCGTCGCATAATCGGGGTTCACGATGATTTCGACGCCGCACTTCTCGCGCAGATAGAAAAAGGCCTCTTTCATATGGCCCACGACCACCGCGACATGCTGCACGCCCGCTTCGCGAAGCTGCGCCACCAGCCGCTCGATCAGCACCTGTCCGCGCACTTCGAACATAGCCTTGGGCTTTTCGAAAGAAAGCGGGGCCAAACGCGTTGCGGCGCCCGCAGCAAGAATGACCGCATTGTTCACGCGGTAAGGGGCAAGCGCCTGCGCGCCTGCGGAAGTAACGCCGGCATCGTCGATCAGACCCCGTTCGCGCAATTCGCGGCATGTCTTGTTGACAAGCCCGAGCGATACGCCCGCAGCCTTGGCAAGCTCGCGCTGAGTCGACGTGCTCTTCTTGCGCAAGGCAAGCATGACGTCGAATTGATAATGCGTCAGCATACGGCTCCGTTCATTTTTTACTTAAATTTGACAGCAGTGAACACTATAGCGTCCGCAGGGGCATCCGAAACAACCGACGCCGATTAATCAAGAAGATGCACAAATCGAAAAGGCGCCCGTCAGGCCTCAAACCCGAAAACGCGCCTGCGCATACTCGCCGGCTCATCGCACGCCGCACAACAACCGCAGCAACGCCCCAGCCCCCATCAAGCCCAAACACGCAGAAGGGCTGCAAGTTGCAGCCCTTCCGAACATATGAAAAACGAACGGTCCTCACTCGATAGGCCACTGGACGCCCGTTTCCTCCCAGCTCTGCCAGTCGGTTGC
>JAUNLI010000062.1:0-2261 GCA_030532315.1 Slackia sp.
TATGGCCGACATTTGAACGACTTCTTTGTTGTCGTTGTTCCACGCCCCGAACAGCCACGGCCAGTAGCCCGAACCGTACAGTTCGCGCGCACCTTCGATGCCGTAGGCCGACTTCACGGCGTCGTAGGACGCGGCATCGCTCATGGTCACGACCTCATTGGGGTCGAGCTTGGAAAACGCAAGGTCGTAATACGAGGACAGCTCTTCAGCAAGACGCTCGTCGGTCAACGCCCCCGCACGCACCGCGGCATTTTCCTGACGCTGATGAATCGCATCAAAGCCCGACAATATCTCATCGACATTGTTCGTAGTCTTCGTCTGAAACACATTCATCGTCATGATCAGACAAAGCAGCGCAATGACCGCAAGGCAGGTATAGCATGTCGAGCGACGCGCGACGATTTTCTTGAGCTCGAATTTCACCAGTTCGAACATGACTACCTCTTTCCGCCGAAACGCCCGCCGAACAGGCCATCTTTGCGCGCATGACGGCCCTGTGACGCGCCTTTGTCCGACGCATCTTCGAAAGCGGTATCGCACGACCCAACACCCGCATCGTCTTTGAATGTGTGCAGGTACAGATCTTCAAGCGTCGGCTCGACACACAAAGCGCCAGAAACCGGGGTCTCATCGGCCACAACGCGCATCACCGCAGAACCATCAGCGGCATAATGCACGTTGCTTACGCACTGCGTGGCCGCAAGCACATCGGCTTCGCGCGACGAAACGCGGCATTCCCACACCTTGCCCGCAACGGACGCCACCACGACATCGGGCGCGCCGCGCAGCACGAAGCGCCCGCCCTTCATCACCAGGATATCGTTGGCGATATATTCCACGTCAGAAACGATATGCGTGGAGAGCAGCACGATCTTGTCTTGCGAGAAGCCCGATATCAGGTTTCTGAAGCGCACGCGCTCCTTAGGGTCAAGCCCTGCCGTGGGCTCGTCGAGCACGAGCACCGCAGGATCGTTGATTACGGCCTGCGCAATGCCCAGGCGCTGCTTCATGCCGCCCGAAAACGTACGCACCTTGGCCTTCGCATGACCTGCCAGCCCAACTTCTTCCAAAAGATCGGCGCATCGAAGCTTTGCCGCATGACGGTCGAGCCCCTTGAGGGCGGCCATGTACAACATGAAATCCATCGCCGTGAAATCGGGGTAATAGCCGAAATCCTGCGGCAGATATCCCAGAAGACTGCGGTATTCGTCACCCATACGTGCAATATCAGCCCCGTCGTAGGCAATACGGCCGCTGCTCGGCTTCAACACGTCGCAGATCATGCGCATAAGCGTCGTTTTGCCCGCGCCGTTTGCGCCAAGAAGACCGTATACGCCCGCGCCCAGTTTCGCCGACACATCATCGACGGCGGCCTTTTCGCCGAAGCGTTTCGTTAGGTTTTCAAGAGAAAGCTCCACGGTTTCCTCCTATCGGTTGATAAACGACGAATCGAACAGAAGAATGCGCGCAGAATGCGACACGCTGGAAAGCCACGTGCGCGCCTCGAACAGCGCCCACGCAAAAGAGACGGCGGCTACAACCGCCCAGATCCACAGCGATGCCTGCTCATACAACCACGGGGTGTACGACCTCGCAAAATATGCGCCCATGGCAACCACGGCGCCCCAAGCGACGGCGGCAGCCAACGCGCCTGCACCGCTGATACGGCGAACCGCCGCAAAACATCCCGCCACCGTCACGCAATACGGAGCGAACGCACACACCAGCACGAAAGCGAACGATACGTCCGCATGGGCATACGATGCGGACGCTGCGACGACTGCAATGCCGACCGCATTGACACACGCCATCACCGCCATACGCGCTGCGGCAACCGAGCGAGCATCATGCTTGCACGATCGCTCCAACTCGACGATGCCGCACAAGCGCGAGGCAAGCACCTCGGGCAAGCCGCACACGGCAATAGCCGCGCTGGCAAAGCTCACGTATACGATCGATGCGGCATATTGCCCGCCCATCAGCGCAAACAGCGTTGCCAGCGCCACCACGCATGCTTGCAGAACCCACGTGCGCCCGCCCATGAACCGCGCCTGATCGGCGACGAACGACAGCGTTTCGCGCACATGCACCCCAACAGCACGCATGCTCCCGGCCCATGAGGCCTTCGTTCCGACTTCAGCATCGGCAGCATCTTGCAGACGAAAAGCCTCCTGGCGCACCGCCTGCATTACAGCCGCTTTTGCATCGGACGAAGCGGCCGCCCGATGAGCGCGGTAGTACGCATGCAGGGCGGATTCGGC
>JAUNLI010000062.1:2361-12397 GCA_030532315.1 Slackia sp.
TTCATGCGCGCCTCCCATCCGATTCAAAGGCAAGAGCACCGCGCACCTGCGCAAGCGCCCGCTTGAGCAACCTGTTCATGGAAAACCGCGACACGCCCATGACGCGTGCGGCCTCCGCAACGCCAAGCCCCTGGTCGAAGCGAAGCTCGATCGCCTCGCGCTCGTCGGGATCAAGACCTGCAAGCACCGAATCGAGCTCGACCGGATACGCGTCGCACGCATGCGGCTCGGCGGCATCGTCCATTTCGACGAACTGCGGCGTTCGGGCGACAGAACGACTCGCGTCGGCACACAGATTGCGCGCGATCGTCAGCAGCAGAGCGAGCGGCTTTCCGCGCTCGTCGTACGATTCCGCACTGCGCACGAACCGCAAAAACGTTTCCTGAGCCAAGTCTTCGGCGGCATCGCGGACGGGCGCATGGCGCCTGCAGTACGCCAACACGTCTTCGTAATGCCGCTCGACGATGCGCTGCGCATCAAACACGCCAAGCGTGACGTTTCGATTCCTCAAGCGTTTCTCACCTCCTATCTTCTCTAACGACGGCATGCTCCGAAATGTGCGCATTATTTTGAAATATTTTTCCGCCCTCAACAAATCAGGCCGACACCGAGCGCCCTTCGCTACCGCAAGACAAGCTTCGAAGACAAAAAGCAACCGCCGAAAAGCGCGCCGAACGAAACCGGAACGCATGCCGATTTCACCGCAAGACCCCCATGCAAGAAAAGCCTCGAGTTGTGCGCATCGTGCATATCGCGACGGTGGAAGTTGTGCGCATCGTGCATTTCAAGCGCGCCTTCGACAAACGCATCGGCACGCAATACGTCTTACATCCAAAACAAATGAAGACGGAGGACGACCGGGTATACCTGCCCCTCTACATGGCGGGGTGTTTGTAAGGCACGAACGAAACAGAGACTTCCCGGCGCAAAGACGACGAATCAAACGCAAAACGCGCCCCCTGAGATCGAAAGGTCTCATGAGGCGCGTTTCAAATCAACCGACGGTCGTATCGGGGAGGGGAATCCGACGCGACGTCAATGGGCAAACAAAAGTAAACGGTGCGCACCGCCTCGCCAGGAAGGGAACCATCGAAACGGCGCGCAAACCATCGTGTGCAGCGCTGCTTTATTTCGCAGCAAGCGCGCGACCCACCACATAACCCTGGGTGTGGCAACGACCAAGGGAAAGACCAGGCAGGTCCATGGGATAGTCGGGGCTTCCGAAGAAATTGCCCGCGCAGTTACCGATGGCATACAAGCCCTCGATCGGGTTGCCCTCGGAATCGAGAACGTTCATTTCGCCGTTCACATTCACGCCATGCACGATAGCGGACAGTCGGATATGGCGATGAATGCCGTAGAATGGGGGCTGGATGATGGGCTTGAGCCATTTGGCTTCCTTGCCCATATCGGAATCGACACCTGCTTCGACAAGCTGGTTATAGCGCTCGACCGTAGCGACGAAAGCGTCCACATCGGTCAGGCCCAGCTTTTCGCCCAACTCTTCGATGGTATCGGCGGCAAACGTATTCACCAGGTCTTCGTAGACGCCCTTTTTCTCGCCCTCTTCTTCGGGCATGTAGGCCTTCATGGCCTCAGGGTCGTAGAGCTTGCCAGGCCAATCGGCGCAGTCAGTCATGTAGTTGCTGTCGAACACCTGCGTGTACCAGCCGTTATCTTCTGCGCCGGTCAGGAAGTTTCCCATGTAAGCCATAGCGGAACGAGCCTCGTTGCAAAAACGAGTACCGTCGTTTTTCACGCACAGGAAAGGCATGTCGGCCATAGAGCCAGGGCCTGCATCGAAGTCGTGCTGAACCTTCGCACCGCACACAGACTCCATGCGAGCACCCGCCCACACCATCATCTTGTGGCCATCGCCGGTCTTGTTATTCTGCTTGCGGTCGATATTAGCCATATCGGGGTTGTAATAGGCCATCATCTCATCGTCGTTAGTGTAATCGCCCGTCGCAACGACCACGCCCTTCGCGCCGTTGAACTGGACATACTGGTTGTCCATCTCGCAAATGACGCCAACAACCTTGCCGGAATCGTCCGTGGCAAGCTGCTCGGCGCGGCAAGAATAGAAGATCTCAAGCCCGTCTTTGCCGCCGAAGTAGTCACACAAATCGCGCATACCGGAACCCGTGTTGTAGGGCTTCGGGCCGTAATCGAACGCGAAATACGTGATGGGCTGGCCGTCGATCGTCTGAATCGGCGTGGTCCATTTCGCCGTCGTGTCCTGAATCTGGCAGCCGGCTTCTTCAGATTTGTCCCAAAGCCACTTCAGGGCTTCGCCGGAATTCTCGGCCCACAAGCTCACCTGATCGCGGTGCGAACGCCATGCGCTCTGCTCGGTAATCCACGAAACAACAGCCGCACGACCCGCCTCGTCGGTCTGGTCGGCGAGCAAAGAATCACACGTGTTGCCCTGGGAAATTGCCTGGCTTTCCTTCTGGATAAGCGCAACCTTGGCGCCTTGTTCGGCAGCGGCCAACGCGCACGGAACGCCCGCGGCACCTGCGCCTACAACGACGATGTCGAACTCTTTCGTCTCGGCGATATCGGTAATGGCTTCAGGCTGCTGGAAAAAGCTCGGCAAGCCGCTGTCGGCAGCGCCCTTGGCACCCGATTCGGCGCTTTTGCCGCCCTGCGGAGCGCATCCGGCAAGCATGCCCGCACCTGCTGCGCCGATGGCGGCAACGCCACCGAACTTGAAAAGATCACGACGAGTCAATTCCATGATTGGTCTCCTTTTCTCATTCCCTCCCGTCGGCGAAGCCGTTTGCGCCACGCGGCACAACGCTCAACCGCACTGTGCCGACAACGATATGCCTCCCACGGCCGCATGCCATCGACCGAAGCGAAAAACGAGGGGTCTATTCGTATAACCCCTCCCGTATAACCCCCCTATTTATCAGGTGTTTTATAAAAACAAATCACGCTATCGATACCCGTACGTCTTCGGTACAATAGCCCTGCCCTTCAAAACGATGCGGCACCATGCCGCCCGAAGAGGGCCACGCCCGGCAATCGCGCCAAGAGGCGGGCGGCTTCAAGCCCGACAGACCGAAACCCCCACGGAGGATCTATGAACCCCACGACCAACGAGGACGAAAGCACCGGCCGCGCAACCTTATTGTTCGGATTCCTCCCCGTCGTCCCCTTGGCATTTCTCGGGCTTGGGCTCTACCGCGCATGGATAGAAATCACCTTTGTCGGATCGTTCGCCGAACTGCCCCTGCATGGCGGAGCCATCGAAGGGATGCCTTTCAGCGTGCGCGATCTTTTCGATGTGACCATGGCCGTCGTTTCGCTCTTGTGCGCGTTTTATGCGCAACGAATCGGGCCGTTCTTCAATAAGAAAATCGTTTTCATCGCATCGGGAATTCTGCTGGTCTTATCCACCGCCCTGGCTTTCTCTACCGCTTTATACCCCGAATGGGCCACAGCCCTCGGAGTTCCGTCCGCCATCGCGGGCGGCATCGGAATCGCGCTTCTTATCCTGCTTTGGAGCGAACTGTACGGATGCCTCAACCCCTTGCGCGTCACAACGTATTACTCGCTCTCGATCGTGGCGGGCGGCCTGGCGATCTATATCTGGCGCGGGTTCATGTTCCCCTGGCTTTTCGTCATGACGGCCATCCTGCCGCTGGTCTCCCTCTTATGCGTGCATGCGGGCTTTGGGAAAATACCCGCCGACGAACAGCCACGTGACGAGCGCACTAAGCTTTCGGCCCCTTGGAAGGCCATTCTGCTCATGGCGGCATACGCCTTTGCATACGGGCTGCTCGAAAGCGTTTCCTACTCGGGATTCTTCGGCCCGCATTCGGCACCGGGGGCCGTCATTACGGGCCTCGTTGTATTTTTCGCAGCCGCCCTCCAAAGAAAACGGTTCGATTTCGGCGTCATCTACCGCATCGCCTTGCCCCTCACCGTTGCGGCGCTTCTGCTCATTCCTGCGCTCAACGTATTCGGCAGCGCCGCGAGCGGCTTCTGCGCGGCGGCGGGATATACGGCGCAATCGATTCTCGTCATGGTGGTTATCGCGAACCTTTGCTACCGCTACGGCGCGTCAGCAATATGGCTCTTCGGAATAGAACGAGGCGTGCGCCAGATAGCCATGATGGCGGGCCGAGCCGTCAACGACCAAGCTCATATGCTCGGCGAAAACGGCGACATAATACTCGCAGCGCTTTGCGTCGTGGCCGTAGTGGCAGCGACCATGATTTTCATGTCGGAAAAAGGGCTGTCCAGCAACTGGGGCGCAACCATGGAAAAGCATGGCGAAAGAGAGGCCACTCCCGCAGAACGCAAGAACGAACTCTCCGTACGCGTTGCCGAAGTCGCACGCAACAACAAGCTTTCGGCACGTGAGGAGGAGGTCCTGTTTTTGCTCGCGCAGCATAAGACAGTCGGCATCATCGAACGCGAACTGTTCATCGCGAACGGCACCGCGAAAGCACACGTCCGCCATATCTACCAGAAGCTCGACATTCATACGCGCCAAGAGCTCTTCGACATGCTTGGCGTGGCAAAACCTGGCACCAACGAGCCAGGGACCGGCGGCAGCAAATAGGAAGCATGCCCTTCCTTCAGGCACCCCCACTCAGCAGCCGACACAAATCAAGGCGCCCCGAAGGACGCCTTGATCGCATGCTGCGTTTCAGTATTTCTCTGGCGCTGCTACTCTTCGCATACAGCCCACACGCGGGCAGGCAGGCCTGATGCGCCCTCGATGCGCGGCCAGGCCACGAACACGATGGCGCCCGTAGGCGGAACCTTGTCCAGATTGGCCATGATTTCGACCTGCAAATGGCACGTATCCAGCACGTATCGCTCCACCGCCAGATCGTCGGCCTCGACAGCCAAATACGACGCATCGGTGTCGAACGTCTCATGGCCGTTTATGGCAATGCCACGCTCCTCGAACAGGAATTTCAGCGTCTCGATCGACCAACCGGGGCAATGTTCGCCGCCTTCTTCGTCCAAGTTGCACAGAGCATCGTAGCTCGGCCAGCGCTTATACCAGTCGGTGCGCAACGCGACAAACGCGCCTTCGGGAATGCGGCCGTATTCGGCCTCGTAGGCAAGGATGTCATCGATGGTCACGGCGTAATCGGGGTTTTCGGCAACCTTGGCAGAAATGTCGACCACGCACAGCGGATAGGCGCTCTGCTCGACGCCGAACTCCTCGGCAGCAGGACGACCCGGCACGAAGTGCATGGGGAAATCGACATGCGTGCCGAACTGACCAGGGAATTTATAGGTGTGGATGCGGCACGAAAGCATTTCCTCGTCGTAATCGAACACGGTCTTGCACAGCTCGACCGAGCCGTCGGGAATGCCGCCCCAATACGGGCTTTCGTTCGTCAACGGATGGGTCAAATCGACCCAACGGCAACGCTTCAGCTTCTCAAGATCTTCCCACAAGCTCATGATGCCTCCTTATGCATCCCGCCAACGCACGTCAATTCAAAACCGCCGCACGAATACAAATCGAATAAGCCGAAAGCACGAGCAACACCTTATACGCGCACCCGCACTATCGCCCACTATTGTGCCGTATTGAAAAGGAAGTTGCACGCAAAAAAGCGCTCGGGTTATCAAAACGTTTTATGCCGAAACACATCCGAAAAACGCCGGTAAGCAGCGCCACGCGATTCATGCCCATACCGAAACGAACCCATCGCAAGACACCCGCAAAACGGTATTTCAGAGCCTCAAATCAACATAAGGATGCCAAGAATTCCTTTATTCGGCACACTAACCTACAATTGCTCCATGCATTGTAAAAACGAATATTGAAGGAGGTTTCCTATGAAGGGCAAGCTGAAGGCCCTGACTTTGTGCACGGTTGCAGCCCTCGCATTGTTCCTTCTTCCCGCGTATGCATTCGCAACGCAGCAGGAAGGAACGGTTTACTCAGTTGGCAACGCCACGGAATTCGCAGACGCCACCAAAAAGATTGCGGCGAATGCTGCGGAAGAAAACGCCGTTATCGAACTGACGGCCGACGTCACACTTACCGACGCATTCACGGGCGTCGAAGGCAAGCATGTCACCGTGCGCAGTAGCGGCGACGGCAGCACCCCCCCCCCATTTTCTGACGCTAACTTCTGACACCGTCAAATTGACGGGCGATGTCACGTTCGAGAACGTGTACATCTCGTCCAAAACTCTGTACGCGAACGGCCACCACCTCACGCTGGGCGAAGGCTTCGGCGGCGGCGAAGACGGCCGGAAGCGCATGATCGTCTACGGCGGCAGCGATGGCGACCTTGCCGCCAACACGCACGTCACCGTTCTCGGCGGCGTTTACAAGCTCATCGCCGGCGGCAACTCCGCAGGCACCCTCACGGGCAACACGCACGTGGAATTCGGCGGAAACGCGCACTTCCCCAACGCCGACGAGGGCAAGGAGGAGGGTGACTTTGTTGGCACCAAGTCCGCCAACTACAACCTTTATCTCGACGCCAAGGGCGAGGGTAGATGGAACGGCCCGGTTCTTGCCGGCATGGATTACGAATACGGCATTCTCCCTTACGGCATCTACGGCGGCGGCACCTGCGGCAATACCAACGGAAACACCAGCGTCGAAATGACCGGCGGCACGGTCTACCAAATCTTCGGCGGCGGTGCCGCGCGCAGAAACCCCAGCCATGCCAGCAACCTCGGCGAACTCGACGACCTTGGTCGCGTTTCGGGCAACACGAGCGTCATCGTGTCTGGCGGACAGCTCAAAAGCGTCTACGGCGGCGGCTATAACGACATCTTCGTGTTCAGCAGCTACGAATACGACGAGAACGGCGTTCCCGCGGACGCCCGCAGCCAGCGGGCCGTGGTCGGGGGCGACACCTACGTTGAAATCGGTGGCGATGCCCATGTGGCCGCAGCCGAACAAAGTGAGGACACTTCGACCTCTGGTGCAGACTACCCCGCCGTTTACGGCGGATCGTTCCACTCGACTGTCAACAATACCCAAGTCGTCATCGGCGGAAAGGCCGTGGTCGAATCCGGCGAGCTCAACACGTACGGATACGGCGCTGTTTACGGCGGCGGCTGCAACGACATCATTCGCGGAACGTCATCAGCCCTGCTTAAAGACGAGGCCCGCATCGGCAGCGACCAAAACAAAGCAGGCACCAGCGTGGTGTCACAGGGCAAATTCAGCGCCCTCACCCCAATGGGCCGCACGAGCGAAAGCCGCTGTTATTTTGGCGGCGCTCCGTTCGACCACCCTTCCGAGATTCAGAACTCTCAGAACAAGCAATATGCCGCCACGGCGGAAGTTTCCGGCGGCTCCGTTGACGTTCTAATGGCGGGCGTCAAATCACGCATGGCAAGCAAGCAGCCCATGAAGACCTGCAATGGCAACGTGCAGCTCAAGCAATCCGGCGGAGCGGTCCTGTCCATCGAAAGCGGATCGGTTTACGAGAAGAATCTGGTAATCGAAGGCAACGCCGACATTCTCGTCACCGGCGGAACGACCGAAAAGTACATCCTGGGCCGTTATCGCACGAGCGACCTGGGCAATAGCGAAATCAAGGGCGCATGCACCCTCACGTTCTCCGGGTGCGGCGGCACCGACGCATTCAGGATGAGCCCCCTCATCTGGTCGATGGATTCCGTGCACGTGCAAGACAACGCCCACGTGGCGGTTTTTGGCGACCACACGCTCTTCGACTCCAATAAAAAGCCTTTCACCGTTCCGCTCTACCAAGTCAAGGACCTGACCATTGACGGCGGTTCCACGCTCGCCTTCAAACAGGAAGCGGACATCACGGGCAACCTGGTGGCAAACGGACAGCTCAATATGGCGCGCGTCAAAAAGAGCATCAATATTGGCGGCACCGAGTTCCCCATCGGCGATCCCAAGGCAGTGACCTTGACCGCAGCGGGCACCGCCTGCGGCAATGGCATGCTGCTGCCCATCGAGAATCCGACGGACCCGAAGAACGGCTCGAACTATGGTTCCTATTCCGAGCCGGTTGTTGACGAGGAATATGTATACGCCCAGACCGTCGATTCCGACATGAAGCTGTCGCTGGCACAAGGCGCCGACAAATTCTTCGTCGACCGCAAGAATAGCAAGACCGCGAATCAGGACGTTTGGTTCATCAACAAGCAGGTCGCCAAGGACGTCACCGTCACGTTCGACAAGAACGGCGGCAACACCGAAGCCGACCCCCGCAGCATCACCGTAACCAGCGGCTCCACCGTTGGCACCCTGCCCACAGAGCCCACGCGCGACGGCTACACGTTCCTCGGCTGGAACACGCGGTCCGACGGCAACGGCGAGGCATTCGACGAGAGCACACCCGTGACCAGCGATATCACCGTCTATGCCCAGTGGGAAAAGGCGCAGGAGCAGCTCTGGTACTACGAGCTCTACTACCAGTCCTACGCCCCCGACGGCGACCAAACCGACAAGAACGGCCTTAGCTTCAACTGGATAAGGCAGACCCACGGCCAAGGCGGATGGGCCTACCCCGACGACAACGTAAGCATCGGCAGCAAAAAGTTCGACGGCAAACAGTTCCCCTGGGATGCCATCGACGGGTCGGGCAAGGAAACCCTCGGCGTCCATTACGTGTTTGACGAAAACTTCGGGCCTCACCGCCTGAGCGCAACCTGTGCCGAGGCCACCAAGGACAACCCGCTCAAGATCTACTATCGCGCCACGCCCCATACTCTGACCTACGAGTACGAAGGCACGATCCCCGACGGCGCGCCGCAGCTTCCCGCCCCAGTGAACTCTGCGTACAGCGCGCCCGTCAAAATCACTGCCGCCCCCTCCATGGAAGGCTGGGAGTTCAGCGGCTGGAAGGTCAAAAGCCCCGAAGGCGTCACGATAGCCGAAAACGGCACGCTGACCATGCCCAACAACGACGTCGTGCTCGTGGGCTCGTGGACCAAGACGGCCGCGCCGATCGAGCCAACGACCGCCGCTTATAAGGTCGAGCATTACAAGCAGCAGCTCGATGGTACCTACCAGCTTGCCGATACGGACTTCCCGCTGTACGGTAAAATCGGTGAGAAAGTAACCGCCACGCCCAAGGGCTACGACGGCTACCACATCAATGCAGAGCAATCGGAGCTCACCGGCACGGTCTTTATGCCGTATGAGCAAGACGGCAAGCCGGTCTGCCTTGTGCTGAAGGCGTATTACGACCTCGACCAAGTTACGCTGCATTACGACCTGAACGGAGGCACGGGCGCTGAAGGGGTCGATTACGCAGACAAAACGCTGCCCGTGGGCACCGAAGTGACCGTAGCCAAAGCCCCGACGCTTGAAGGCCACGACTTCCTCGGATGGAAGAAAGAGATCGCAGAGCAACCTGCAAAGGAGACCGGACTGGTCCAGCCTGGAGATACGTTCAAGCTAACGGCTGACACCACCCTGACGGCACAGTGGGAAGAAAAGAACCCCGTTGTTCCCCCCGTCGACCCGAAGCCCGACCCCAACCCAGAGCCCGAGCCAGGCCCCGATCCCGAGCCTGAACCAGGTCCTGGCCCAAAGCCCGACCCCCAGCCTGAGCCGGAACCAAGCCCTGAACCGGAGCCCGATCCGCAACCCGATCCAGAGGGCAACCCTGGCAATGGCCAGCAGGCTACGCCTAGCCAGCCGGACAACCCCGGAACGAATTCCGGAGTGAACGGCCAGCCTCAGACGAACGCCGCCATTCCCGCGATGAACGACTTCTCGAACATCATTGCGGCAACGGCGATCGGAGTTGCCGCATTTGCCGCCGTGGTGTGCATCGCGGCATATCGCAAGGTTCGTAAGAACCGCTAAAGCGGCAATCGGGCATCTGACGCCAGAGCGCAGGCCTAACTAATACAAAAGCTCGCCTCGAAACAATTCGAAGCGAGCTTTTTTCATGCAACGTCGCCCCACAACGACCAACATGCAAACGCCGAACAATAAATCGGCCTCCGCATGCGGAGGCCGATTTATTGTTTCAATCCCTTACAAAGCGTTACGCGTACATGCCGTTGACCAGGCGCATGACCACCGCGGAGGCCTCGGCGCGGG
>JAUNLI010000063.1 GCA_030532315.1 Slackia sp.
CGGGTCCCGTTTTCATTCCGTCTTCCAGTATCCGGTTTTCAAGGTGCCCCGCCTCCTCGGAGGGGGCGCCGCGTCGAGCGGCGAGGTTGTATATTACGCGCCTTGCTAATCGGTGTCAACGATTTTTTGAAAAAACTTTTGCGTCATTTTTACCTTGCACGCTTCCTCTCTTTTTATCATTTATATTTCCCCTTTTCATCTCCAATAGTTTTCTTTATTCAGTTGGTATATTCGAATGATAATTTCTCTCACAATTTAGCAAATGACTTATTTCGTACTGCTTAGAACGACCACGCATCGCCTGCTCACTGCCCGACATAGCCCATTTTGCATGCGGTTTCATATATTTGCTCACTTATATGAGTAGATCCTTTCCCCTCCAATGCCAAATCTTCATTCGTGTAGAGGCCTTCTTTTGTCGACATGACAACGGAGACGAACCTGCCGACACCTGGCCGCAAGCAGACAGTGACATATATACTGGTCTCCATGACGAATGCTTTTATATATAGGATTGGCGCGTTCGTGCGCTCCGAGGCGGTGCTTTGCATTGCCCTGCTGTGCGCCCTCGCCTCGATTCCTTTCGTTGAAGAGGGTCACGATTTCTTTTCGACAATAGATATGCGCGTATTGGCTTTGCTTTTCTGCCTTATGGCGGCCGTCGGCGGACTCCAGCAGTCGGGAGTCTTGGCGCACTGCGCCCATGCGCTTGTCTCCCGCGCGAACACAATGCGTTCTTTGTACCTGACGCTTGTGGCGTTGCCCTTTTTCGCATCGATGCTCGTCACCAACGACGTGGCCCTTCTTGCTTTCGTGCCATTCGCTATCGCTGCGCTGACCATGGCAGATTCAACAAGGCACTTGCCGCGCGTTATCGTGCTGCAAGCCATTGCCGCCAATATCGGTGGCATGGTGACGCCGATGGGAAACCCTCAGAACCTCTTTCTCTACACATCGCTGAACATCGACACCGCCGCGTTCTTTTTCGCTTTGATACCTTTCGCCAGCGCAACGCTTGTTGCACTGGCGGCAGTCTGCATGTGCTTCAAAGGGTCCCTCCCTCCTACGCGTACTTCATTTGGGTCCGCAACTATGCAGAAAAAACAAGCCCTCGGCTACGCTCTATTGTTCTGCCTTTGTCTTGCGGCGGTCCTTCGAGCCCTTCCTTATCAGGCTGTCTTCGTCATCTCGCTTGCAACATTGCTGCTTTTCGATCGCACGGCGCTTCGGCGCATCGATTACGGGCTTTTGGCAACCTTCATCTGCTTCTTCGTGTTCTCGGGAAATATCGCCGCAATTCCTGCCCTGAACTCCCTGCTTGAGTCGCTTATGGAAAACGCGCCGTTTTTGACAAGCGTCGGCACAAGCCAGATCATCAGCAACGTTCCCGCAGCTGTTTTGCTTGCGGGATTCACCGACAATTGGCAGCCGCTTTTGCTCGGCGTCGATTTGGGCGGCCTTGGAACACCCGTCGCATCGCTTGCAAGCCTTATCGCCTTGAAACTCTATATGCATACTCCGAACGCACGCACGGCAGCGTTCATGAGGGAATTTGCCGTAGCGAATACCGTCGGACTGGTAGGCCTTATTCTTCTGTACTGTGCAATTCACGGCATAGCCGCCCTGTGAGCCGGCCCGAAACGGCCAGAAAGATACCTTAAGGCAAGATGAGCAACACCTGAAAACACCCCAAGGTATGCGTAAGTGTCGTGTAAGAAGAAACGGCTCGGCAACACGAAGAAAAGCACCGCTACCATGCACATAACGCGTTTGCGGCATCTGCAATCGTAGCCCACATGCCGCTACAGGCGCGATACGACAGGAGGAGCCATGAAGACAATCGCACGCATCCTTGGAGTTCTTGTCCTGGTTGGCGTCGTCGGCATCGCAGGACTGCTGTTCTTTGGGCAGCAGGCTGGAAGCGCCTCATCTTCCCTGAAGTCAAACGCATTGAACACTATCGTCGATGCATCGGGAATCAAAGACACCGTGCAAAGCGAGCTTGACGCACACCTCAACGAAATCGCATCCGCAACGGGGCTTTCGCTTTCCGAGGCGCAAGAAGCCATCGAAGCGCTCGACGTGAATTCATGGGCCGTCGCCGATTTGCCCGCTGACGCTTCCGCCACGGCGACGTACTCGACGGCAGCCACCGGAGTCGATGCCGAAGTGACGCTGTACGACGACCCGGGATACATCACCGTGGAAGCCTACGGCCAAACCCTCACCTTCGCCGTGCCTGAATCGGCGCAGGATTACGCTTCGTTGATTGCTGCGTTTTCGTAAGCAAAACGCGCGGCTCGACGGGTGTCGAGCATAAAAAATCCGCCTTCGTCAGCGTTTGGACGAAGGCGGACAAAAATGAGGCCGTATTACACGTAGAACAGCAGGTCGTCATAGGTGGGAACAGGCCAGTATTCGCGAGCGACGATAGGCTCCATCGCATCGACGGCCGCACGCAGGCGATCCATCGCAGGAGCAACTTCATGCGCATAGCAATTCGCCTGTTCCTGGGCGCATTCGCACGCCTTCGCCTTCGCGTGCAGCTCAGAAAGCGCGTCGATTCCTTCGTAAATGGCGCTCACACCGTCGAGAAGCGTGGACAGCTCGCGACGCTCGTGCTGCATGCCAGCGGCCGGCATGGCATCGGTCACCGTAGTGATGCCCTTGGCGATCTTCGTGGCGTACGCGCTGATAACCGGCAGATAAGTACGGCGAGCCATACGCTCCATCGTGGTGGCTTCGATGTTCATGAGCTTGTTGTACTTTTCAAGCTTCACTTCGTAGCGGCTACGCACCTCGGTTTCGGAGAGCACGCCCATTTCGGAAAGCAGGTCGATGTTTTTCTGCGCGACAAAAGAAGGAAGCGCATCGGCCGTCGTGGTGAAGTCGCACAAACCGCGGCGTCGTGCTTCTTCATGCCATTCTTCGGAATAGCCGTCACCCGAGAACAGGATGCGCTTATGCTCGGAAAGACTCTTGCGAATGTAAGAAAGCGCCGCGACCTCGAAGGGCTCGTCCCCGCGTGCCTCCATGGCATCGGCGAAGTCTTTAAGCGCCTTGGCGACGGCCGTATCGAGCATGGTGTTGGCGTCAGCGACATTGACCGACGAGCCAGGCATGCGGAACTCGAACTTGTTGCCCGTGAACGCAAAGGGGCTCGTGCGGTTGCGGTCGGTGGTGTCGCGGTCGAACGTGGGCAGTACGGCAACACCGAAGTCGAGCGACTCCCGCACGGCATGACCCGCTTCGTGACCTGCGGCAAGAGCCTCGATGATGTCGGAGAGCTCGTCGCCCAGGAAGATGGAGATAATAGCCGGCGGCGCCTCGTGACCGCCCAAACGATGGTCGTTGCCACAGGATGCAACACTCATACGCAGCAAGTCCTGATAGTCATCGACCGCAGCGATAACGCAGGTCAAGAACACGAGGAACTGCAGATTCTCTTCGGGAGTGTCGCCCGGATCGAGCAGATTCTCGTCTTCGGACCCGATCGACCAGTTGTTATGCTTGCCGGAACCGTTGATTCCCTCGAAGGGCTTCTCGTGCTGCAAGCACACCAAACCGTGATGGCTGGCAAGCAGCTTCATCATTTCCATAGTAAGCAGGTTTTCGTCGATGGCACGGTTTGCGTTGCAGAACACCGGAGCAAGCTCGTGTTGGGCAGGCGCGACTTCGTTGTGCTTCGTCTTTGCCGCAACGGCAAAACCCCACAGCACGTCGTCGAGCTCTTTCATAAAATCGTTCACGGTGGGACGGATTGCGCCGAAATAGTGCTCGTCGAGCTCCTGGCCCTTGCACGGAGGCGCGCCGAAAAGCGTGCGACCGCACATCATAAGGTCTTGACGACGGGCATAGTCTTTCTCGGAAATCAGGAAATACTCCTGCTCGGTTCCCACGTTGACCGTCACCTTGGCCGGATGTTTGCCGAACAACGCGAGCACACGCTTGGACTGCTCGTCGATAACGGCCATGGAACGCAAAAGCGGGGTCTTCTTATCGAGCGCTTCGCCGGTGTACGAGCAGAAAGCCGTGGGAATGCAGAGCACCTCGTCTTTCACGAACGCGTAGCTCGTGGGATCCCATGCCGAATATCCGCGAGCTTCGAACGTGGCGCGAAGGCCGCCGTTCGGGAAGCTTGAAGCGTCGGGTTCGCCCTGAATGAGCTCTTTGCCCGAAAATTTCGTGATGGCCGTGCCGTTTCCAATCGGGTCAAGGAAAGCATCGTGCTTCTCGGACGTGATGCCCGTCAACGGCTGGAACCAGTGTGCGAAATGCGTCGCGCCGTGCTCAATGGCCCATTCTTTCATGGCGTGTGCCACGGAGTTGGCCACGTCAAGATCGAGCGGCTTTCCTTCTTTAATGGTTTCGGCAAGTTTCTTGTACGTGTCGGATGGCAGGCGCTGCTTCATCACATGGTCGGAAAACACCATGGTGCCGTACTTTTTCGTGAGATCGGTCATGCTCGGCTCCTTCAAGCAAACAACACCCGCGCAACCGAATGCCCATGAAAAATCATGCAATCGCTTCTGCGGGAACGCCCTTTCTGCATTAACCGGATTATTGTAACCGTTGACACGCGCTTTAGCGCGCGAAAGCATGGACGAATCAAATCGTAACGAAAAAAGCCTGCATGAATGACGATGCGTCATAGTGCGAGATGGAGCAGCAAAAAAACGTTGCCGCCGGCATATAAGCAGGCGGCAACGCAGACGTTTGTGGCTTCTGGCGAATGAGGCCCCGCAACGCAAGGCTCGTCGCACCGATACTATTCGTTCAGGAAATCAAGCGCATATTGGACCGAGAGCATTGATCCTTTTGCAAGCACGCTCTCGTCGACACGGTAATAGCAGCTGTGCTGGGCATGCACCGCATCGATATGCGGGTTACGGCACCCAAGAAACACAAAGGCACCGGGAACACGATCGAGGTATTCCGCAAAATCCTCGCCCGCAAGCGTGCCTTCGTAGTCAGACAGCGCTTCTTCGCCGAAAAGCTTCTTCACACTGCCCTGCGCGCGGTATGCGCTTTCGGCATCATTGGAAAGACCTGCGTTGCCCGCCTCATAGGTCAGCTTTGCCGTGGCCCCGAATGCGCCCGCAGAGCGGTCGATCAGGTGCTTCAAACGTTCAGGCATGGCCTCGCGTGTCTTCTTGCTCCACGTACGTACCGTGCCCGTCAGATACGCCGAGCCCGCCATGATGTTGCGCGCGTTGCCGCCGTGCACTTCGCCCACCGTGACAACCAACGGCTCGAACGGCGAAATATCACGGCTGACCAGCACCTGCAAAGCAACCACCAACTCGGCGGCAACTACGACGGCGTCGACGCCCTTATGCGGCATGGAGCCGTGAGCGCTCACGCCATCGATATCCACCCTGAACCAGTCGGTGTGCGCCATGCGCTGCCCAGGGGCAGCCGAAATCTTGCCTGCTTCGATTTCGCTCCAGATATGCATGCCGAAAATGCCATCCACACCATCGAGAGCACCCGCACGAATCATCATGCGCGAACCGATGGAGATTTCTTCGGCAGGCTGGAAAATAAGACGCACCTCGCCATGGATTTCGTCGCGCATGCGCATAAGAATGCGCGCCGCGCCAAGCAGCATGGCAATGTGGCAATCATGGCCGCATGCATGCATTGCTCCGGAATTCTTGGACGTATAGGGAAGCCCCGTGCGCTCGACGACGGGCAGCGCATCGATGTCGGCGCGCAAGGCAATGCGTCGGCGCGGCGTACCGTCGGCATCGTAGGCATCGTCGGCTGTGCCTGCGATGGTGGCAATGATGCCCGTTTTCGCAACGCGTTCGTACGGAATGCCCATGCGCGCGAGACGCGCGCAGATGGTTCCCGCCGTGCTTACCTCCTTGCCTGAAAGCTCGGGATGCGCGTGAAAATAACGGCGGTCGGCGACGATCGTCTCTTCCGTTTCGGCGGCTAACTCTTTGATGCGTTCGGTGACCCGATCTTCTGCTGCCATGATGCATGCTCCTTCGCAGCGCGGACGCCTCGGAAACCCGAAGCGCCCGCGTTTTAGCCATCTGCTCTTTTCCCCACCCTACCACACACGCGGCAAATATGAATGGGCACATCATGCATTGAGAGTGAATAGAACACATAAGCGGCAGATTGCATTTTTGCAATTGCGCATCCAGAACGCCGACAGTCGGCCTTATGGCAGATTGCCCGAAACGTAACGCAAACGACAAGGATGCATTCCAAGGGATGCGCCTCGCCAATCCAAGCAGCCTGCAATGCTAACGAATTAATCGGCGCGACCGACGCAAACCGCAAGTAAGCACATCCGGCGCTTTTTACATATCGAGGTTCAAATCAACCGGATACATAGGGAACATCTTCACCTTGAGGGCGCCGCGGAAAAAGAGCGCTGTCCACACGGCAATACCGATGATGCTGGACACCCACGCAACAGCAACGGCGATTACAGCACAGGGCGCGAATGCGACGCAAAGGCCTGCCAGGGGAATAACCGCACCAAAAGCAACCCACACCCCGAAGCATCCCTTGTAGGGCGCGTCGGAAATCTTGACCGCCACGCCATAGCCGACATGCGCCATGCGCTTGAGATATGCGCCCTGCGCACAAATACACGCCACCGTGAAAACAAGGGCACACGCCACAATCGCATCAGAGACGCCGCCCGCAAATACGGCGCACGCAAGTGCGACGCCGATAGAGCCCGCCTCGGCGGCGGTCAGCAGGAAAAGCGCGGGGATATAGGCGGTATTCCATGCGGGACGCGATTTCATCTGATACGCCATGCCCGTCACGATCAAAAACGCCATCGCCGCAAGAGCGGTAAAAGCGTAGACGACCACGTCCGCCTCGCCCAAATCATAAACGATCCCGTTCAAGCACGACGCAAGCAGCAGAACCCCCAAAGGAAGTGTCACAACGGCCTCTTGGGTCAAGTGCGATTTGGGATTCGAGAAGGCGTTGAAGAAACGCTGCGGCCTTTGCAGATGGAACACCGACGCCAAACCACCGACAGCGATGAGAACCAGCGCGACAAGGGCGATCCACGATAGCGGCAGAGCGGCTCCCAACACAGCATTCGCCACGAAAGCGCAAATAAATAAACCGAGCGCCGACCTTTGGCATACGGTCGACACGACTAGCGGCCAATTGACCTGCATAGCGTTTCAGCTCCTTTCCTAGGAAGAAGATACACGACCGAAGGCTTATTCCCGAATTCGGGATGGACGCGATAGACGCGATCCTCGTTCGCCTTCAACAAACGGGAAACCTCTGAATCGGGGTCGTTGAAATCGCCCGCCTTGCGACAACCAGTCGTGCAGGTGTACGCGCACGCAGGCTGCTCGCCATGTTCGAGCTTGTTGACGCACAAAACGCACTTCTCGACGACCTTCGTATTTGGGTTAAGCGTGCGCGCCTCGTAGGGGCATGCCCAAATGCAGTACTGGCACCCGAAACACTTGTTCGCATCGACGAGAACGACGCCTTCATCTGTTTTATACGTCGCCTTCGTGGGGCATACTTCGATGCAGCTGGGGTTTTCGCAATGCATGCACTGGTTGGGGAAATAGAACATCTCCAGCCCGTTCGGGTAAGTTCCTACGGGCCCCATACGATACACGCGGTTCCAAAACACGCCCAAATCAACGTTGTTTTCCATCTTGCACGCAACTGAGCATGCCTGACATCCTGAGCATTTGTCCAGGTCTATCACCATGCCGTAGTGCTTTTCGCCAGGATTCGACAAGGCTATTCACTCTCCTTCTTCACGATGCGGACCATGGTGCTGCGCAAACCAGGCGTCATGTATTCATCGTTATACGCCTGGTCGGTTGTGAGCACATTCGCATTCGCGCAGTCATCGGGATATCCAGGGAGGCCGAGCTTTTCGCAGCCCTGCCACCAGCCATGAGGCACGTAGCACACCCTGGGGTCGAGACCATCCGTCGGACGCGCCTTCATGGTAATGCGGCCCGTCGGCGATTCGACCCAAACCCATTCTCCGTACTCGATACCAAGCTCTTTAGCCAGCGACGTATGGAAGATGACCTGCGGGTCGGGAACGATTTCACGCAGATGGGGAATGCCTCGATATGCCGAGTGGTAGTACACCGGATAACGGCGGCCCGTCACTGCCGTAAGCGGATATTCCTTTGCGATTTCGGGAGTCGCGTATACAGAAATCTTCGGCTCGACAACAGCGGGCAAGGGGTCGGAACCCATCGACCCGATGATGACCGAATACAGCTCGAGCCTGCCCGTAGGCGTAGCGAACCCGTTCTTCTGATATTCGCGCGCCGGGTTTTCGGGAACCTTATGAATCCATTGCTCTTTGAGCTCCTCCCAGGTAATTCCCGCATGAGTCTGTTCGAGCTGCCAGTTGAACAGCTCTTCGTCGGTATCCCAGGGCCAGTTTTCGGGGTTCAAGCGACGGCCAAGATTGCGGTAAAACCACACATCGCTCCTGCGCTCGTAAAGCGGCTCGACCGCCTTCTGTTGGCCGAAGCACCACTCCGAGCAGACCTCATCAGCGAGGTAATCGCGCTCGGTCCAGTGGGTTGAGGGAAGCACGATGTCGGCAAGCTCCGCCGTGGGGCTCATATAGTAGTCCATGACCACGAGGAACTCGATCGCCTCGAGGGACTTGCGCACCAGCTTGGTGTTCTCGCACCACGACAGAGGGTTGCCCTGCACGGTGACGTATGCACGTATCTTATACGGGTCGCCTTCTCGAATGGCCTTCCACGACGCCGTAGGGTTGGAAACGTTGTAGATGTTTCCGCGAGCCTTGTCGTTCACCAGGCGATATTGAAGCTGGGTCTCCGCTTCGGGGCCGCCGAGCGGCATCATCTGATTCCAGAACGGCATCGAAAGATTCGTTCCCTTACGTTCAACGTTTCCGCAGATGGCAATGATATTGTTGATGAAATGCAGGGTCTCTTTGCAATTGGTCTGCTCTTCGAGACCTTGGAAAACAGAAATGCAAGCCGCATCAGCGTTAGCGTATGTACGGGCCGATGCTGCAATGGTTTCGGCGGGAACCCACGTCATCTCCGAAGCCTTCTCAGGCGTCCACTCTTTCACGCGATCCCATTGCGCATTCCAGACCGTCGTCACCTCTACTTCGGTGCCGTCGACGAGCTTCAGCGTGCCCTCGAACGACAAATCCTCATCGGCGGCACGATCGCGCGTATGCGTGGGCGCTCCGATGCTTTTATCCCACACGAGGAACGCATCTTCGGAGCCTCCCTCCATCACCTGGGCAGCAACGATAGGCGCCCCCTCCTTGGTGATAAGCATGGGAGCATTCGTCCATTTCTTGGTGAACGCCTCGTCGTAGAGTCCCTCGTCCATAATCAAGCGCAGCCATGCTGCAGCAAGATACACATCGGAGCCAGGACGCACACCGACGAAATGATCGGCCTTCGCCGCCATGGGATGTTCAAAGAAGGGGTCGATGACAATCAGCTTGGCACCGCGATCGCGCGAGCGTCCCAACTGACCGGAGGTGTATGTCGCCTCCGTCCACATGGTGTTCGAACCCCAGAACACGATGCAATCGGCATTGTCGAAATCGCAGCCGTCGAACACGTTGAACATACCGAACTGGAAAAATCCCTGGTACATCATTGGGACCAGGCAGATGTTGCCCGGATTGATTGCATGATGGACGGCACCTCCGCCCATACCCATGCGAATGGACCACTGATTAGTGCCCCGGCCCGTACCCTGACCATAAGCGATAGCCTGAGCTCCCGATTCTTCGCGGATTTTCTTCAGCGTAGATTCGATGGTGTCGAGCGCCTCATCCCACGTGATGCGCTTCCATTTTCCCTCACCGCGCTTACCGACGCGCTTCAAAGGATAGCGCAGCCTGTCGGGATCATACAAAATCGCCTTCGCCGAAAGACCCTTGCTGCACAAACGTCCCTCGCTGCGCGGATCTTCGGGATTGCCTTTGACGTTGACCAGCTTGCCGGCCTTGTCGACCTCGCAAAGAACGCCGCATTTCGCATGGCACTCGAAACAGTTCGTTTTGATGATTCTGCCGCCGTTCGGCAGATTCGTTACCGAAGACACCTCTCCTCCTTTTCCTCTGCCAATAGATGCCTTCATTGTCGTGCGCGAAAAAATACTTATCCAACAGCAAGAAAAGGAGTAAGGCACAAATATAAATTGTTAGATTCTCGTTCAAAGAAATCAGCCTGACCGGCGCATATGGACAAACGAGCCGCCTTGGACAAGCCCGCAAGTAGCCCCATGCGCGAACCGCACGCACGCTTGCGCGGAGACGCCTGTTTTTCAGACCCTCGTCAGTCTTCCCTGAGCGCCGAGTCGTTCAGGGGGAAATGCTTCATGTAGGCGGCGCACACGGTGCCTAGATACCGCTCGAAAAACAAGGCGAATCGACCAGCGGGAGAGCCAGGATCGGGCGTTCCGAGAATGCCGACAGAGAAATACACGCTGTCCTGGATGGGAACAGCGGCCCTATCGAGCGTCTCATGCCGATCGAGAAACGCCGAGAACGAATCGACGAACGTCACGATGCCCTGCTGCTCCATGCGCTGGTTAATCATATTCAAATTAGAAGTACGCAGACGAATGTCGGGCTGCAACCCCCTGAAGAGGTGCACAACGAGGCGATCGAGAAATTCCTCCCTGTAATAAGCGAGAGGCATGTGGCACAAATCTTCTTTCAGAATGTATGCGCACGACGAGATGTCGCAATCCCAGGAACACGATGCCATCAAACACGACCTGACAAGCGGACGATACCGTTCCTCAACGCGACCGAGAATACCCGTCATGAAATCAGCAATGGGCACGATGCAAAGCCTTTCGTCGGATGCATCCCGACACTCGTCAATAATCTCGAACGACGATTTCTCCGTAATAACGAGACGAGAACCCGGAAAGAGCGTTTCGTATTCCACGAAAATCTTTTCAAGTCGGTTCGTGACAAAAGGCGTGGTCATGATTTCAAGAGCACCACTGGTGTCGCTGTCACATTCCAAAGCGAACGATGACAAGCGCAAGGCGCGGTATTCGCTTACCACTCTATCGGCACGACGAACGAAACGGGCGCCCTCCTCCGTGAGACGCAA
Organism: Slackia sp.; assembly: GCA_030532315.1. GTDB lineage: Bacteria > Actinomycetota > Coriobacteriia > Coriobacteriales > Eggerthellaceae > Slackia. The sequence continues at coordinate 11,106 of JAUNLI010000063.1, forward strand.
GCCCGTTTTCGTCCTGTCGAACAAAACGATGCCGAAATCATTTTCGATCCCCTTAATAGTGGCGCTTGCGCCCTGCTGGGATATGAAGGCATGGCTTGCAGCCTGGGATATGGAACCGTATTCGGCCACCGAAAGCAGCAGCTCGAGCGATTCTATACGCATAAGGACACCTTTTCACATCGACGCGAACCGCAGACGAAGGTCGCCAAGACCAACTGCATGGAAAGCCGCGGATTTCATCGAGCAATATAGCACAGGAGACCTGACGAAAGCCGTCGACGCCTTCGTAACCCCCAACCCTGCCACTCCGGCAACGTTCAACCTCCTGAGGCAAACGCTTTTTCATCGCAGAACAGCCAAGGAAGCGAGTGCTGCTGCGGACAAGCGGCTTCAAGCAAACCACCCGGAACCGCAACCCGCGCCAGAATGAAAGAAGGCGACCTGAAGGTCGCCTTCTTGTTTGCGAAATAAAATCCCGCCGTTATTCCTCGTCTTCAGACTCGGACTCTTCGGATGTTTCACCGAAGCCCAAATCGCCCAGGCCGCCAAGCAGAGCGTCAAGCTCGCTCAGATCGCGGTGATAGCTGCGGGGAGGCAATGCCTCGCCGAGCATCTCCTCGCCTTCGGTATTGAAGGTTGCCGGAGCGTCGCCGCCGATGAGGATGGTGTCATCGGGGCTGAACACCATGTCGAGCAGCTGGCTCATGTCGTCGCTCGAAGCAGACAGGTCGTCCTCGAGCAGGTAGCCGAGCTCATGCTCGTTGAGGCCGGCCTTGAGCTCCTCGAGCGCCTTCGCGCCGATGCCCTCGATGCGCAGCAGTTCGTCTTCGGTGTAGCCCACCAAGTCGGAAACCGTTTCGATGCCCGCCTCGCTGAACTTGTTGGCCCAGCGCTGAGACACGCCCAGGTCGTCGTAAAGATACAGACGTGCATCCTCGTCGGAAAGCTGCTGAGCGCGACCGCCGCGGAAGCTGCTGCCACCGAAGTAGCTGGAGTAGCCGTTCATGTAGTTCTCGTCGAGCGACCAATCCTGCGGCTGAGGCAGCAAGTCTTCGATCTCGCGCAGCTCGGACGGAGCGTAATCGGGCAGCTGGTCCTCGATTTCGCCGCCGACGGACTGACCCTTGTAGGTCAG
>JAUNLI010000215.1 GCA_030532315.1 Slackia sp.
TTCGATTGCGATGTTTCCGTTTCCGTCGTGTACGAGTGCCTTCATGGGATCTCCTTTGCTGTATGGGGGGGCGGGGTCTTGGTTCTGCTTGGCTGTGGTGGGCGATGGCGGGTCGGCATCGGGTGGTTGACGGCGCACCTTGGCCTCAGCATGTCTGCCCAAGAATTTCGCTTACCGCCCGCGTCGTTTATGTCGTGGGCGCCGGTTGTCAGGGATGGGCGTCGTTGCCGGGCTTGCCGCTTGCGCGGGCTCTATGACTGCGGGCCCTTCAAATCGATTCCGTAGATTTCTTCGTACAAGGCGCCTTCGCTTGAAAGAGTGCTTTTGAACACCGCGACGTGCGTTGCGTATGCCAGGCCGGGGAAGGGCAGCGGCGGAAGGTTTCCTTGAGGAATGCGTGCGCGTCGCGCGAGGGTTACATGCGCGAGAAACGGCTTGTCGTCGAAGGAGATATCGCGGCGGCGCAGTTCTTCGCGCAAGGTGGCCGAAAGCATCGTTAGTTCAGGGCTTTCGGCAAGTCCGAGCCAAAGCGTCGCGTCGCTGCTTCGTCCGAATTTGCCCAGCCTGTCGGGCTGCAGAGCGATTCGTCCGATGCCATTCGCGGCTGCTTCAAGCGCTTCTTCGATATCGGGCAGAAGGGATGCCGGCGCGTCTCCCAGAAATGCCAGTGTGACGTGGCGGTTTTCGCGTGGAACGAATCGTCCCGGCACGCATGAGCGCAGGGGCCTGACCAGTTCGGATATTTCGTCCTGCATGGTTTGCGGTATTTCAAGTGCGATGAAAAGTCTCATGCTTTTATTGTAGCCATGTCGGTTTGCCTATGCGGATCCATTCGACGACTGTGCCCGTTGTGGCGTTATGGCGAGACGATGCCGGCCTCGCAATCGGCTGCCGCTGACAATGGGAAGGTATGCGAATCGGTCGGCCGCCGCTTCGATGCGGTGCGTATTTTCATGCGCGTAAGAAATGCTGCCAAAAAATCATCTGTGTCGAGGGCTCGAAGTCTTATTCGGGGGAGGGTGCCGTCGTCTCGAGATGCTCTTTTCTCGCCGCGTTTTCGCTCCTTCTGGCGCATGGGTAAGAAATCGATAAGATTTGCGCAACAAAAATGAAATACAAGCGGTATGGAGGTTCCTATTTCGAGCGCATACACTTTTGCACGCAGTGTCTCTGCACCGAATGCACAATAAGAGGGGGGAATTATGCACGATGCACAGAGCATGAGTCTGAGCAGGCGTTCGTTCGTCGCTTGGGCGGGCGTTCTGGGCGCTGGAGCCGCGCTGAGCGGCTGCGCTCCCAAGGCCGCCGAAGAAAACACCGAAGCCAACGAAGAGGTCATCGGGTCTCAGCCGTTCGCCTACGACAAGGAGGTTTGGGGCGGATGCCACGTCAACTGCGGCAGCCGCTGCCCGCTGAAGCTCTATGTCAAAGACGGCGCGGTCGTGCGCGTCGGCAATGACAACGACGGCACCGACGATTTCGGTCCGGGCGAAATCTACCAGATGCGTTCCTGCGTTCGTGGTCGCACGAACCGTCAGCGCATCTACAACGCAACCCGTATCCAGAAGCCGCTCAAGCGCGTCGAGGGCACCAA
>JAUNLI010000064.1 GCA_030532315.1 Slackia sp.
TTCCGACGATGCGCCCGCGATCCGATAACATTCTTTATCGAATCGTCCGAAAACGGGATGATTCGATAAAAAAATGCATTGTTTTTTATCGGATTAATACATATCGGACATCGGACTGATGGGACGTGTGATGTCAACCTCGAGTATTTGTTACGACAGAAAGAAGCGTCCATGCTGTTCGTGATTTCTCCTGCCAAGAAGATGGTGGCCGCAAACGATTCGTTTGCGTGGCGCGATATGCCGCGGTTTCTTCCGCAGGCGTGCGAACTGCTCGAGGCGCTGCGTGCGCTTTCCTACGACGAGGCGAAAACGCTGTGGAAGTGCAGCGACGCGCTGGCCGATCTGAACTATGAGCGCGTGCGCGATATGGATCCAGCGTGCGGTGCGGAATGTGCGCCGGCGGTGTTTTCCTACGAAGGCATTCAGTATCAGAATATGGCGCCACAGGTCATGACCGACGAGCAGCTCGATTACCTGCAGCGGCACCTGCGGATCCTTTCCGGCTTTTATGGTGTGCTGCGTCCGTTCGATGCGGTGGCGCCGTACAGGCTCGAAATGCAGGCGAAGCTTGCCGTGGGCGGTGCGCGCGACCTGTATGGCTATTGGGGATCGCGCTTGTACGAGATGTTGGTGGGTGATCTTGCTCAGCAGATAGATGAAACGGAGCCGACGAATGCCAACGGCGCGTTTGGGCATGATTGCGAAAAGAGCGAGGGCGAAGGTGGCAGGACGGACGCCTTTGCGGCCGATTCCTGCCCCGTTCGATTCGATGCGGAGGGTTGGCCCGGCGTCTCTGAAGAACATGTCATCGTGAACCTTGCGTCGGTCGAATATGCCAAAGCGGTATTGCCGTATGCAAGGGCGGCGGCAAAGACGGGGTCGCCTGTACGGGTACTGACCTGCTTGTTCGGTACGGTGCGCGAGGGCAAGCTTGTGCAGCGCTCGACCGAGGCGAAGGCGGCGCGCGGAACCTTCGTGCGTTGGTGCGCCGAAAACGCCGTAGAGCATGCGGCGGACCTCAGGCGTTTCGATGCGGCTGATTACGCTTTCAATTGCGAGCTTTCGAGCGACGATTCGTTCGTGTTCACGCATTCGTGACGAACGATTTGCATTTGCCTTTGTGGCGTGGCTGGTTTTCGGCCGTGCCGTTTTTTGTTTCGCAACGAAACGTCAACATTGCGTGGAGCCTTCTTGCGCTCTGGTTGACAGCGCAATGCTCGGTACTACAATCCAATTTAGCACTCGACATCATTGAGTGCTAAACGAGTTTTGAATCGGGGCCTGCCGCCGCTTTTCATTGCGGCTCGCCTGCTGGGTTGGGCGTATGGGTCGCAGTTTCGACGCCGGACTTCCCGGCCTCGGCTCGCGTGCGGCGTGTCGAAGCCGCACGTTGCGACATGTCGCAGCGAAATGCCGATCTCTTTTATCGGTCGCCCGATAAGCTCGTCATCTGCGGTAATAACGTTGCAGGTCTGCCTGCGCGATGCACAAAAGAAGGAAGGCTTCATCTCATGAAGAAATTCAAGACAGAAAGCAAAAAGCTGCTCGACCTCATGATCAACTCGATTTATACCAACAAAGAAATCTTCCTGCGCGAGCTCATCTCCAACGCTTCCGACGCGGTGGACAAGCTCTATTTCAAGAGCCTGACCGATTCCGATGTCAAGGTGGGCAAAGACGAACTGGCTATTCATGTGGCCTTCGATCGCGACGCTCGTACCGTCACCGTGAGCGATTCCGGCATCGGCATGACCAAAGACGAGCTGGAAAAGAACCTGGGCACCATCGCGCATTCCGGCAGCCTTGAGTTCAAGACCGACAACGCCGAAGCCCAAGGTGACGACGTGGACATCATCGGCCAGTTCGGCGTGGGCTTTTATTCCGCCTTCATGGTGGGCAAAGAGGTGCGCGTGACGTCGCGCGCCTACGGATCCGATGAGGCGTGGTGCTGGGTCAGCGACGGCGTCGAGGGCTATACGATCGAGGCCGCCGAGCGTGATGAGCACGGCACCGACGTGGTGGTTGTTCTCAAAGACAACGCCGACGAGGAAAACTACGACACCTATCTGTCAGAGTGGGGTCTGAAGAATCTCGTCAAAAAGTACAGCAACTACGTGCGCTATCCCATTCAGATGGAGTGCGACAAGACGCGCGAGCTGCCCAAGCCTGAAGATGCGGGCGACGATTACACGCCGCAGTTCGAGCACTACACCGAAACCGAGACGGTCAATTCCATGATTCCCATCTGGAAGCGCAGCAAGTCCGACGTGACCGAAGAGGAATACAACGAGTTCTATAAGTCCGATTTCCATGATTGGGCCGACCCTGCGCGTACAATCAAGGTGCACGCCGAAGGTGCGCTGACCTATGATGCGCTCATGTTCATTCCCACGCGTGCGCCGTATGACCTGTACAGCAAGGATTTCAAGAAGGGCCTGGCGCTGTACAGCTCCAACGTCATGATCATGGAGAAGTGCGAGGAGCTTCTTCCCGACCACTTCAATTTCGTGCGCGGCGTCGTGGATAGCCAGGACCTGCAGCTCAACATTTCGCGTGAAACGCTGCAGCACAACAGCCAGCTGCGCGCGATCGCCAAGAAGCTCGAGAAGAAGATCAAGGGCGAACTGGCCGCCATGCGCGACAATGATCGCGAAGCCTACGAGGCGTTCTTCGAACAGTTCGGCCGCGGTCTGAAGTATGGCATCTACACCAGCTACGGTATGAACAAGGGTGAACTGGCGGATCTGCTACTGTTCTATTCCGCCAAGGAGCAGAAGATGATCACGCTCGACGAGTACGTGGCCGCCATGCCCGAGGGTCAGGATTCCATTTTCTACGCGGCGGGCGAATCGGTGGAACGCCTGGCTAAGATGCCCGTGGTAAAGGCTGTTATGAACAAGGGTTACGACGTGCTTCTGTGCACGCAGGACGTGGACGAATTCTGCTTCCAGGCTATGATGGGCTACGGCAAGCCCGCCGCCGAAGGCGAAGAGTTCGTCGAGAAGCCGCTGAAGAACGTGGCGTCAGGCGATCTTGGCCTGGAGACCGAGGACGAGAAGAAGGCCGCTGAAGAAGCCGCTAAGGAAAACGAAGGACTGTTTGGCGCCATGAAGGATGCCTTGGGCGACCATGTGTCGAAGGTGGGGGTTTCCACGCGCCTTGCTTCTGCGGATGATGCGCCGGCGTGCATCACGGCCGAAGGCCCCGTGTCTCTTGAAATGGAGAAAATCCTGTCGCAGATGCCCGACGGCGGCGAAGACATCAAAAGCCAGCGCGTGCTTGAAGTGAACGCGCAGCATCCGATCTTCGCAACGCTTAAGGCGGCACAGGAATCGGGCGATGCCGACAAGGTGGCAAGCTATGCCAGCCTGCTGTACAACCAGGCGCTTCTTGTGGAAGGCATGCCTCTGGAAGATCCCGTCGCCTTCGCCAACGAAATCGCCAAGCTGATGAAGTAGGTTGGTTGCGCCGTTCTTCCGAACGGCGCAACGGGGTTGACGCTGCAAAGCCGCCGGGGCACCCCGCCTCGACCCTCCGTGCTCCGGTCGCGCACCAAAGTGCGCTCTCTGCGCCAGTCGGGCCGATTCGTGGCGTCGGGCGGCTTTTCGCTCCGTTTCGGCGACCTGGGGTTTTCTAGCCGACGCAACAGAGTCGTCCGGCTGCGAGGCGTCCTCACCATCCATCTGCTCGCTCCAGGTTTTGCTCACGTACCTTTCAGTACGCTACGCAAAACCTTCGCGGCATCTGGAAGGCGAGGGCGCCTCTCGCCTGCGTTGCGGCGACCTGGAGTTTCGGATCGGTCAGCAAGTTTTCTTGCGGTCGTCCATTTTGTTCAAAACGGGGCATGTCGACTGAAGGGGACTACTTCTCCTCCGGCAGATAAATTCTTTCGACCCGGGGCACGGACAAAGTCTCGCGCGCAGTTTCGCGGGGGTGGGGCAACGCTTAACGTGCTCCGGTCACGCACCGAAGCACGCTCCCTGCGATTCCAGGACTGTTTGAGCACGAAGTCTTGTCCGCGTCTTACTAAGCTTCGACGGCTTCCTGCTCGGCTTCGGCTTGCGCTTCCTCGTTTTTGCCGAACACCAAGTCGAGCATTTCTTGGCGGTTGCCCACTTCGAGCTTCTTATAGATATGCGCGATATGCGTCTTCACGGTGTTTTCGGCCAAAACCAGTTCTTCCTGAATATAGACGCGCGTCCTGCCCTGGGCCAGCAGCACGAGAACTTCGGTTTCGCGGGGCGAAAGCTTGTACTCGCTTGAAATTTCCAGGCAGCGTTCTTCGATGCTGGCCGCAATGCGGTCGGCCAGTGCGGTGGCGGGTTCTTCGCCGCCCTGCTCGGCCGCATCGGCGGTTTGGCCGGCAGATGCATCGGTTTTTTCTTCCGCGCGTTCGGCGTTGGTGTGAGAGATTACCATGGTGAGCAGGTAAATTGCCGAGATGGCAATCACCATGGCGGGCGCTTGCAGCGTGTCTTCGTCACCGAGCAGGAAAAGCCATGCGATCGATGCGCTTGCGTATACGCCCAAAGCAAGACCCGCAACGCGGCGCGACGGCATGGGCGTGCTTTTGACCGTGCACGCGACCTTCGCCCAGAAAAGCATGTGGGCGAACGAATCGTCCAAAACCATGAAGGTGTAGAGCACGGCGGATTGCGGCCCTTGGGTGAAAATCAGGATGAGCGATGCAAACAGCGTCAGCACGATAAGCAGGAATGCCGGCTGAAAGCGCGCGAGTTCGGGTTTGTCTTCGGCTTTGACCAGTGCGAATCGCGCGAAAAGCAGCACGCACGCCGCGTAGAAGGCAACAAGCTCGGGCGACGACGTCATGGGCGCGGGGTCGAATTTGGCGTCCCAGGTTCCCACGGGGCTCAGCGATCGCACCGTTGCCAGCAGAAGCGCAGTAGAGAAAAGAAGCACGAACAGTTTTCCGATTCTGCTTTGTGCGCCTCGTTTTACGCCATTCGCGACAAGCCGAAGCGGCGATTCGTTTTTCAGGCGGGCATCGCTCGAGGCATTGCATGCTGTCGTCTCGAGTGCGCCATTCGGCTCGTTGCCGCTTGCGCTTACGACATTTCCGCATGTTGCCGTTTCCTGTTCGACCGTCTTACGAACCAGCCAAAGCAAGATCATGGAGATGAAGGGCAGCGTCATGGCCACGCCCGCGCGCATGGTCTGCTCGAAGAGAGATTCTATTCCCACGCGTACGATGGGTTCCATGGCAAGCGCCGCTGCCAGACAGTACACAATGCGTGCGATCGACCCGTTGCGCGCAAGCAGCAGTCCGTAGCTCATAACGAACCAGCAGTACCCTGCTCCAAGGGCGAGCAATCCCGTCACGCAAAGCATGCTGGGCGGGAAGAGGTTCTGGTTGGGGGCCAGGGCGATGAACGCCGTGCCCACCGAACCGACAAGCGGAAGCAGGATTCCCAGCGTGGTTTCGGTGGTGCGCGAAATCTTCGGCTTGATTGCGAACACGATGCTGAGCGCAAGAATGCTGGCAAGGAAGAACACGCGCGGATTGACCACCAAAAACTCAGGCAGGGCGCTGCGCAGGTTGAAAACGTGGTCGGACAACGCAGACCATACGAATACCAGCACGAGGCCGACGGCCGCGTACAAAGAGCAAAGCGTCGAAGCGCTTGTGCGGTTTGCCATAGTTCTTCCTTTATGCCGAATGGCGATTTCCCCCTTGTGAATAATCCTATTCTACTCGATCGGGCGACTAAGGCAAGGCATCAACCAAACCGGGCTATACGGCTCATCAGGCGTTATGTAAAGTTCGCCCCTTTGCGTCGATAGAACCATCTTTATTCAGAGGGTAGGGTTGGGTAACGGCGCAATGCCTATGAAGACGCCGCACCATGCGCATGACGCGCAATAGGAAAGGGGGAATAATGCGGAAACCAGGAAGGGGAGTCAAGGGGAAACTCGCGCTCGCAGCCGTGACGCTGGCAGCAGGCTCGATGCTTGCCGTCGGCTGTGCGCAGCAAGACGCCGCCGAGCAGGAAGCCACGACGGGCGAAACCCAATACTCCGACACGTACGAAGAGGCCGAAGGCCTGCTGGCTGAAATCAACGAACGCCAGAACAAGATCAACGAGGAATACGCTCCCGAGGTTCGCACGCTTGCGGACGGCACCAAGGTGCAGCGCACTCCGACCGAGTATCAGGGCTATCACTGGAATCGTCCGTACACGGGCGGCAACTCCTACAACACCTATTGGCTGGATGCCGACAACCGCGGCTGCAACGCCTGCCATGAGGATCTGAAGGATACGCTCGCGGGCATGGAGTACTCGCATCTGACGATCTTCAATCCTGCCCTGAACAACTGGATCACCGTCGACCAGTGCATGCTGTGCCATAGCGACGACGACGGTTACGAGATGGGCACCCTTATGCACGCTGTGCATTACGGCGAGCGTAACAACGCCAACTTCGAGCAGCGCGGCGGCGAATGCCAGAGCTGCCACAACATGACCGAGAACGGCGAGGGCGTCGAGCTTTGGGACCAGGTCAAATACGACCACATGGATGGCATCGTCAAGGAGAAGAACGTCGAGGGCGAATTCACGTTCGACCAGACCACGACCAACACCATGGACGAGATGTTCACCTATGACTGGATCCATTCCGACTACGACCACCTGATCGCCATCATGGGCAAGAACGGCGCCGACCTGCCGCTGCCTCAGGAAATGGTGGACAACTGGGAGATCAACATCACCGGCCTGGTGAACCAGCCCTACACCGCCAAGCTTAAGGACCTGATCGCCGAGGCCGAGGCCGAGGGCGCATCCGTCACCAAGCTTTCCAAGATCCACTGCCTCGACAACATGCCCGGCGGCGGCGGTATCTCCAACGTGGAAATCACCGGCATTCCGCTGAATTGGCTCATCGAGCGCGGCGGCGGCCTGAAGGAAGGCGTGACCGGCGTGACTATCGACCGTCGCGAGTTCCACACCAACGGCGAGCAGAACCACAGCACCCGCGGCACTTCGCCTGAGAAGTTCGACGACGTCTACCTGGTCTACAAGATCGGCGGCGAGCCGCTGAACGTCAGCGCTGGCGCTCCTTGCCTCAACTTGATCGAGGCCAACGACGCTCAGGGCAACGTCAAGCAGTGCGTGGGCTACCACCTCACCGACGAGGACAAAGACTGGGCAGCCATCTCTGAGAACGGCTTCGACAGCTACGACGAGGGCCCCTACATGAACAAGCCCAACGTCACCACGCTCGGCGTGCCTGACGGCATGATCATCGAAACCGGCAAGCCCTTCACCTTCGAAGGCTATGCGGACGCATTCGACGAAGCCGTGACCAAGATCGAGTTCTCCATGGACGGCGGCAAGACCTGGACCGCATTCGACCTGGGCCAGACCGACCCGCGCCAGTGGGTGTGGTGGAACTTCACCTGGACTCCTGAAACCGACGGCAGCTACGTGCTCATGACCCGCGGCACCACCGACACCGGCCTGGTGACCGACGAGGGCTACATCCACAAGGTCATGGTCACCGCGAAGACTAACGTGGAGGAATAGCGATGAAACGTTCTTTCGGATTGAAAGTGCTGGGATGCACGGTAGGCGCCGGCATGGTGATCGGTGGAATCGGCGCGACGATGCCGACTGCCGCGCTCGCCCAGAGCAGCGATAAGGCCGACGGTCCCGTCGACGTGTGGCAGCGCGCCGCGGTCGACTACGACAAGGTGGCAAACGTCCAGGGCGGCTTCACGTTCACGCAGGACACGCTGACCCCGGCCGACGAGGTGTTCAACCTGTTCGGCACCGCCACCACCACGCTGTGCGCCAAGCCCGGCTATGCGTTCGACGAAGTGACCCACGAGGAGTACTACGTCAACGTGGGCGGCAACGTGGAAAAGGCCTACTCGATCAGCCTCGAGGAAATCGAGCGCAGGGACGCCGAAACCAAGGAAATGCGCTGCACGTGCGGCATGAGCCCTGCTGTGGCCATGGCAAGCGTCACGGGCGTCAAGGTTTCCGACCTGGTGGAAATGGCAGGCGTGGGCGCCGGTGCCAACACCATCACCTTCAAGGACAAGGAAGGCTACGGACTTCCCATGCCGCTGTCCTACGTCATGGAGAAAGAGGCCATGCTGGTCTATCAGGTGGGCGACAAGCCCTTCTCCGACGGCGAGCGCCTGCAGGTGTGGATTCCCGACACGGTTGCCAAGTACTTCACGCGCGCCGTTGCCGAAATCGAGCTGTCCACCTCCGAGGAGGTTCCCGAGGTCGAAGGCCCCGATGCCGAATATCGCGCCAAGGTGAACATCCTCAACACCGTGAGCGACAGCTTCAAGGTGGGCGACCTGATCGCGTTCGAGGGCTATGCCGACGACTGCGGAACCAAGGTGACGGCGGTCGAGTTCTCCCTCGACGGCGGCGAGACCTGGACTTCGTTCGACACGTCTTCCTCCAATGCGGAAGACTGGGTGTATTGGCACTTCGACTACACCCCCGAACAGGCCGGCACCTACAAGCTCGACGTGCGCGCCGTGACCGAGGACGGAACGGTGTCTCCCCTCGGTTCGAGCACGGTGTTCGAGGTCGAAGAGTAAATGTTTCCGCCTTCGGGCGGTGAAAGCGAGGAAAGCGAATGGGAGAAAGCGTGAACATGACGCGCCGAGCGATGCTGACGGCATCGGCTGCAGGCGCCTGCGCGCTTGCTCTCGGCGCAGCGGCCGTCTCTGCGGAAGAGGCGGCCGCCAGCGAGGCGAGCTCAGGCTCGAACGCCGAGGGAGTCAGGTACGGCTTCCTCACGGCGCTCTCGCGCTGCTCCGGATGCGGGCGGTGCGTCGAGGCGTGCAGAGAGGAGAATGGTCTTTCCGACGATACTCCTGACAGAAGGCGCGTGTCTTCCTTCAAACGCAGTCGCGGCAGGACCTTCTTCATCTCGACGTCGTGCATGCATTGTGCCGACCCGAGCTGCATGAAGGTGTGTCCTGCAGGCGCCATCTCGAAAGACGAGAACGGCGTGGTCAAGGTGAACCCCGATTTGTGCATCGGATGCAAGTATTGTTTCCAGGCGTGCCCGTACGAGGTGCCGCAGTACAACTCGGTGTCGATGGACAAATGCGACTGCTGCCAGAAGGCAGGCGTCGAAATTGGCGAAGAGGATCCGTATTGCGTGCGTGCGTGCAAGTTCGGCGCGCTGAAGTTCGGGCCTCTCGATGAGCTGCTTGAGGCAACGAACGGATCGGCGGTTCCTATCGCCGAATTGAACGATCCGTCGTGCCTGGTGCTTGGAACGGAGTAGGGCTATGGAGTTGCAATCGGTTTGGGGATGGCAGCCCGCGCTCTATCTGTTCTTGGGCGGTATGGGCGCAGGCGCGTTCATCATGGCGGCCATCCTGTATTTGAAGGATCGGGAACGCAACGCGCGCATCGTGTGCGTTTCCATGTGGGCGGCGGCTATCAGCCTTATCGTGGGTTTGTTGCTGCTGTTGATGGAGCTGGTCACGCCCTTGCGCGGCCTGCTGATGTGGCAAAGCTTCAGCCATTTCACGTCGTGGATGACCTACGGCGCATGGGGCGCGTTCGGCGCCATCGCGGCATTCGGCGTTTCGGCGCTGTTCGCCACGCCGAAGGTTGCCGCATGGCTGACGGGCAAGTGCTCCTGGTATGCGCAGCATGAGCACGGCGTTCGCAAGGTGTTCGCCGTGGCGGGCATCGTTTTGGGCGCGTTCGTGGCGTTCTACACGGGCATGTTGCTCATGACGGCGGGAAGCGTTCCGTTCTGGGACACGCTGCTTCTGCCCGTGCTGTTCACTGTGTCGGCGTTCGACACGGGCGTGGCGCTTGTCGAAGTGGTTGCGATCGCACTTGCCAAGAAAGAGGCGATCGACCATGGCACGAAGCGCTTCATGGAGAAGTGCGTCGTGGTTCTGGTGGTGCTCGAGGTCGTGGTGCTGGCGGCGTTTTTGGGCAGCATGCTGCTTGCCGACGCGAGCACGCCTGTCGGAGCGGCCGCTGCGGCATCGGCCGGCATGTTCGTATCCGGTCAGCTGGCGGTATGGTTCTGGGGTCTGGTGGCGGTGTTGGGCCTTGCCCTTCCGCTTGCTATGGCGGTCAAAGGCCTGCTTGCCAAGGAGGAGCCTGCAGGTTCTGACGCGAAGGCAGCTGCCGCCGATGCGAAGCCTGCCGTCGACGTGCCGACGCTGGTCGGCGCGGCAGGAGCGCTTGTGGGCGGTTGCGCCCTGCGTTTCCTGGTGCTGGCTGCGGGCATCCACGCGGATGTGGTTGCCGACACCATCATGAAGATGATCGGTTAGGCTGGCTGCGCCGTTCTTATCGGGCGGCGCAACGGATAATCCTGTAACGAGGCCGCCTTCGGGCGGCCTCGTTGCGTTTGGCTTGTCGACTTGCGAGCAGGACGCGGCCTTCGGCGCCTGGTGCGGATTTGCGGCTCTTGGCGTGCGGGGATGGCCGGGGCTATGAAGCGTCGGCCGGGAGCCGTCTCCTTGCGATGGCGTGGTGCGTTTGCCGGGCGGCTCTACTGTGCCGCCGACTTGGATGCGGCCCTGGCGGGGTCTGGTTCTTATGCGCGGGCTGATTTCTAGGCTCGATGGGCTGAGCGTCCAGGCTATCGAGCCTATCTTTGCTCGCCTCATCTGGCACGCGTAGCTGCGCTGAGGAACCATCCATCTTGTGGGTGGAGTCGGATTCCGCATGAAATGCCGAATCCGATTGAAGAATTTTGCGATCTATGCCCGCGATTTTGAAAGCGGCGCGATTTGGCATAAAGAAAGGGAGCCTCGGCTCCCTTTCTTTATATATGTTGCTTTTTGCGGTGCGCTTGCATGTCGTCACAGCGGTTGAGTTCTACGCCGCGCCCGCATGTGCATGCAGCCCTTGCGGCATTTCGCCGCAAGGGCCAAAGCGTGCTACTCGATAACCTCGAAGCTCAGCGACGCCTCGAGCGGAGACACAACGCCGTCGGCGGTTTTCGCGCGGACGGACAGGTTGTAATCGCCCGGCTCGGCGAACGACGTGGTGAACTGCCAGTTCACCCACTTATCGGCGGTTGCGCCGTCGGTGGCGCAGCTCGTCCAGGTTGCGCCGTCGTCGAACGAGAACTCGATGGCGGTAATCGGAGAGCCGCAGTCGTCGGCCACGCCCTCGAAGGTGATGTCGTAGCCGGCCTTGAAGACGCATCCCTCGGAGGTGTTGTGGATGTCGACCTTGTTGCGGAACTGCGGGTCGACCTGCTGCACGGCGGGCTCTTCGGCCTGACGGGTCAGCTCGATGCTCACGATGTCGCGCGTGAAGTAGCGGGCGACCGTCTCGGGCAGCCACAGCTGCACGGCGGAGCCGTCGGTGGACTTCAGACCCTGGCCGTTCACCTCGTACACCAGCAGCGCCTTCTTATCAAGGGCGTACTGCAGGGGCAGCGCCTGGCCGAAGCCGTCGGCACCATAGGCGGTCACAGTGTTCACGCCGTCCTCGAGGTCGGCCATGCCGACGATCGACTCCAGCGGCACGCCCACGACGGCGGCCTGACCGAATGGCTTGCCCGTGGCGCAAGAGCAGCCCATGAGCGCGGTCTGCTCGGCCTCTTCCATCTCGGACACGTTCACGGTGAAGTTCTTCTTGATGTTGCCGCCCACGTTGATGTAGTAGTTGGCAACGCCCTCGCCGTTGTCCAGCATTTCGACGGACGGCTTCGAACACATCGAGGTCAGCGCGGTGCCGAACACATTGAACAGCTCGTCGTTGGGGGTCACGCCTTCCTGGTTGAAGGCGAAGGTGCCCTGCACATCGGCAACGTGCGTGAAGTCTTTGTCCAGCGTCAGGCGATGCGAGTCGATGGTATTGCCGTCGACGTCATGAGAAAGGCCGTCGGCCTGCGGCGCTTTGTCGGCGAATGCCATCGTGGCGCCCGAGGCGACCAGGGCGACACCGGCAGCTCCGGCGAAAATCTTTTTAGGAGTAGAAAACTTCATGGTGTGCCCTCCTATTTCTCTTCTTCGGTGGTTGCTGCAGGAGCAGGAACCAGGCTTGCGGTTTCGAGGACGGTGGTCTGCTCGGGAGTGGGCATGACGTCCTT
>JAUNLI010000065.1 GCA_030532315.1 Slackia sp.
TATGACGAAGTTTCCGCCCAGCAGCCTGCGAGTGCGTATGTGCCCGTGGTTCCTGCCGGTGGCAGACATGCGGCGGGCGCACGTTCTGGAAATGACGCGCGTCGGCAGAGCGGCCGCCGATAGCCCTGAGGCTTTGAGGGCGGCTTTCAAGTGGCAACATCATCGGAAGAGATGTTAGAGGGGTGCTTTCCAAACAAATCAGAAAAGAAAGGAGAGGAAGCATGAACGCCTCAACGCAAAATACAGGAAGGAAGAGAACGACGCTGATCGTCGCGCTCGTCGCCTGCCTGGTTCTGGCCGTGGGAGCAGGCGTGTTCGCCTGGTTCAGCGATCAGGACACCAAGACGAACACCTTCACACAGGGCGGCGGCATCACAGATCCGACGGAGAAGCCGAAGCCTGATCCCAACCCTGACGGAAGCGGCGACGGCGATATCAACAAGCCCCTCACGCCGCCCGAGGGCAACATCATCGAGACCGAGTGGGATGATGAGAAGGGTGCGGGCATTATTGCTGATTCTATTGTTGCCAAAAATCCCAATGTTGGCATCGGCAAGAACTCGAAGGACGCTTATGTCTTTGTTGAGGTGGAGAATGCTCTCGATGCTGCGAACGCTTACTTCGTGCTCGGCGACAAGTGGGCTCCTGTTGATGGGCTTGCGGATCAGTATACCAAGGACAAGGACGCCACTATTACCGCTCCGGACCGTACTTACACTGGCGGCCTATTTGTCTATGTCGGCACCAACAAGACCGGCGTCAACGTTGACGATATGGCGATGTTGACGGGCAAGTCGGACGTTTCTGTTTACACGGGTGAGGTTTTCGACAAGATCTACACTAATGCAGATTTCACGCCTCTTGGGGATCAGGAGAAGAAGACCATCACCGTCAAGGCCTACCTTGCCGCCGCCTCCACCGATACTGAGGACATGACCACCGCTGAGGTTAAGGAAGAGATTCTGAACAAGGCAAAGGCTTGGGCCGGTAAGAACTAGCAAAAGAATTCGTTGCAGTCGTCGTTGGCCGGCACTGCAATGTTGCATTGCCGGGACGGGGGAGCCTCCCCGTCCCGGTATTCCGCGTTATGAGAAAGGGGGTCTGCCGCATGCCTGCCAAAGGAAAGCATGCTAAAGCTGACTCGACGACGAAATCGCGCATGGCGCCATGGCTGGTCGTGGCCATGATCGCGTGCGTCCTTATTGTTGCCCAGACTCTCTCTTTCATCACGCGTGAAATGCCGCTTGAAACCAAAGTCCAGTTTGGCGATGTGAAGATTGAAACGCAGATTCTGGTGAAAAACGACGCGGGTGAAGAGATTGCTGCAGCTGACGGCGATCAGCTGGGAACGGGCTCTTCTCATATGGAGCGCATCGTTCGCGTGAAGAATACGGGCGACCACCCCGTGTTCGTGCGCGCGAAGCTGCAGTTTGCATGCACCGATGCAAAAGGAGCCACGCACGACATCAGCGATCTGGTCGAATACACGCATGAAAACCCCGCCGACCCCGCCGCTCCCTCGTGGACCCGGCGCACGCCTGATGACGGGTTCTTCTATTACAGCGCTCCTCTTGCCAAAGACGAACTCACGGAGCCGTTGATCACCGGTCTGGAAATAGACACCACGCAGGTAATCGATCAATACGGCGCGAATTGCACGTATCAGCTTGTCGTGAAGGGCTACGGCGTGCAAAGCGAAAACCAGAAGAGCGAAAACGTATTTGATGCGGAAGGCTGGGCGGAATGAAACACCTTCTGAAAACAACTTTGAACGCTCGTAAGCGGGCGCAATTGCATACGAAGACGTGCACGCTTTGCGAGAGCACGGCGTATGAGGCGGCGCAGAGCCCTTGCGTAAGCCAGGGCGTTTCCGCATGCCGCGCATCTGGTGCGTTTACCCGCTTCGGCATGACGGCCTTGGCTTTGGCAATCGCTGCCATGGCGCTGTTTGCAGTATGCTCGTTTGTCGCTCCGCAGAAGGCGTGGGCGGCCGACCCCGCCGATAAAAAGGTCGAAGTTTCGAATGTCGATCAGCTGCTCGATCAGATTGCCGCATCGCGCATGATGTCGTACGACAAAGATATAGTGCTTACCAAGGACATCAATTTCAACGAGTTTGACCCCGAGGGCACGAGGCTTCAGGAAATTGTGAAGGCCTACGGGTCGCTTACCTTCGGCAATAAAGACAACCCGTTCAAAGGCTCCTTCGACGGCCAGGGCCACTACATCATCGGTCTCAATTACAAGCGTGATTTCTGGAAGCCGGTTGCCAACACGGGCCTGTTCAGCTTCACTGACGGGGCCTATATCCATGACATCCATTTCCGTGACTGCTATATCGGTGCCGACTATCGCGGCGGCGTGCTGGTGGGTCAGGCTAAAAACACGCGCATCGAATCGGTGCGCATGGAGAACTGCACGCTTTCGGTCACGCCGGCTAACAACTCGGTTTCGCTCATCACCAACGCGGGCATCATGGGCGGCCTTATCGCCGGCGAGCTGCTTGATTCGTATATGTACGATTGCACCGCGCAGGGCGGCCGCGTGGTGAACAATTCGGTGGTTGCAGTGTCCGGCCTGGGCGGCGAGGGCCTGTATTTGGGCGCACTCGTGGGTTCGGCGGAGCGCTCCCAGATCGAATATTGCCGTGTTATTCCCACCGAGCAATACTATGCAGACCGCGCGGCGGCGGACGATCCGAAAAGCGTCAGCGTCTATGCCGACAGTCATAAGTATCTGACCGAGGTCTACAACCGCTACGAGGTTGCTATTGGCGCCGTGGCCGGCCAGAGCGTCTATGCCGGCGGCGTTGTAGGCTATATCAAAGACGTCGATGTGGTGGACTGCTTCTCTACGGCTTGGGTTCACACGTGGGTGGCCAACTACGTGGGCGTTGGCGCGGGCAATATCGGATACGTGGGCGGCATTGCCGCAATTTCGAGAAGCGACGATACCCCCGAGACGAAAAGCAACATCATCCGTAGCCACTACGCCAGCAACATGGAAAGCTACCAGTACAACGCCCTGGCGGTCATTCCCATCATTCAGAGCAACGTGTATCTGTCGGGTCTCTTGGAGCGCGACTGGGAAGAAGACACGGGCATCTACAATTCGTATTTCAAGCGTAACGACATCGTGGGCAAAGACTCGGCCATCAAGCCGTACCCCGATGGATACGTGCGCGCATGGGGCGACTGGCTGGGCTTGAACTACAGCGGCGGAGAAAACGGCCCGTCTGCCCAAGGCTTTGGCTACGGCCCCATTGTGGACGATGCGAAGTATGCCGACCGTCTGTTCTGGGAAGGCGAGGGCTACGATTTCGAGGGCGACGAAGACCGCGCATCTGTCGCCAATGGCGAACCGCATATCAATAAGTGGATCATGGACGAGTATCTGGGCATCCCCGTGCACGGCGATTCAGTGAAGGCCACGCTCGATTTCCCCGGTGCGGGTGATGTGACCATGTCGGCCACTAAGCTGGGCAAGGAACAGACCACGGCCGATCCGTATAACTTCGCCGTGCAGGGTGTGACAGCCAACGAGGAAAGCCTCACGTTCACGGCGACGCTCAACGAAGACCGTGCGAGCGAGGCGCTGAACATGGTGTCTTCCGATGCTAATAAGGGCTTCCGCTTCCAGGGCTGGTTTCGCAACAAAGACGTGGCGGTCAATCACATCCAGCAGGGCAATCATAAGTTCTTCGACCCCATGGTGCCGCCCGAGCCGAACGGCGAGCAGGTGTTCAATAACGACGCCGACAAGCTGAACCTGGTGTACAGGGCTCAAAACTCCGGCACCGGCGCCGATGAGGGCAAGGCATTCAAAGACAACGATCTGTTCGTGGCCTACTACCAGGCCCAGGTGCTGTTCCACGATGTGGGCGGCAACGTGATCAACAAGGCCGATTCGGCAACGGAGGCTCAGCCGCAAACGGAAGACGACTGGTACAACCACCAGGATGTGCTGCCCGTCGTGGGCGAGCCGACGGCAGACCGTGAGGGCGGCGAGAAGGCTCCGGTTGCCGACGCCGCGAAGTTCTTGGGTTGGACCACGCAGAAAAATGATGCTACGAACGGCGGATGGTCCGATGTCACCACGTCGCAGCTCAATAGCATGAAGTCCAACGGGCAGTTCTTCGAGGGCGGAGAACCCATCGAGCGTCCCATGGACCTGTATCCAGTGTATGCGTCGCTCGGCGCGAACATCAGCGTGATTGCCGAGGGTCATGAGCTTGATTCCACGAGCTCCGATTTGAACGTGCGCGAAGGCGTGGTGGAAGCCACGGTCACACCGAAGGACGGGAAATACGAACTGGGTATTCGCGGCCTGAACGCCGACGGCACCCCGATGGCGGAGGGCGAGTTGCCCGACGGATACCGTTTCCTCGGCTGGTATGAGGTCGAGCTCGACGAGGATGGCAATCCCCTGTATACCGAGCTGCCCGGCGTCGTACCCGACGCGTCGGGCACGATCGCGACCGCGTATCAGTATAAATTCGGAAGGAAACTGAGTGCCGATTCTCCGGTGATGATTCCCGACAACGTGGACTTGACGCAAAAACATTATTACTATGCGCGCTTCGAATATCGCGTCGACTACTATGCCTCGGCGTATCTTGCGGGCGGCATTGAAGAATGGGAGCAGCCTCGTCTTTATACGGAGCGCTGGAAGACGTATTGCTCCAAGTTCGACAAGCTGAGGGGGCCGGAGTTTCATCGCGAGACGATCGACCACTGGTCTTTGAACCCCATGATTGACGGGCATGTCGAGGGCGACGATGCGACGACCTTGCTGGCTCAGGGAGTCGTCTCTCATTACGTGGTTAACGGTCACAACGTGAGAAATTCGGGTCATCAGCAGTTCGATATCGTCGCAACGTTCGACTTCCCCAACTCGGCGCGCATCTACATGAGCGGAAATCCCGGATCGGGAGTAGGAGGCAATGCGTTCAAGCTGGAGGCGAGCCCGACCGATCCTGCGGGTTACGAGTTCATCGGTTGGTCGTGGCAGCAAGACAGCAATGAAGGCACGAGCACGGAAAACCCCTGGACGACGGGGCGGCATTTCGAGCGGCCGAATCGATATTCGTATGAAGCGCACATGGTCGCCACGGTGAAATTCGTCGGCGCCGCCGAAGACGGGGGCGATAAGATCGTCAGCCGCGCATATTCGGACTATGCCGGTGACGTAGGATTCACGGACGGATTCCAGAAGGTGTTCATGGAATCGGATTCCGAATACGAATTCCGCTATCTGAAATACACCGGAGGTGACGCGAGCGAGCAGCCCAACGGCTTGAAGGTTGCTATCGGGGCAGCGCCGTCGGATGAGTATATGCAGCAGAAGCAGCCTGACAGGTTGTTCTTGGGCTGGATTGACAAGTATGAGCTTGCAGCGGGCACGATGACGCCGGGCGAGTACGAGCGCTTGTACGACGAGGGCACGCAGACGGCGAAGGTTCCCATCAGCAAGATCGAGCCGTATTTGGTCAAGAAAGACCGCCTGTGCGAACGTCCCATGACGCTCTACCCGGTGTATGCGGATTACAGCTATGACACCACGACCAACATCACGCGCGGCACCGATCTGCTCGATCCGGCCGATCCGTCCGTTCAGCCGAATCGCAACGACGACGGCACCATGACGCTGACGCTTGCGGCCGATGTGGATGACGCCACAGTTGCAACCTACGATCTTGTTTCGTGGACGGTCGAAAGTCCCGAAGGCACCGTGATTGACACCGTTCGCGCGACGGATGCCGAGGGCAACCCCGCAGCGGCGGGCACGGCCGTGAGCAACGGTAACGCCACGCTCAAATACACGATTAACGCGGGCTCGCACTATGTGTTTGTGGCCAACTACAAAGCCAAGGACGTCGAGCTTGACGTGACGTATCACACGGATGCAGGCGTTACGGAGGTTGTGAAAAAGAAGGCCGGCGACGCATTGGGCAAGGCACCCGCGGCCATGTTCCAGGCGAAAGATGACGCATTGAAGAATGCCGCATTCGTCGGCTGGACCGAGCAAAAGCCCGAATCGGGTGAATACCTGATGTTCAACCCCGATGCTGCGCCTGCGATGGTGGACGAATATACAGTTGTCGAGCGCCCGATGGAGCTGTGGCCGGTGTATCGTGTCGTCGGTACGGAGGGCGACGCAGCCAACGTGCGTGTGGATTCGAACATCGATGATGAGCACAACGATCCCGACAACCATCGTCGTGCTGTAGTGAAAACCGCCACCACGCCCCAGGGGCCGCAAACTTACGTTGCCCTTGAAGCCGACCCGGTGGACGGCTACAAGTTTGTCGGCTGGTACAAGGATTACGCAGACGTGACCGTCGATAAAGACGGCAAGGTCACGGTTACTGGCACGCTCGTGCCCGGCAACCGTGTGATGGGCGACGAGGTGTTCGCCGGCAACCTTTACACCGCCGTGTACGTGCAGCAGCAGGTGTATAGCGTGGTCTACCACTTCCCGGACGGAACCACCTCTACGGTGGAAATCGATGAGGGCGACAACACGGCTTTTGTGGAGCAGATTCAGCCTCCCAAGCTTGACGATGACGGCAAGCCGGTTGTCGGTCCTGATGGCAAGCCCGTGCTGGGCGATCCGATTGACGCCATGGTTGTCGGCGGCGAGCAGACGTCTTCGATTGAAGGCGCGCTCGACGAAAAGAACAAGGCGGGCGAGGCTCGCGAGCTGTTCAAAGAGTGGCAGTGGAAAAAGACGGACGGCGCGTTCGTTCCTTGGGGCGACTTCAGCAAGATGCCTATTGCCGACAACGCCAAAACCCAGGGCAACGAGATGCATCTGTACCCGGTGACGTATCATTTCAGCGCACAGGAATGGCGTGCTGACGAATTGCTGCCAGAGGGTGGAAGCTTCGTCGATTACAAGGCGTCCAACCTGGCGTGGTATCTCAATCCTGACGCCAAAGACGGTGAGCAGACGGTGAAGGTTGCCTTCAACCCTGGCGTGTTGTATTTGTCCAACAAGCTGGCCATCCAGATGGACGAGGTGAAATACGACGCAGGTGCCAAGGACGGCGATCCGCTTGTCGGAACGCCCGAAGGCGTGAACGACCGCCTGGTTGGCTTGTATGCAGACTTTACTGATGTGAGCGAGGAGGGCGCCAAAGAACTTGCTCGTGCGACGACGGGCACGCCCCCGTGGGAAAAGGGTCAGGCGGTTTTCGAGTTCAAGAACGACGGCTCGTTGGTCATCGAGAAAACCGCGCCCGCCAGCGCCAGTGGCACTACGTTCTTCTTCGAGGTGGAGGCCGTCACGCGCACGGAGTCTGTGGGCGATGACGGCGCAACGAACGTGATCTACGAGCCCACGGGCAAGAAGGCCACGGCTTCGGTCACCGTCAAAAGCGCCGATGACAAAGCAGGTGCCGTTGGCAGCGTTGCCATCGACCTGCCGTGGGGTTATTACCGTGTGACCGAGAGCAATTGGAGCTGGCAATACAATTCCACCGTCAAGCTGCTTATGGACGGATTCACCAACGAAAACCTTCCTGCCGACGTGATCTTGGTGAAGAGCCATAACAACAATGCGGAGGCCGTCAACGTTCGCAATGACAAGCAATGGCTCGGCGGCGATGCGTTTGTGAAAAACGAATTCGGCCAGGGAGCGACGGCTGCAACCGACGCGCGCGCAGGCCGTGCGAACCTGCTGGAGAACCCGACTGCGGAAGGGGGCAACTAAATGAATACGAACCCTTCGCGTCGCGGCGGCGCGCATAAGGCGGCGCATGCGGGCAAGCGCGCTACGGCTCGCAACCGTGTGGGGGCGGCCGCGCCGGCTCGAAACTGCGCTAGGACGGCATTGCCGGCTCGGGCGGACGACTACGGCCGCGATGCCGCCAAATATCATGAGGGTGCCCATGCTTCGTCGCGCCCTCGCCCCGCGCGCAAGCCTTCCGGCCGCAAGCGGGCCGTGCTTGCGGCGGCCTGCTGCGTAGCGCTTCTGACGCTGTGCGTATCGGGCGCTTACGCATGGTTCGCCCAGCAGGACGCCAAAACCAACGCGTTCGTCAAAGGCGAAACAACGCCAGTGATTAACGAGGAATTTCCTCAGGATGGCACCGTCAAACAAAACGTCTTCGTCTCCATTCCCGACGACTGCATTGACGTGTGGGTGCGCGCCCAGGTGAACGTTCAGTGGCAGGGCAAAGAAGACGATAAGGGCAACACGCCCATCCTGTGGGACGAACCGGTGGCGGGGGCGGGCGGAGACTACGCCATCGAATGGGCGCTTGATGAAGACGGCGCGCCGAACCAAAACGGCGATCCGGCCAGCTGGGTGAAGGGGGCCGACGGATTTTATTACTGGACCGTGCCCCTCGTTGCGAAAAACTCCGCCACCAACAAAACGGGGAACTTGGTGAACCGCGTCGAGGTTCTTAAAAAATACGACGACGGCCGCCAGTTGGTCGTGGATGTTGCGGCGCAAACGCTGAGCGCTTCGGCGGCTGCATTCAACGACGCATGGGCGACAAGCGGCCTTGTTGCCGTCGATACTACAGGCGATGTTCCGGCGCATTTGACCAAGTCGGGCACCGTTCAGAGCGCCGACGCCGCCCAGGAAGGGGGAAGCCATGAAGCTGCTTAAGCGCATGCGCGTCGCATTCGTCGCGCTGGCTGCGTCCTTGTGCATGATGCCGATGGCCGCGTTTGCTGCTCCGGGCGTTGGCGGCCCCGCCGTGGTGTATGACGGCTCGGCGAAGGAGTGGCATGGCGAAAACCTGCAGCCGTCCGATGTTCTGGCCGATTTCTCAGAGGTCATGCCGGGCGACGTGTTGACGCAAGAGTTTGTGCTTGAAGCGCGCAACGTTCAGCGTGAAGTGACGGTGTATCTGCGCGTTTCCGCTGATGAGGTAACGGTTCAGGCGCTGGCCGAGGTGTCGTTTCGGGTGATCGAAACCGCGGCTGCAGGCGGGCAGGAAACCGTGGTTGCCGAAGGCGTTCTTGGCGAAATTGCCGACGCCGCCAAGCTGGCTGCAAAAATCGCGACCTTTGCAGTCGACGGCTCGATGCCTCTGCGCATCGAGCTGAGCGTTCCGACGAGCTTCGGCAACGAATATCAGAACAAGGCGTATGCGCCCGAATGGGTGTTCATCGCCCAGGAGGAAGGCGAAGATATCGGTCCCGACAAACCCGTCGATCCGGATAGGCCCGTAGATCCCGACGAGCCTGACAAGCCGGTCGACCCTGACGAGCCGACGGATTCCGATGAGCCCGCCGGTCCTGACGAGCCGGCGGGCCCCGATGGTTCGGGCGACGGGGAGGCTGGCGACGGGTCGGCTTCGAGCGGTTCTGACGGATCGGGCGACAGTGCGGTTTCTGCTACGTCGAGCGACCTTTTGAGCAAGACCAACGACGCATCGGCCGGCATGGCAGCGGTGTTCGCCATCGTGGGCATTATTGCCGCGGCGTTGGTTGTTGTTGCAATAATTCGCTTGAGGGGCGGCAGGCGTCGCTAGCCTGCGTGCGCCGAAGAGCGACGTAAGAAACGGGCGGCTGCATGAAGGCGGCCCGTTTTTCATGGGGCGTTAAAAGCGTGTCATGCTCAGCAACAAAGCAACATCATGCCCACAATTGGCTGCCATAGCGCTTCTATGCGCCGATGTGGATACAATAATGCGGTGGTGCAGCCGTCCGAAATGCGGCGCTCCCATTCTCAAGCAATTCAACGACAGGAGACGCCATGTCAAACGACGTCCTTTCCCGTAACGCCGACGAAGGATGCGTTGCACAGCCGTCTGGCAACGCGCACAGCCCCGCATCGAGCGCAGAAGCGACGAGCACCTCGCCCGACGGCGCTGCTGCCGTGCCTTACTGCGAGGCATGCGCACAGGAGCAAGCCGACGAACAGCCCGAAAGCACCGGAAGGCGTCGCGAGCGCAAGCTGATCGGATATTCGCGCTTCATGGCCATCGTGCCGAGCGTCGGTTTGTTCATTTCCGCCATGGCGCTCACTGTTTCCACGTTCATCTCCACCGTCCTTGTGACGTTCGAAGCGGCATGCGGTCGCCTTGATATGCAGGACATGCTGGTCGATTACATCGAGTTCGCCGATTTCTTTCTGCTTGCCGTGGTGCTCTACATCATGAGCGTGGGTTTGTATTCGCTGTTTGTAGACGATGGCATCGACATGCCGTCTTGGCTGCGCATTCGCAACCTGGACGATTTGAAGGAAAAGCTCGTCGGCGTGGTTGTGGTGGTCATGGCCGTGTATTTCCTGGGCCTGTTGATCCACGGCACCGATCCGATCGACCTTCTGTTGACGGGTTTGGGCATTGGCGCGGTGGTGCTGACGCTTGCGTATTTCGTGCGCTATGTCATGGTGGCGCACAATCACGACGGCAAACATTAGGCCTGCCTGTCAGGGGTTTGCCCAGGGTTTGAACCGGGTTTCTTATTGCAAGACGCGTCCGAGGGCGCGTCTTTTTCTTTGGCGTGGTTGCCTGCTCTTTGGTGGCGTCTGCGGCCATGGCGTGATCGGGCGCGTTTGTCCTTCGGCCGTTGTGCTTATTGCCTGCATGTGCGGCCTGACGAAGTTGGACAGATATGCTTCATATGTGGCGTTCATGCTTGATTCGGTGCAAAACAACGCTGAATGGGTATTGAAATGCAGAAATATACAGAATAATGATTTAATGATACTTATTCAGTAACGTTTACTTCAGGTTGCTTGCTTAGAAACGTCGCGATACAATATATCCTATTGAACAAGGTGTTGATTATTGGTCACGATGTTCAAAATGCCTGATGGCGTAAGGTCAAACGAAAGGTGAGCTGATTAAGTTGGCTCTTGCTTCATCTTGTACCGCAATTCGGGATGACGAACGGCTTGCCGCCGAGGCGTCTGCCGGCGCGTACGATTCGCCCGATTCGGCGGCGCGCGCCCAGTCGGCGTGTCCCGCAGCGTGCGATCCGCGTATCGCTCGGTCGAAAGCCGCCCTGCGCGAGGCGATGATAGAACTCATGGAAGAGTGCGGGTTCGACGCCTTCACGGTGAACGACCTGTGTCAGCGTGCGGGGCTCAACCGCGGAACCTTCTACAACCATTTCAAAGATAAAGACAGTTTGCTGCTTGCGTTTGAAAACGAAGTGCTTGCCGAGCTCGATGAGTTCAGCCGCAAGATGGGCGAGCTTTCCATCATGGATCTCATGCGTTGTCGCATGAGTAAAAAGCCGCTTCCTGTGCTGGTCGAGCTGTTCGACTATGTGCGCAAAGAAGGCGCGTTCTTCCATGCGGTGCTTGGTCCCGGTGGCGATGTCCGCTTCGGTCCGCAGCTGCGCGAGGCGGTGTGCAGCAAGCTGATCATGTCGCTTCTTCACGATCGCTATCGCGAAGACCCCACGCCGTTTGTGAATTACTACATCGCCTATTTCGCGGGCGCGTATGTTTCCGTGATCGTCCGCTGGATCGAAACGGGCATGCGCGAAACCCCTGAAGAAATGGCGATTATCGCCGTTCGCCTGTTTTTCATCAAGCCGGGCGAATCGATTACGCTTTAAGACAAGGACCGTCCATGACTCAAAAGGAGAACATCATGGCTGCCGATACCGTGAAAAATCAGACCGCATCCACCGAGGCTGTGCTTCAGGAGGAAGGCGTCGTTGCATCGGCCGACCCGCATCAGGGAACGGCTCCTTTGCATATCGGCATCGACGTTGGATCGACCACGGTGAAAGTGGCCGTGCTTGACGACGCGGGGTCTATTCTGCATTCGTGCTATCGGCGCCACCATGCCGACATTCGCGCCACGATCATCGAAGTGGTGAGCGAAGCTGCCGAGCGTTATCCCGAAACGCCCATGACCATTGCGATCACGGGTTCGGGCGGCTTGCTTTTGGCCCAGTGGCTGGGAATTGAATTCGTGCAGGAGGTTATTGCCTCCAAGACAGCTGTGGAAACCTTCATTCCGCAGACCGACGTGGTGATCGAGCTGGGCGGCGAAGACGCCAAGATCATCTATTTCGACAACGGCATCGAACAGC
>JAUNLI010000216.1 GCA_030532315.1 Slackia sp.
TGATAGTAGGCAAAGTAGTTCTCCTCTTCTTTCGCCTATTTCCTACAGGCGGATCGTTCCCGCATCGAGATTCATTGCTCAACCCTGGAACCTCGACATGGGACTTCTCCTTGTTTTCAGCCACGCAGCATACGTACATGAAAACAAGCGCCTTTGCAGACGCAAGGTGGAACTTTAACACCCGCACCATTGGGTGTCAAACGCCACGCGCCCGGGTGTATCTATTACTCTCATTCCATATAATCGCAGTTCATAGAAGGGATTCAAGGCTATTTTTAAGAAACACGCACACGTTTTTCCGAAAAAACTTGAAAAGATTTGCGTGTTATGGGTACATGCTCCGCCTTTCACGGCGAAGTATGCCGCGCCCCGAAATGAAACGAAGGCACGCTCATCGCGCGTAAGGGCAAAACAACCCCTGCGACCTGCCCTTGGCCCCCGAGCCGGCATCGAAACGACCGTTCGGCCGGCGCGTCTTGCACCAGACGAGCAGCCCGGCATCCCCAAGCGACGAATCGGGCCGATGCAGGCAAAACACGCCTCGAAAATAAGAAGGGCCGCCCTGACGAACCGCGCCCTTCGAGTTCGATTCCTTTCATCCAAACTCAAGACGCAGCCATCAACGGCGGCCCTTCGATAAATCACAATGCCCGCACGGCGGACAAAAGCGCTACTTCTCGATCAGCACCGGGCATTCGGCGTTGCGAAGCACGGCATAGCTCACCGAACCGAGCATGCCTACAACCGCGTTCAAGCCGCGGCAGCCCATGACGATAAGATCGCAGCCGTGGTCGGCGGCATAATCGAGGATGGCCTTGCTGGGCTTGCCCTGCCCCACGGCAACCTGGAACAGATCGGTCGATGCGAGAACGCCTTCGCCGACATACTCTTTCAGATCTTCGACAAGCAGGCCACGCTCGTAATCGAGATATTCCTTCTGCATGGCGGCAAGCTCGTCGGCAGGAACGCGAACGACGCCCGCCATGTTCTCGGCGGCAAGGAACTGCGACGATTCGAATTCAGGCACGGGCGATGCGAAATACGCGGTAACCTGGACGCCTTCGCCGTCGGCGGCGATTTCAAGCGCCGTTGACAAAGCACGCTTGGCGGATTCGGAGCGGTCGTAAGGAACGAGGATGTTCGAATACTTCATGAGAACTCCTTTCAAAGCATCTCTTCGCACCACCATTCTACCATCGGCAAGCCCGCCTGTCCCCTGCGGCGCACGCCGAGGCGGCAAGGGTCAGATCCCGTCGGCAAGCTTGTAGCCGACGCGCCATACCGTCAGCAGATATTTCGGCTTGGACGGCTCCTCTTCAATCTTTTCGCGAATCTTTCTGACCAGCACGGTGATCGTGTTGGGGTCGGCCGACGAATCGTCTTCCCAGAGTTCGGAAAGAATCTGGTCTCGCGTGAACACCGCGCCCGGATCGCTTGCCAGAAGCGACAGCACCTCGAACTCGCGCGAGGAGCATGCGACGGGCTTTCCCTTGAGGCGCACCTCGTATTTCCCGAAAAAGATTTCGAGGTCGCCGATGCGATAGACC
>JAUNLI010000066.1:0-6461 GCA_030532315.1 Slackia sp.
GGCCCACGGCGACGTACACGCAAATCATGCCCTTGCCACGCTGGTTGATGATGGCGTCGACGGCGATGGCGGTCTTACCCGTCTTGCGGTCGCCGATGATGAGCTCGCGCTGGCCGCGGCCGATGGGAATCATGGCGTCGACGGCGAGTAGGCCGGTCTGAACCGGCTCGCACACCGGGGTGCGCTCGATGACGCCCGGGGCCTTGAACTCGATGGGGCGACGAGATGTCTCGCCGATGCTCCCCTTGCCGTCGATGGGCTGGCCGAGCGGGTTGACGACACGACCGAGCATGCCGCGGCCCACGGGGATGTCCATGACGCGGCCGGTGGTGCGGCACTGGTCGCCCTCCTTGATGGAGTCGACTTCGCCAAACAAGACCGCGCCGACCTCGTCGCGATCGAGATTCTGAGCAAGGCCGTACACCGTGCGGCCCGTGATGGAGCTCGTGAACTCAAGGAGCTCACCTGCCATCGCGCTCTTGAGACCGAAGACGTGGGCGATACCGTCGCCCACCTCGGCTACGTAGGATACTTCTTGGGTATCGACGGTAGCCGACAGATCAAACAGGCGCTGCTGCAGGATCTGCTCGATGTTCTCGGCAGAAATTGCCTCGGACATGTGGCTATACCTCCGAATTCTTTGCTGATTGAGTCATGACCTTGCGGGCCTGCTCAAGCTGGTGACGCACGGATGCGTCGCGGCGGCGGCCATTCGCGGAAAGAATGACGCCTCCGATGATCGAGGGATCGACGCGCTCGATGAGGAAGACGTTGCAGCCCAGGTCGAGCTCGCACTTCTGCGTGATCATGGCACGCAGCTCGTTGTCGAGCGGAACCGCCGTGGTGACCGTCACGCCGACCGTCTGCTGGTCGCCCTCGGCCATCTCGCTGTAGAGATCGAGGACGTCGGGCAGCTTATACAGGTCGCCGTTGATTGCCATCTGCGACAGGACCGAGATGACCTCGGGGCTCGCGTCGGCCTCGGCCTTGAGGGGGCCGAGGTTCTCATACACGCGGTCCTCTGTCTTCGCCGCTTCAAGCAGCGTACGAGCATACGTCTCGAGCTTGCGCTTCTCGAACCGCTCGCTGATCTGCTGATCGGGGATCTGCTTATCGGCCATTCAGGGTACCCACTTCCGTGAGGTACTTCTTGATGAGCTCGCGCTGCTTGGCATCGTCGTTGGCGAGGGTGTCGCCCACGATCTTGCCCGCAACGGCAACGGACACCTTGGCGATGGTGTCGGTGGCGCCGGCGAGCGAGCGCTTCACCTCGTCATCAGCGCGGTCGTGCGCCTTGGCGATGATGTCCTCAGCCTCGGAGTGAGCGAGCGCGACGATGCGCGAACGCTCCTTCTCGGCATCGGAGCGCGCCTCGAGCACGATGTCGGACGCCTTGCGACGAGCCTCGGCGATGATGGCATCGGCCTGCTCGCGAATCTCGGCAGCCTCGGCCTTGGTGGCGTCGGCCTCCTCGATGCTGTCCTCGATCTTGTGCTCACGCGCGTCCAGAACCGAGATGACCTTCGGCCACACGAACTTGGACAGCAGGAACCAGATGATCAAGAAGATGACGAGCGCGGGAACGAACTCCGCCATCTTAGGGATGAGGATATCCGCACCGCCGCTCGACTCTGCCCCATCTGCAAAAGCCAGGGCGGGCGCAAGCAGCACCGAGGCGCCCGCCCCAAGTGCGATACCAGCACGTTCAACGTTTTTCATGGCTCCCCCTCGGGACTCTAAAGCCCGGAACTCTCGCGAGACCCGACTATTTAACAACCAGTGCGACAACGAAGCCGATCAGGGCCAGGGCCTCAGCAAAGGCGGCAGCCATGATGAAGACGGTGAAGACGCGGTCCTGAACCTCGGGCTGACGGGCCATGGCGCTCGCGACGCCGTATGCTGCCAGACCGATAGCGATGCTCGCGCCGATAACACCAAGACCGTAACCGATAACTCCCACAAT
Source organism: Slackia sp. (assembly GCA_030532315.1). Lineage (GTDB taxonomy): Bacteria > Actinomycetota > Coriobacteriia > Coriobacteriales > Eggerthellaceae > Slackia. Next base: position 1,964 of record JAUNLI010000066.1, read on the forward strand.
TCCTCCTTGAGTTCATGCGCCGCCTACCGGCGCATCTTGAACACGATACCTATATCAAATGCCCCGTATGGGATATGGGCATTTGGTACCCAATATTAGTGGCCCTCAGCCTCAGCGCCCTGAATGTACACGGCGGTAAGGACGGTGAAGACGTACGCCTGGATGACGCCGACGAAGATCTCGATCGCATAGATCACGAACAGGATCGCGCCGAACACCAGGGACGGGATGGCCCCCAGGACGTTCGCGGCGGTGAGCTGCGCAATGAGCGGCTCGGCGAACAGGGAGACCATGAGGGCGAACGACCCGAGCACGATATGGCCGGCGAACATGTTGCAGAACAGACGCACGGCGAGCGTGATGGGACGAAGCAGCGTGGAGATGAGCTCGATCACCCAGATGAGGATGTTGAGCGGGAACATGACGCCCTTGGGTGCGAGGCTCTTGATGTACCCCCAGACGCCGTGGTTTTTCATGCCAACACGCACGAAGTAGATGAAGACCACAAGGGCGAGCGCAGCGGTGGTGGAGATGGTGCCCGTACCCGGCTTCATGCCCGGGATGATGCCGATGATGTTGTTCACGACGATGAACATGAACAACGTGCCGAGGAACGGCAGGTGACGGCGCCAAGACTCCTTGCCCAGGATGCCCACGCCCACGTCGTTCTCGAGATACTCGATCACGAACTCGACGGCGTTGGCGAAGCGGCCGCGCGGAACGACGGCGACGCGCTTGGCAAAGGCGAACATGATGACGAGCAGCACGATCGAGGAGACGATCAGCCAGAACGTGTACTGCGTCAAACCGTGCATCAAATCGCCCACGATGGGGATCGAGCTGAAGCTCGACACGAGGTGATTGATCTCGCCCGGCAGCTTATCGAATGCTTCCAACGCTAACCCTCCTAGAGTCAGTGACTCGTCGTCTTGACGGCCAATGCCGCCCACATGCCCAGGAACCCGAAGAGGAACCCGAACGAAACTACTAGTATATCCTGCGGAGCCATGACCCACACAGCGGCAAACGCGCCCATGAGGAAGACGAACGACACCGCGAGCGCCGCCATGCCCTTGCCCACCGATGGCTTCATGCGCTTGGCGCGCACGAGAAGCGTCACGACCAGCATGGGGGCGAAGCCGGCGATGCCCAGTCCCACCCCTGCCAATAACGGCACGATATGTGCGGGGCCGAGCGGCTGCATCGACTGCCTTTCCGTTGTGGGGCGCATGCCCCCGTTGTTTGCTTCTTGTACATGACGTGCGAAAACGCCATGAGCAAGCCGGGACGGGCAGCCACACGAATACCAGTGCTTCGCAGTATATCCCTCGGGGCACAACGTGCAAGAAGAATTTGATAACTGGAGCGCGTTTGTGGACATTTGTTCACAATATAACAAGTGTCACTTAACATAATTCATATATAGGGGCGAATGTCGCTTATTTTAGCGCAAATTAAGAGCGCAGACCGCGAAATGTTGTGCGGTCTGCGCTATCAAAAATCGTGTCGGGCGCAACCGTGGCGCCATAACGCCGCAACGGGCGCGGCGCCCAATGGGTGCGCATGGGCGCCAGCGGGGCGCCCAACGGCGATCGCAAGCGCCGTGGCGGCACGTGCCGAAGCCCTACAGCGTGCCGAAGATTCGGTCGCCGGCGTCGCCCAGGCCGGGGACGATGTACGCCGCATCGTTGAGCTTCTCATCGATGGAGCAGGTGTACAGACGGACCTGCGGGTCGTGATCGAGGACGGTCTTGATGCCCTCGGGGGCGGCGACGAGAACGAGCAGGCGCACGTCCTTCACACCCTGACGGCGCAGGTAGTCGATGGCCGCGGTGGCGGAGCCGCCCGTGGCGAGCATCGGGTCGACAACCAGGCAGGTGCGCTGGTCGGCGTCGGCGGGCAGCTTGGCGTAATACTCGTGCGGCTCGTGCGTGACCTCATCGCGATACATGCCCACGTGGCCGACGCGAGCGGCGGGGATCAGCTCGAGCAGGCCATCGACCATGCCGAGACCGGCGCGGAGAATGGGCACGATGGCGACCTTGCGGCCGGCGATGCGCTTGCCCGTGGTCTCGCAGATAGGGGTGGTGACCGGAGCGTCCTCGAGCGGGAAATCGCGCGTTGCCTCGTAGCCCTCGAACAGGGCGAGCTCCTTCACGAGCTCGCGGAACTGCTTGGAGCCGGTCGCCTCGTCGCGCATGATGGTGAGCTTGTGCTGGACAAGCGGATGGTCCACGAGCGTGACGCGGCTGCGGTCAAATTCAACGGACATAGTGCCTCCTGGTTTAGATGGGGTAAGCGGGTTGCGGACAAAACGTGGCACGACGCGAGCGCGCGCGGCGCTAGTCGAGCGCCATGACCTTCGCGACGCGACCCTCGTGACGGCCGCCCTCGAACTCCGTGGACAGGAACGTCTTCACGATCTCCTTGTTGACATCGAGGTCGACGAAACGGCCGGACAGGCACACGACGTTACCGTTGTTGTGCTGGCGGAACAGCTCCGCAAAGGGAGCGGAGGTGATGGAGGAGGCGCGCACGCCGGCGACCTTATCGGCAGCCAGCGCCATGCCGATGCCCGTACCGCACACGAGCACGCCGCGGTCGGCCTCGCCCGAGGCGACGGCGCGGGCGACGGGGGCGGCGTAATCGGGATAGTCGACGGAGGCGTCGGAATCGGGGCCCATATCGAGCACCTCGCAGCCGAGATCCTCGGCGAGATAGGCGACGAGCGCCTGCTTCTGCTCGAATCCACCGTGGTCGGAGGCGATGGCAATGCGCATGGTGCACATCCTTTCTTATATATATGTGTCTGGCCCGCCACGCATGCGGGTCACGTCCACTCTATCAGGTTGCGCGCGCATCGATGCGGTCAGGCGAAGACGGCATACAAACGCGACGAGCGGGGAAGGCTGCAAACGCACCCGCGGCGCGCACCACGAGGCTACCGCGACCGAGCGCGCTCGACGGCATCGTGCCAGCCGGCGAGATTTTGGGCCACGATCTCCTCGGACGCAGAGGGCTCGAAACGCTTCCCCGGAACCCGGTTTTGCTCCAGCTCCTCAAGATCCTCCCAATACCCCACGGCAAGGCCCGCGAGATACGCCGCGCCCAAAGCCGTCGTCTCGACGTTCTCCGTCTGCTGAACAGGGATGCCCAGCAAGTCGGCCTGGAACTGCATGATGAAGTCGTTGCGCGAGGCGCCGCCGTCCACGGAGAGACTCTCGAGCTTCACGCCGGCGTCCAGCTCCATGGCGTGCAGCACGTCAAAGCTCTGGTACGCCATCGACTCGCACGCTGCGCGAACGATGGTGGCGCGATCCGACGCGCCGGTCAAACCGCAGATGAGGCCCCGGGCATCCGGGTCCCACCACGGGGCGCCCAATCCGCTAAACGCGGGAACGAGGTAGCATCCGCCGTTGTCGGCCAGGCTGTAACACAGGCCCGCCGCTTCCTTGGTGCTGGAGATGAGGCCCAGCTTGTCGCGGAGCCATTGAATCGTGGCGCCCGCGTGGAAGATCGAGCCCTCGAGCGCGTAGGAGATCTGCCCGTTGTGCGCGATGCCGATGGTCGACACGAGGCCGTGCTCAGACTCCACGCATGCGTCGCCCGTGTTCATGAGCATGAAGCAGCCGGTGCCGTACGTGTTCTTGGTGCAGCCCGGCCTGAAGCAGCAGTGGCCGAACAAGGACGCCTGCTGGTCTCCGGCGACGCCGGTGATCGAGGGGCCGTACGTCATGATCTCGTTGGAGACGCTGCCGTAATCATCCGAGCTCCACTTGACCTCCGGAAGCATCGAACGCGGGATGTCGAGCATCTCGAGCAGCTCGTCGTCCCACTGGAGCGTGTGGATGTTGAACAGCATCGTGCGGCTGGCGTTGGTGTAGTCGGTGGCGTGCACCATGCCGCCGGTCAAGTTATAGATGAGCCACGTGTCGATGGTGCCAAACATGAGCTCGCCGGCGTCGGCAGCCGCGCGGGCGCCATCGACGTTGTCGAGAATCCACTTGATCTTGGTGCCCGAGAAATACGGATCGGGCATGAGCCCCGTCTTTGCGCGAATCACGGGCGCCTTGCCCTCCGCAATGAGCGCATCGGAGATGTCCGAGGTGCGGCGGCACTGCCACACGATGGCGTTGTGAATGGGCAGGCCCGAATCGCGGTCCCACACGACCGTCGTCTCGCGTTGATTGGTGATGCCGATGGCGGCGATGCGGTCGGAGTGGATGCCGCTCTTAAATTGGACCTCCATCATGACCGCGATTTGCGAAGCGAGAATCTCCATCGGGTCTTGCTCAACCCAACCCGGCTGCGGATACGTCGTCTTGATGCGACGGGATGCCTGGGCGACCACGCAATCATACTCGTCGACGATAACGGCGCGCACCGAGGTCGTACCCGAGTCGAGCGCCATGATGTATCGCCCGCCCATGGGAACGTACGCTTCGTCGACTTTGCTGAGATCTTTGAGTGTGACCGCCATCGTAGGGACCTTCCTGAA
>JAUNLI010000066.1:6471-11387 GCA_030532315.1 Slackia sp.
CATGTCGAGCCGCGCTAGCATTGTGTCACGCGCGATTGCGCCCGTACGCTGGCATTCAGTCGCCTACCGACAGACGGGAAAATTGGTCGGTCAACGAACGCATTTCTGAGGTAAAAGGCGCTCGATTTCCTCGCGAGATATGGCACCCTGACGCAGGATGCACGGCTCGCCATCGCGCACCGCAACAATGGTTGAGGCGTTCTGGCAGGGCGTGGGTCCCGCATCGACCGCAACGTCAACGCCGGCAAGAATGCGCTCCTCCACCTCTTCGAACGAAGCGGGAGCGGGCATGCCATGCGTGTTTGCCGAAGTCACCGCCAGCGGAGAGTCGCCAAGACGAACCAGCTCCTGCACCACGGGAGAAGCGGACGCGCGCAGGGCAACCGTCCCGTCTGCGGCGCGCATGAACTCCGGCACGCAAGGCGCGGAGGGGACCACCAGCGTGAGGGCGCCCGGCCAAAACTCCTGCGCCAGGCGGCGAATCTCATCAGGCACGTCCACGCCGTAGCGATCGAGAGCCTCGGGGCCATCTACGAGCCACGGAACGGTCTGAGTCACGTTTCTTTGCTTAAGCGTGAATATGCGGCCGTATCCCGTGTCGGGACTGGGCATCTCCGCGTTGCCCGCATAAGCCGCAACGGCGACGCCGACGCCGTAGACGGTCTCGGTGGGAACAAGCGCCAACGCCCCATCTGCAAGGGCGCGGGCAGCATCGGCAAGATTTTCGTCAGATGCATATATCTGCGCCATGGCTCTCCTTTGCAAACGCGTTGCCCCATACTCTAGCGCACGATAATCCGCACGCGCGAGCAACCTCTGACCGAATGGACCTATTCAACAAATACGTGCGCACCCAAGCGGTCGAGCGCCTCTCGCAAGCGGGCGGTCGGAAGCGCCAGATTAAGGCGAATCGTCGCATCGCCGCCAAACGGCCGGCCATCTTGCCACAATACACCCACCTGAACGCCCCGGCGCAACAGCTCATCGATACGCATCCCCTTGTTGTCACAATATGCGGCGCAATCGAGGAACAGCATGTAGGTACCCTGCGGACGGGCATGTGAAACGCCGGGGATCCTCTTGAAGAAGTCGCTCGCGATGCGGGCATTCTCGCTCAAAACGGGAAGGAGCTCGTCGACCCAAGCGGCGCCCTCTTGGCTGTACGCCCCGATGAGGGCGTGCATGGACAGCACGTTTTGGCTGTTGTAGTGCGTGAGACTCGACTGCTTTGCAACGCGATCGCGCAGCCACGGGTTGAACACGACGCGATAACTCCCAACCAGGCCCGCCAGGTTGAACGTCTTGCTGGGGGCGTACAAGGCGATCGTGCGCATACGCGCATCCTCGCTCACCATCTGCGCGGGGATATGCCGCGCACCGTCCAATAGGATGTCGGACCAGATCTCGTCGGCGACAACGTAGACGTCGTGGCGCTCGAAGATTTCCATCGCGCGCCGCAGCTCATCGAGCTCCCACACGCGCCCCGTGGGATTGTGGGGCGAGCACAAAATGGCAGCGTGGATGCCACCCTCCGCAATCTTGCGCTCCATATCCTCGTAATCCATGCGCCACACACCCGCTTCGTCGCGCACGAGCGGGCTTGCCACGAGCTCATACCCCGCATTCTTAAGCGTGCTGGTGAAGCACGTATACGTCGGGGCGTGCACGAGGACCTTGTCACCAGGCGAGCACAACACACCCAACGCATTAGCAACCCCGCCGAGAACGCCGTTTTCGTAGCCGATGTTCTCGGGCTTCACACCTGGCATCCCCTTGCGATGCTCATGCCACCAGGCGATGCTTTCAAAATAGGCCCTCGAGGGCTCGAAGTAACCGAAGCACGGGTGCTCCATGCGGTCGCGCAGCGCCTTCATCACGGACGGAGCCGTGGCGAATCCCATGTCCGCAATCCACATGGGAATGGCGTCAAAGCCCTCCTGTATCACGGCATCCGTTGGCCCAAGCGAACCGCCGGCGATGGCGCCCTTGGCATCTGCAGCGATGGAATCCCAGCCAGTTCTATCGATAATCGAGGTGAAATCAAACATTCCCGCGACCCCTCATTTCAACGACCTCGTCTACCCAACAAGCACATCCCGCTCAAGCGGATGGATCCTTTCCAACTCCGGCTCAAGCTCGAATCGCGCGACCTCGATGTCGTAAGCAATTTGCGCTCGAAGCCAATATCCGTCCGTCAAGCCAAAATACCGGCAAAGGCGCAGATCGGTATCGGCTGTCACGCGGCGACGACCGAGCACGATTTGCCCTATGCGCTGAGCTGGAATACCCGTCTCCTTCGCCAACCTATATTGAGAAATCCCTAGTGGGTCGAGAAATTCCTCCTTCAGCAGCTCGCCAGGTGTAACAGGTGCCAACTCGCGCCTCATCGTGTCTCCCCTCATCGATGGTAGTCGACAATCTCGACGTCCTTCGGCCCCGCTGGGGTCCACGTAAAGCATATTCTGTATTGGGAATTAATCCGAATACTGAATTGCCCCAAGCGTTGACCACTCAGCGCCTCCAGGCGATTTCCCGGAGGAATCCTGAGATCATCAAGACACCCGGCGATATCAAGCTGCCGCAACTTGCGCATCGCCTGGCGCTCAAAAGAAGCGAACTTGCTCACCCGAGCGCCCCTCGACAACCTCTCGGTATCCTTATCCCGAAAAGACACGATCATAGTAACGTCCCTCATTATTAACGTCAACCGTTATTAGTGATTGGCATACTCCTTATCCTGCTGAAGCACGGTTCGGCACACGGCGCGCGCGAACACGCCCCGCAGCGACCGCAATGGGTTTACACGCGAGCAAGAATGATGCGCGGGCGGGCGGTAAGGTCATCGACAATACGCACGTCTTTCATTCCTGCGGCCCGGCACAGCTCGGCGGCGGCATCGAGATGACCCTCGTAAAGTTCACATGCAAGCAGGCCGCCAGGTCGCAGCATATGCGGAGCGGAATTCACAAGCCGCCTGAAAATATCCAGACCGTCCACTCCGCCGTCGAGCGCCAGGGCCGGCTCAAAATCTGCCACCTCATGGGGGAGAGTCCCCATCACCGACGTTGGAATATACGGCGGGTTGGAAACCAGCACGTCAAACGTGCCCCACTCCGTCTCTCGGTTGAGCGGGGACACCAGGTTGCCCAAGCGCACGTCTACATCGGCGGGGCTTATACCGAGCGCGTCGCGGTTGCGAATGGTCAGATCGACCGCCCGGGGCTCGATATCAATCGCGACGCACTGAGCGCGGCCGGCGCGCTCATAGGCAATGGAAAGCGAGATACAGCCCGTACCGCACCCCACCTCTAGGACTCGCGCCACTCGGGGCTCTTCCTGGGCCGAGTCGTCATCCCGGGCGTCGCAAACGGCCTCGCCGACCTCGGCATCCAGCGCAACCTCGTTCTCGCCACCCGAGGGGCTGACATCCTCCTCACCCGACGCCTCGACATCCTCAAAATCGCTGTCGCGAACCTCACGCTCGATTGCGTCCTCAACAAGCTGGGAAGAAGCCTCCTCCTGCTTGGCCTCGGCGGCGGCAAGATCGGCTTGAATCGCAGCCTCTACCTCGGCATTCCAGGGAAGCTCAACGCGTTCGCGCCGCGCATTCGAAGGAGCGTCGAGCACCTCGCGGTCGAGATAGCCCAGCACCTCCTCAACCAGCAATTCCGTCTCTGGGCGAGGAATCAAAACTCCCGGCTCGCAACCCACGGTTATATGGCGAAAGCCTGTCTCCCCCACGATATACTGCAGGGGCTCGCCCTTGGCGCGACGCACCACGGCCGCATGCATGGCCGCCAGCTCGTCTTCTGCCATGGGCTTGTCAAAGCCCACGTAAATATCCGTGCGGGTGAGCCCGCAGACGCCGGCAAGCAACCACTCCGCCGACAAGCGCGGGCGCTCGTCGCCCTTGTCTCGCAGATAGTCGCGCGTCCAATCCAAGCAGCGCTTGATCGTCCATGTCTCTTTGGGCATGTGGGCCTCCGTCCTTCGTGTTGCATAATCGCGATTCTACGGCACGCCCCCGAGCGGCCATGCGAGAACGGCAAATTACAGCATTCGAGATCAAAATTCGCTGTTTAGGTAGCGAACTTCCCGTTTGAGCTTGCATCTTTCTTGCGCCCTCATATGGCAGTCGGGCGTGTGAGCAGCCGCCGAGGTGCAGGCGGGCGCCGGGGTGTGAGCGGCCGCCGGGGGGGGCGCAAGCGTGCGCGAGGCCAGCTTCGCCCCGCGGCCGTAAGCAAGCACGAACACAACCTCACCCCGCAGGCGCAAAAAAGCCGCCACCCAAGGATGACGGCTTTCCATGTCTTGTATGAAATGGGATTACACGGCCTCTGCGAGCTTGGCGGCGCGATCCGCCGCGGCGAGGGCGTCAATGACGCCGGAGAGCTGATCGCCCAGCAGAACGCCGTTGTACGTGGAGTTGAAGCCGATGCGGTGATCGGTCACGCGGTCCTGAGGCAGGTTGTACGTGCGGATCTTCTCCGAACGGTTGCCATGGCCAATCTGGGCGGAGCGCTCGGCACCAAGCTCGGCCTGCTGCTTCTCGAGCTCCATCTCGTACAGGCGCGCGCGGAGCATCTGCATGCAGACCTCGCGGTTCTGGATCTGAGAACGCTGCTCCTGCGACTGCACGACCGTGTTCGTGGGAAGGTGGGTGATACGCACCGCGGAGTAGGTCGTGTTGACGCACTGGCCGCCAGGACCGGAAGCACAGTAGGTGTCGACGCGCAGGTCGGCCTGGTTGATCTGGATGTCAATCTCGTCGGCCTCAGGCAGCACGGCGACCGTGGCGGTCGAGGTTTGAATACGGCCCTGGGACTCGGTCTTGGGGACGCGCTGGACGCGATGGACGCCAGACTCGTACTTCATGACGGAGTAGACCTTGTCGCCCTCGACCTTGAACTCGATGG
>JAUNLI010000067.1 GCA_030532315.1 Slackia sp.
ACATTATGGATATACGTAACGGCTACACCATCCCTTACGTCATCGAGCAGTCGCCGCGTGGCGAGCGCTCTTACGACATCTATTCGCGCCTGCTGAACGACCGCATCGTGTTTTTGGGCAGCGCCATCGACGACGATGTCGCCAATATCGTCGTTGCCCAGCTGCTTCATCTCGAAAGCGCCGATCCGGAAAAAGACATCTCTCTTTACATTAATTCGCCCGGCGGCAGCGTTTCGGCAGGTCTTGCGATCTATGACGCCATGCAGTTCATTCGCTGCGACGTTTCCACGGTGTGCATGGGCATGGCCGCCTCGATGGGCTCGGTTCTGACTGCGGCCGGCGCACCCGGCAAGCGCTTCATCACGCCGAATTCCCAGATCATGATTCATCAGCCCATGGGTGGTGCCGAGCAGCGTACGCAGCAGACCGATTTCGAAATCGCTGCTGCCGAGATGCGCAAATGCCGTGACCGCCTCGAGGGCATTCTTGCCAAGCATACCGGTCAGTCGGTTCAGACCATCCACGCCGATTCCGAGCGCGACCACTGGTTGACTGCCGAGGAATCCAAGGCATACGGCCTGGTCGACGAAATCATCACGTCGCGTTCCGTTGCGAAGAAGGAAGCCTAGCCGATGCGAATCAACGAAAACGACTCGCAGGGCGTCGACCCTAAAGACGCCCGTTGTATCTTTTGCGGGAAGACCGCCGACCAAGTGGGGGGAATGATTCAGAGCCCCGACGGCGTCTGCATTTGCGACGAGTGCATTTCGGTATGCTCGGATGTGCTTTCGCAGGGCGGCTACATGCGTGAAGAGGCGCACGAGCCTGCCGCCGAGGCCGTTGAAGCCGCCGAGCAGTCTGCGCCGAGTGCTGAAGAGGTTCTCGCCGCTCTTCCCACTCCTCATGAGCTCTATGAGCGTTTGAGTCAGCATGTCGTGGGCCAGGATGCCGCGAAGCGCGCCCTTTCTGTTGCGGTGTACAACCATTACAAGCGCATCAGCCTCGGCCAGGAAGCGCGCGAGGGCGATGTCGAGCTTGCGAAGAGCAACATCATGCTTCTGGGACCGACCGGCTCGGGAAAGACGCTTCTTGCCCAGACGCTTGCACGCACGCTTCAAGTGCCGTTCGCCATCGCCGACGCTACCACGTTGACCGAGGCGGGCTATGTCGGCGAAGACGTCGAGAATATCCTTCTGAAGCTGATCACTGCTGCCGATTTCGATATCGACCGTGCTCAGATCGGCATCATCTACATCGACGAAATCGACAAGATCGCCCGCAAGGCCGAAAACCTCTCCATCACGCGTGACGTGTCGGGCGAAGGCGTACAGCAGGCGTTGCTCAAGATCGTCGAAGGCACCGAGGCGGCCGTTCCGCCGCAAGGCGGGCGCAAGCACCCCCAGCAGGAACTTATCCATATCGACACCACCAATATCCTGTTCATCTTGGGCGGTGCGTTCGTGGGGCTGGCCGACATCATCGGTTCGCGTGTCGGCAAGACGGGCATCGGGTTTACCAACGATATGCCCGAGAGCAAAAAGCATGCTGAAGCCGAGCTGCTTTCGAAGGTGCTGCCTGAAGACTTGAACAAGTTCGGCATGATTCCCGAATTCGTGGGACGTATCCCTGTTATTTGCTCGCTTGACGAGCTGACTGAAGACGATTTGGTCCATATTCTCACCGATCCGAAAAATGCGCTGGTCAAACAGTACACGCGCATGTTCGAGTTCGAGGATTCCCAGCTCGTGTTCGCAGACGACGCCTTGCGCGCCATTGCTCACGAAGCGGTCGAACACGGCACCGGTGCGCGCGGTTTGCGCTCTATTTGCGAACGCGTGCTGCAAGATGTGATGTTCGACTTGCCCGAGCACGAGCCCGGAACGCGTGTCGTGGTGCGGGCGAGCGATATCGAAGGTTCCACGAGCCCCCGAATCGAAGCGTTCGAGGCAAGTGTCGAGGAAACCGAGCATTTCGAGCAGGCCGACGAAATCGAGGAGTAGAAAAGCGATGGAAGAGCTTTCCAAGAATTACGATCCCGCCGCGATCGAGCAGGCGATGCTCGACAAATGGCTTTCGGGCGATTATTACAAGCGCACCAAGGGCGTGGGCGACTGCACGGTGACGATTCCTCCGCCGAACGTCACGGGCAAACTTCATATGGGCCATGCGATGGACGACACCATCCAGGACACCTTCGTGCGCTTCATGCGCATGCGCGGCCGTTCGACCCGCTGGATTCTGGGTACCGACCATGCGGGCATTGCCACGCAGACGAAGGTCGACAAGAAACTTGCCGCTGAGGGCATTTCTCGTCGTGAAATCGGACGCGAGAAGTTCATCGAGGCCTGCTGGGATTGGACGCATGAGTACGGCGGACATATCGTCGAGCAGGTCAAGCGTATGGGTTGCTCGGTCGATTTCTCCGACCCGCATTTCACCATGGACGACGATTATGCCAAGGCTGTGCGCAAGACTTTCGTCGACTGGTACCACGACGACCTGATCTATCGCGGCAAGCGCATCGTCAACTGGTGCCCGCATTGCCGTACTGCTATTTCCGACGATGAGGCGGAATACAAAGAGGAGGACGGCCATCTGTGGCACCTCCGTTATCCGCTGACCGAGCCCGTCGACGGCCAGGAGTACATCGTTGTCGCCACGACGCGCCCTGAAACCATGCTCGGCGACACGGGTGTGGCGGTTTCTCCGAAAGATCACGACAAAGACAAGTTCGTCGGCAAGACCGTCATGCTGCCGATCGTCGATCGCGAAATCCCGATTTTCAGCGACTTCTATGTCGACGCTGATTTCGGTTCCGGATTCGTGAAGGTCACGCCCGCGCACGACCCCAACGACTTCGCGATGGGCGAGCGCAACGGCCTTGAGAAGATCAACATCTTCGACGAAACCGCGCACGTGGTGGACGGCTACGGCGAATTCTCCGGCATGAGCCGCGAAGAATGCCGCGAGGCCGTGGTGGCCTGGTTCGAGGAGCACGGCCTGCTCGACCATGTCGAAGACCATCATCATTCCGTGATGCACTGCTATCGTTGCCCGTCGGCTCTTGAACCGTGGCTGTCCGAGCAGTGGTTCGTCGCGGTCGATAGGCTGAAAGGCCCTGCGACCGAGGCTGTGACGAGCGGAAAAGTGAAGTTCCATCCCGAGCGCTGGACGCAGAGCTATCTCACGTGGATGGAAAACCTCAAAGACTGGTGCATCTCGCGCCAGCTGTGGTGGGGCCATCGTATTCCCGTGTTCTACTGCGACGAGTGCGGCTGGATGGATGCGTCCATGGAAGACGTGCATGTCTGCCCGCACTGCGGCGCTGCGACGCGTCAGGACGAAGACGTGCTCGACACCTGGTTCTCGAGCCAGCTGTGGACGTTCGCCACGCAGGGATGGCCCGACAATCCCGAGCTCATGGAAGGCCATCATCCCACGACGGCGCTCGTCACGGCACGCGACATCATCGCCCTGTGGGTCGCTCGCATGATTATGGCGTCCACGTACTTCCTCGACGAGATTCCGTTCCACGACGTGGTCATCTATGCGACCATCCTCGCCAAGGACGGTACGCGCATGTCCAAATCCAAGGGCAACGGCGTCAACCCGATGGACCTCATCGAGAAATACGGTGCCGATGCGATGCGCTTCAACCTGCTCACGCTGGTCACCAACAACCAGGACGTGCGTTTCGACGCCAACTTGGACAAGGACACCAAGGAGCTCATCGATTCGCCGCGTACCGAGGCCGCCCGTTCGTTCGTGAACAAGGTTTGGAATGCGAGTCGTTTTGTGCTTTCGAACCTCGAAGGCTTCACGCCGGGCGAGCCCTGCGTGACCGGTCCTGCCGACGCATGGATCTTCTCGCGTCTCGCGCAGCTTTCCGAGCGCGTTACTGCGGGCATCGAGGCATATCAGTTCGGCGAGGTCGCGCGCGAGCTGCACGGCTTCTTCTGGAATGAGTTCTGCGACTGGTACATCGAGTTCACCAAGTCCGCGCTGCAGCAGGAAGGGGAGGCCCGTCTGCAGACCCAGCGCAACCTGGTCTATGTGCTGGACAATGCGCTTCGTCTGCTGCATCCCGCGATGCCTTTCGTGACCGAGGCTATCTGGGAAAAGCTCCCGCACGGCGACGAGGCTCCTGCTCTCATGATGGCCGCATGGCCCGAGCCTGAGACGCTTGCATGCTGGAAAAACGAAGAGGCCGAGCGCGCGATCGATTTGGTTTGCGGAGTCGTCTCCTCCGTGCGTTCCGTTCGTGCCCGCTATGGCATTTCTCCGAAGCAGGCGCTCGATGTGGCCGTGAAGGCCGCTTGCGAGCAGGACGCGGCATTGGTCGACGAGCAGCGCGCCCTTATCGAGGGGCTGGCACGCACCGCCTCTTTGAGCGTTGCTGTCGAGCTGGAAAAGCCCGCCGAAAGCGCCGCGACGCTTGTCTCTGGCTGCGAGGTGTATTGCGTGCTGTCCGGTCTGGTCGACTTCGCTGCCGAACGCGACCGCCTGGTTGCCGAGCGCGACAAGCTCCAGAAGGAGAGCGCCAAGGTGGAAAAGAAGCTTTCCAACCCCGGCTATCTCGCCAAGGCCAAGCCTGAAATCGTCGAGAAGGACAAGGCGAAATACGCCGAGCTCGAGGCGAAGATCGACTTGGTGGTCAAGCAGATCGTCGAACTGGGCTAGCTTTTCTTAACGGTCGTGTGCGCGGCGTTTCGTTTCGCCGCGCATACGTCTGGTTCAAACGCTTCCGTCTCCTACGATTGGGATGGAAGCGTTTTTCATATAAGGGCCTGAAGCGATTCGGTGCCGGTGCCTGCGGGGCAAGTAAAGCTCGAGGGCGCGCCATGCCGAATCTTCGGTTGTATGATGACGGGTGTTTTCGCAGGTAAAATGCGTTTCATGTTCGTAAATGCGATTTACGAACATAATCCGGTACAATACCTGGCGTTATTTTCACTGAAATCGATTCGCGCGGCAGTCGGCCGCGCGGCCTGAAAAGGAAGCGAACATGAGCGAGATTCTCTCTCAGCTGTGGACTCCGGAATTGCAGATGGCCGTGACCGCCGTCATCGTTTTGCTGGTGGCTCTTTATGTGCTTTCAGTCATCTGGGTGGTGCGCGATGCCTATCAGCGCGGCACGCTGTGGTATGCCTGGGCAATTGTCGCCCTCATCCCCGTACTCGGCGTGATCGCCTATTGCTTGCTTCGTCCGCCGCTGCTGCAGATCGATCGCGATGAGCAGGAGCTTGAAATCGCACTCAAACAGCGCCAGCTCATGCATTACGGCGAATGCGGCAATTGCGGTTATCCTGTCGAAGCCGACTACATCCTGTGTCCCCAGTGCCATCAGCGCCTGAAGAACCAGTGCGCCAAGTGCGGCCATGCGCTCGATCCCTCGTGGACCGTATGCCCGTATTGCGCCACGCCTCTGCCTGGCGTGGGCGCTCATCGCAGCGTTCGAACTACCGGCGCCTCGCGTCAGCAGGCGGCACATCAGGCGAATCAGGCCGGTCAGCCCCAGCTGCAAAGCGCGTCGCGCAGGCAGCAGGAGCGATAGCTTCGGTTCAAGCTTCAAGCCGTCTCGATTCGGGGCGGCTTTTCTTGTAGGCGGCACGAGCCGTTACGCTGTTGGGCGAACATTCTGACGCCTTCGCTCGACAGATTTCCCGGCCGGTCTTGCTTTTAAGGCATCGGCGGCCGATGCGAAACCGTTCATCAAGCATTACTGCTTCATACGAGAGGAGATATTCCCATGAAGGCTTTGTACAACGACGGCTCAGTGGCCGAGGTGTCTGCCGAGGAATCCACCCATATCATCCGACACTCGGCGGCCCATATCATGGCGCAGGCCATCAAGCGCCTCTATCCCGAGGCCGATTTCGCTTACGGCCCCGCAACCGAAAACGGCTTCTATTACGACGTCGATTTGGGCGACAAGCGTCTCTCCGAAGACGACCTTCCCGCCATCGAGGCCGAGATGAAGAAGATCGTGAAGGAAAACCTCAAGTTCAGCGCGTTCGAGCTTCCTCGCGAAGAGGCGATCAGGCTGATGGAGGAGCGTGGCGAGAAATACAAGGTCGAGCACATCGGCGATTTGCCTGAAGACGCTCGCATCACGTTCTATCAGCAGGGCGACTACATCGACATGTGCGTCGGTCCGCACCTTACGTACACCAAGGCCCTCAAAGCGTTCAAGCTCACGGGCGTTTCGGGCGCATATTGGAAGGCCGATTCCAGCAATAAGATGCTCACGCGCGTCAACGGTACCGCGTTTGCAACCAAGGAAGAACTCGATGCGCATCTCACGATGATCGAAGAGGCCAAAAAGCGCGACCATCGCAAGATCGGCCGCGAGATGGACCTGTTCATGATGCGCGACGAGGCCCCCGGCTTCCCGTTCTTCCTGCCTAACGGCATGATCCTCAAAAACACGCTGCTCGATTACTGGCGAGAAATCCACCATGCTGCAGGCTATGTTGAGATTTCCACGCCGCAGATCATGAATCGCCAGCTTTGGGAGACTTCCGGCCACTGGGACCATTACAAAGACAACATGTACTCCACGACGATCGACGAAGAGGAGTACTGCATCAAGCCGATGAACTGCCCGGGCGGCGTGCTTGTCTATGCAGCCAAGCCGCATAGCTATCGCGAGCTTCCCATTCGTGCGGGCGAAATCGGCCTGGTTCATCGCCACGAGCTCAAAGGCGCGCTGCACGGCCTGTTCCGCGTTCGTTGCTTCAACCAGGACGACGCGCATCTGTTCGTGCGCCCCGACCAGCTTACCGACGAAATCGTCGGCGTTGCCAACCTCATCACGTCTGTCTACGATAAATTCGGCTTCACCTACCATGTCGAGCTTTCCACGCGCCCCGAGGATTCCATGGGTTCCGACGAGGACTGGGCGGCGGCCGAGGGCGGTCTGAAAACTGCGCTCGATAAGCTTGGCATGGATTATGTCGTCAACGAGGGCGACGGTGCGTTCTACGGTCCTAAGATCGACTTCCATCTTGACGACTCTCTGGGCCGTACGTGGCAGTGCGGTACGGTTCAGCTCGACTTCCAGATGCCTCTTAATTTCGACCTGGAATACACTGACGCCGACGGCGAGAAGAAACGTCCGATCATGCTCCATCGCGTATGCTTCGGTTCGATCGAGCGTTTCATCGGCATTTTGATCGAACATTTCGCGGGCAAGTTCCCCACGTGGCTCGCTCCCATGCAGGTGAAGGTTCTGCCCGTGTCCGAGAAGAGCCGCGCCTATGCCCATACGGTTGCTGACAAGCTTGAGGCCGCAGGCGTGCGCGTGGTGGTCGACGACCGCGACGAGAAGATCGGCTACAAGATTCGCGAGGCCCGCAGCATCGATCGCGTGCCTTACATGCTGATTCTCGGCGAGAAGGAGGCGGAGGAGGGCAATATCTCCGTACGCGATCGTTCCAACGAAACGGTGCAGAAATCCATCGAGGAGTTCGTCGCCGAAATCACCGAGGAAATTCGTACGCGCGCCTAAAGACGCGATTGCTTTCGATATCGAATGGGCGGCGGGGCTTTGGGCTTCGTCGCCCATTGGCGTTCATGGACGCCTTTGCTTGCGTACTTCGAATGCCTTTCAATGAAAAATGGCGGACTTTGTGTTTTCGCAGGGGATTTGCCCATCGGGGCCAATGTGCGATGAGCCGGGATGAAAAGGACGCCTGGGACGTCGGTGCCCTGCGAAGTGTTTGCGGGAAAGGGGGAGGCATGGCTTGTGCAACCTATCCGCTTCGAGCTCTTGTGCTGCGAAAGACCAAGCTCGGCGAATCCGATCTCATCGTGACGCTGCTTGCCGAAAACGGCTGCCAGGTTCGGGCCGTCGCCAAGGGCGCGCGCAAGCCGTCCTCGCCATTTTCTTCGCGCTTGGAGTTGTTTTCCGAGGTCGACCTTTTGGTGGCGTGTGGCAAAAGCCTCGATATCGTCAAAGAAGCGCGTCTTGTGAACGCTTATCGCGGTCTGACATCCGATATGGAGCACGCTGCCGCCGCCGCTCCCATGGCTGACTTAGCGTCGCGGCTTTGCCAGCCTGGCTTGGAGTCGCCGAAGCTGTTCGCGCTTTTCTCGTCGGCGTTCTCGCATGCGCAATCCTGCGATGCACAGGGCGCGCTTGCCGTATGCGCCGCATCTTTGCTCAAGGCGTTTTCGTTTGCCGGCTTCAGGCCGAGCCTGCGTCATTGCGTGTCGTGCGGTGCGTCCGTTCTTTCCGACGATGCCGCATCCGAGCGTTCGTGCGTCTCTTTCTCTGCCGCCGAAGGGGGAGCAGCCTGTCCGTCGTGCCTTTTGTTTTCCGATACCGTGCAGGTGCCGGTTGAGGTGCTCAAGTGGGCCGATTTTCTGCTCATGTCCACCTTCGACGACATCGTGCAAACGCCTCCGCCCGTACGCGTCGTCTTCGAAGTGCTGCACTTGTGCCAATTGTGGGTGCGTGAGCATGTGGGAACGCGCCTGAAGTCGCTCGAATTCCTTTTCGTCTGCGGGTTGTTCTGAGGTGCTGCGACGCGGCCGGAACGTGCTTTAAGGCCCGTCTGCTTTCTCTCGTTGTCTGTCCTTTGCGTTTTTCGTGCCGAAGGAATGCCGGAGCCTTGCGTGTGCTTGCGCAGGGATAGGATGGGGTCATGGAAAAAATAGCTGTCATTTGCGTTGGAAACCGCCTGATGCTCGACGATGGTATCGGTCCTGCGGTTTTCGACGAACTCTCCAAGAAATACCTGTTTCCCAAGCATGTGTCGTTGATCGATGCGGGCTGCATGACCATGGATCTTCTGCCCGTGGTGCGCGAAAACGATTTTCTTATCGTGGTCGATGCGGTCGACGGCACGGGTGAAGCTCCTGGCACGGTGTTTCGTTTTGCACCGGAAGATATCGCCGATCATCCTGTGATGCAGTCGCTTCATGACCTGCGCGTGATCGATCTTTTGAACGCCGCAGCACTGCTTGGCTACGAAGCGCGCGGTATATGCTTTGGCGTCCAGGTTGAAAACATGAGCCCCGCAGTGGTCACCGAAGGCTTGACGCCCGACGTCTATGATTCATTGCCGCTAGCGGTCGATTCCGTTCTTGCCGAGCTTGTGCGTCATGGCGTTGCATTCAAACATGCCGATGGGTCGCCGTTTGTCGCGCCGACGGAATCTGCTGAGCTTGCGGGGACACCGAAACAGGCGGCGATTGAAGACGACGTCGATTTCGCCGTGCATACGCGATAGTTATTGTTCATGATTGTTTTGCAGGCGGGTGCCAGGTTTCGGTTGCCCGTGCGCCATGTTGCGCTTTTTGCGCGGCATGCGACAACATCGAAGGATTGATGCGCCGATGAGTACGAAACAGGCGAAGAAGCAGGCGGCTGCGCGCGAAGACGAGCAGCGAAAACGCATGGAGCGCGATTTTTTGCAGGGGGTTTCGCGTGTGAACATCGCGGCGTTGTTCCTCCCTCCGATCTGGGGTCCCGCCCATGGCCTTTGGGTTGCTATCGTGTTCTATCCGTTGTGGCTTGTGGCCGATACGTGTTTCGTGAACGCATTCGCCGACCGAACGCCTCTTGCCGTGACGCTCGGCGTGATCGTGTTCGTCGTTTTGACGGCGGTTACGTTTGCATTTGCGACCGTATCGCAGAAATATGCTTTGATGCGCGCTCTTTCCATGGGGGTTTCTCAAGAAACCTACTGCAAGCGCCAACGCATCTGGGCGGTCGTCTCTGTTGTTGTCGGTTTGGTCATGATCGGCGCTGCCACGTATTACAACGTCTTTCTTAATCCGAGGCTTGCAGGCATGTTCGCATAGTGCCGGTGGAAAGCATCGCTTTCGATTTCGACGTCCGCTTGCGCCTTCGTGCGTGACATATCTGTTCGATGCACGGCGTTTATGCGATGCGGTGGTCTTGTTTTCTTGAATGGTGCATCAGGCGATATTTTTATTTCGTACGATACGGTGCGAGATTTCGTTTGTCGATATTGTCGGACGAAAGTAAAAAGACCCCTTTCGTACTGCTGCGAAAGGGGTCTTTCGGTATGGACGCGCGTTTGGCGTTGGAAGCGTTACGCTAAATCGCTCGCGTGGCGTTGTCGGGGTCGATCGACATGGTTTGGAATCGCTCTTTCATGAAGTCGTTGTCGTAGTGTTCGGCGCAGAACAGCTCGATGGCGTTGTGCGGCGCTTGTCCTGCTTCGCGCTGATACCACGAATCCAGTGCGAACAGCGTCATGGCGCCGTTGATGATCATGAGCGCCGCGCATATCGAGGTTACGCCGTAGCGCCAGTTCCACGGAATGATATTGACCAGCTTGAGCAGATGGGGAAGCAGAAGTTTGATCCAGACGCATCCGAGCACGCCCCACATGCACATGAATACGAAATTGGTGCGTCCGTCGATCGACATGAACGAACCGGTGTAGTCCCACGCCACGATACCGAAGGCAAACTGCATGAACCAGCTGGTCAAATATTCGAAAGCACCTCCGATCACGGCGCTGACCAGGAAGATGATCGGCAGCGGCTTGTCATGGAAGCGGTTGAGCGCAATGGTCATGAGCACGGCGCCGAATCCGTAGATGGGCGAGAATGGGCCGTAGAGCACGCCCGCGCGGTCTTGATATCCGCCGAAGACGACGGCGTGATAGATGGTCTCGATGATCAGGCCCAGCACGCAGCACACCATGAAGATCCAGAACAAATTGAAGAAGTCGAGCTCGATGTAGCCTTTGCCGCTTTCGTCGCGTCCGAGCGTGCCTTCTTCCGCGCGTTCCTTGAGTTCGAGGTCGCGAAGCTTGCGACGCAGTTCGCGCTCTTCCGAAAGCGACGGGTCGATGTAGACCATCAAGGCGATGGCGATCACGAGGCGGATAAGGCCGGGGATGATGCTTCCCAGCTCGATGCCATAAACCATCATTTCGCAGAGGAACTGGGCGATGTCGAGCGCGATGAGCGTTTCAAGCGCATGGCGGGCATGGCGGCGGTTGTTGCGCAGCAGATAGATGCCGAGCGCGATGTAGAGCGCGCCCGTTGCCACGAGCAAGGCGATCTGCACGCCGAAGATGACGAGCGTGGTGGTGCCGTATTCGGCGAGGGATTTCTCGAATCCTTCCGATATGCCGAAGGCTGCGGCGAAAATCGCAGGCAAAGAGAACGCGCCGATAACGATGAGCGCGATGCCGAAGACTTTCAGCAGGAGGGGAAGTTTCTTTTTCGACGGTTGTGCAAGCGATTGTTCTTGCAGGGCGTTTTCGGTCACGATACTCCTTCGG
>JAUNLI010000068.1 GCA_030532315.1 Slackia sp.
GTCCAGACCAGCGCGAAGCACACGCCGTGGGCGAAGGTGAACGCCTCGCCGAAAAACGACACGGCCAGGATGAGCGCGATGGTGGGGCTGACGTACTGCAAGAAGCCGATGATCACCATGGGCACGCGGTTGGCTGCGGCCGAATACAGCAGCAGCGGGATGGCGGTGAGCACGCCGGCGAACACCATGAGAAAGCCCTCCCAGGGCTGCGAGGTGACAGCCATGGGGTCGGGCGTGGCGGGAACGAGATTCCACAGCGCGGGCATCAGGGTTCCTGCGCCGAAGATCATGCCGCCCAGGATGCCCGTAATCACCGATTCCAGCGCCATGCCGGGAAGTGCGGGATACCCGGCCTTTTTCTTCACGGCACCGTAGGCCGAAAACGAAAGCGCCAAGGCGAACGAAATCCAGATCGCGCCGCCGTTCATGGTGATGAAGAACGTCACGCCCACGGCAGCCAGGCCGAATGCCACCTTCTGCATGCGCGTCAGGCGCTCATGGAACACGATCAGACCGAACAGGATGTTGAACAGGGGGCACAGGTAGTAGCCGATGCTCGTTTCCAGAAGATGCCCGCTGTTGGCTGCCCAGATATAGACGCCCCAGTTCGCCGACGTCAGGATTCCCGACGTGATGAAGGTGGCAAGGGCCTTCGGGTCGCGCATCAGGTAGAGGAATCGTGTGCGCTTGACGAACGAGCACAAGAGCACGATGAACACGCACGACCATACCATGCGGCAAGTCAGCACCAAAAGCGCCGATTCGCCCGAAAGCAACCGCCAGTACAGGCACATGAAGCCCCACATGACCTGGCATCCCAGGGCTTCAAGAAAACCTGTGCGGTCAAGTTTTTCACGCGTTTCGGCGGTCATGGACGTGCTCCTTTTGGCATTGCGGGAATGGGCGTTTCGAAGGCTGCGCGATGCTTATTTCTCGTGTGCGACGGCTCCGCCTTCGTTGCAAACGCGCCCATTATAGCGAAGCGGAGGCCCGACACACCGTCGTGACCCCCGCTTCGTCAAGCGTATTCTTGTTCGCTTCGAGTGCTCGGCGATTTGTACCTGCACGTTCTGCGAAGGCTATTTGATGCTGTTGCGCAGCTTGGGAATGAAGTGCGCGGCAAAGCCCTTTCCTTTGCCTCGGTTGCGGTTCTTCACGTAGGCGAATCCTATGATGGAGAACGTGACGGCGCCGAGGAGGTTCACGAACAGGTCGGCCATGGAGTCGTGCAGGCCGATGTCCAGGTATCCGTTCGGAATGGTGACTATCTCGCCCGAAGCCAGTGTGATTTGAGTGCTGACGATGTCGGGTACGTGAATGGCGATGTTGCTGTTCGTGGGGTCGAGCGTGACGGAGCTGAACGCCGCCACCACGGTGTCTTTCTGCATGTCGAAGCCGACGAAGACGTCCATCGCGTATTCGAAAAGCTCCCAGACCGCGCCTGCGGTCATCGAGAAGCAAAACGCCGTGATGGCCATATAGATCGGCGCCAGCTGCAAACGGCTTGCGTGGCTGCGATTCAGGATGTCGACCAGCTCAAATCCGATGCCTGCAGCAAGAAAGCCCCAGGTCGTATGCAGCATGGTGTCCCAGAACGGAATCTTGATATAGAAGGAGTCGATTTCCCCGAGAATTTCGGCGGCGAAAATGAAGCAGAGAATGATGCTTTCAAGCACGCTGGGAATTTCCACGGTTAGGCGGCGCTCCAGCATGCTGGGAATCCAGAACAAGATGAACACGAGCAGGCATAGCAGGGCATGCTCGTAGCGCGCTTCGAAGATCGAGCGGACGAAGATGGCTGCCACAATAAGGCACAGCACCACATACAGCGTGAATACGCCGGGCTTTTCCTTCGCTGCTTTGCGGGCGTTTGACAGAAAACGCGAAGCGAATGCCATCGCGGCTCCTCTCTCGGCGGGCTTTTACCGATGGCATGCCAGTATAGCGAATGAGCGTGGCGAATAGGTTCGCACCGGGGTGCCGACCGTTCGTCCGAATCGGCCGCTTGTTGCATTTTTCGCACGATGGAATGCTCGCGTTTCCCTTGCTGCATCCTGCCGCATGAACCGTTTGCGGCCGCCTGCACGCTTCGCAAGGTGCCCGTTTCGTGGGGCGTGGCGGTTCGTCTTGTGGCGTGTTGAGTTGAGCTCTATAATCCGAAAATTGGCCTAGCGCCGTTTGGGGAAGAAAATAAACCGCTCGCGTTTTGTTGCGAGCAGACGATGACGGGGTATCACGGTGATTTCGGAACGTATCCTTACGAATTTGGTCAAAACGATGACGAAGCGAACGCTCAGACTTTCGCCGACGTCGGAAACGCATATGCCCGAAGCTGATCCGGGTCGCAAATACATGCTTTACCTGCATGTTCCGTTTTGCGAGCGTTTGTGCCCGTATTGCAGTTTCAATCGCTACGTCTATCGTGAAGACGTGGCGCGCACGTATTTCAAGAACATGCGCAAAGAGATGCTGATGCTCAAAGATTTGGGCTATGACATCGAAAGCGTTTATGTGGGAGGCGGCACCCCCACGGTCGAGATCGACGAATTGTGCGAAACGCTTGATTTGGCGCGCGACACCTTCGACATCAAAGAGGTTGCTTCGGAGACCAATCCCAACCATCTTGCACATCCGTATCTCGAGAAAATGCAGGGACGCATCCAGCGTCTTTCGGTGGGCGTGCAAAGCTTCAACGACGATCTGCTCAAGCAGATGGACCGTTATGAGAAGTACGGCAGCGGCGCGCAGATCATGGAACGCATCGCTGAAGCGCTGCCTTACTTCGACTCGCTTAACGTGGACATGATCTTCAACTTCCCTTCGCAGACCGAAGACATTCTTCATGCCGATATCGAGAAGATTATCGAGTGCGGCGCCCGCCAGACCACGTTCTCGCCGCTTTATGTCTCGAACGCCACCATGAGCAAGATGGCTTCGACCTTGGGCGCGGTGGACTATGGGCGGGAGTATCGCTACTACCGCTTGCTCGACGAGGCGTTGACGGGCGGCGACACGCCGCGTTTCTGCCGCGATACCATTTGGACGTTCAACCGTCTCGACGAACGGGGTCACGAAGACCACGCTCTGCTGATCGACGAATACCAGACCGAATACGTCGCCTATCCGGCGATTGGAAGCGGCTCGATCACGCATCTCGGCAAGAGCCTCTACGTGAACACGTTCAGTCTTAAGGAATACGATGAGATGATTGGCGCAGACCGCATGTCCATTATGGGCAAGGCAACGCTGAGCAGGCACGATCTGATGCGTTACCACTTCCTGCTGAACCTGTACCGCTTGCGCTTGGACAAGCGCGCGTTCAAAGACGAGTTCGGCTGCAGCATCGAGGCGGGGCTTCCCGCCGAGCTTGCGTTCATGCGCTTGAACGGGGCTTTCGAAGCCGATACGGCCGAGGAATTGACGCTGACGCCGAAGGGCCGCTACCTGGTGTCGGTCATGTATCGCCAGTTCCTCAGCGGCATGAACAATCTGCGCGAACAGGCGCGTGCCGCGCTCTCCGGCCCCGAGCGCCAGTTGCTTTTCGGGGATGGAACCTGTGCGTAGTAACGCGACTTCGTTTCGGTGCATGCCGGGTTTGATGGCTTGGCTGCAGTGCATAAGATAAGGCGCGCCAGGGCGGTTTGCGCGCGTCATCGATCCGGCGTGTCGAACGTGTTTCGGCGCGCCGGTTTTCGTGAAGGGCGCAGAAGAGCGCACCCTCATGCTTTTTATCGGGAATGATTCAGTTTTTGCGGTCTATTTGGTCGCCGGATTCTTCGTCGCGAGAGAACCAATAGAAGGGCTCTTCTTTGTCTTTGTCGTCGGGCAGAAGGTCGTGCAGGGAGATGTCGAGCCCGCCCGCGATGCGAAACAGCGTGCGCAACGAGGGGTTGCCTTGGCCTTGCTCGATTGAAAGGATCTGGTTGTGGTGGACTCCCACCATCATGCCGAATTCGCGCAGGCTCAGTCCTGCACGCTTTCGAAGGGTTCGAATGCGCGCGCCAAGTCGGTCGTTATATTCGTCGAATGCGGCCATTGCGAAAGCGTATTGAGGCCTGGCGCGAGAATGTCACTATAAAATGTGACATTTCGTAATTATGATGAGAAACCGACAGAAGTCGTCGGCAGTCTTGCGTCCTGCCATTTTCTTGCGGGGCTGCAGCCGAAGCGGGCGCGCAGGGCGTCGCGTGATATGCTCCCGGCGGCAAGCTTGTTTTCTCCAAGGAGGCGGCGGTGAAAGGTGTTCCTTGCGATCTTGACGTCATGCTGGTCGTGCGCGATCTCAATGACGAAGAGACGGGGTTCGACGAGGTGTTGTTCGGCTGCGCTTTGCGTAAAGACGACCTGAAGGCGTTTCTTACCGATCTTGCAAAATTGGTCGAATCCTACGGCGGAGCCGAATTCGCCGAGCTTTTGGAGCACGACGAAGGCGATGAGGCCCTTGTGTCGGCTCGCCGTCGTTGGCTCGAAGACGCATCGAGCGACCTGATCGAAAGCGCGCGTCTTGTCATCGAGGAGGGATGCAGGCGCTGAGGGTTCAGGCGGAGCCGTTGCCTGCGGGCACGATTCGACGGCCCGATGCGACGCTTCTCGTTTTGGTCTGTTTGCCAGTCCGTTCGACAGATTGATTTCCCGGCTTGGCCTCCGAATTGGCCATCGGTCTGTTCTCCTGGCTTTATCTTTCGTTCGGCGCCGTTGTTCGTCCCGACGGACACGCGCTTCTGTTTGTCCGTCATTCGCGGCGCCTTTCCTCGTTACACTGAGTTGCAGCGGAAGGTGACGCTGCCTTTTTCCTCAAAGGACGGAATGCGTCCTGGCGGATGGCGAAGCGTGGCGTCGGGGCGAAAGGAGCTGCATTATGGCAGAGGAAAGCATGCACGGGTCTTCGACAGAAATCGACTACCATCGCGTGAAAGCCGATCCGACGGCGCGCATTTCGCCGTCGTGCTCGCTGGTGGGCGATGTGACGCTTGGTGAAAAGGTTGCAATCATGGCTGGAAGCTGCCTGCGCGGCGACGATGCGCCGATTGTGGTGGAGGACGAGTGCAACATCCAGGAAGGCGTTGTCATTCACGAGGACTACGGCAAGCCCGTGGTGATCGGTCGCCATACGACGGTGGGGCATCGGGCTATGCTGCATGGTTGCGTGATCGGCGAAAACTGCCTGATCGGTATGAGCTGCACCATCATGAACGGCGCGAAGATCGGCAAGAACAGCGTCGTTGCGGCGGGGGCGTTGGTTACCGAAGGCAAGGAATTTCCCGACGGCGTGCTGATTGTGGGCGTTCCGGCAAAGGTTCGTCGCGAACTGACCGAGGAAGAGATTGCCGACATGTGCACGTTTCCCGGCGACGATTATCTCAAACAGACCGAAGCCATGCTTAAAGATGGCGTATTATTCAACCCTGCGCCCGATTTCAATTTCCAAGCATAGGAGCGGTTATGAACCTCGAAGACTGGCAGACGCGCGTCGACAGCATCGATCTGGGCGATCTGCGCCTGTATCATGCCTACGCATTCAACGAGAAAACCAAACAGGTCATCGAGGGAGATACCGAACATCCCGACGAGCAGTTCGTACGCATGCAGTTCCAGCAGCAACTCATGGGAACGCTCATGCAGATGGATATGGAAGAGCAGATGCGCGCTGCGCAAGAAAGGCGCGGCGAAGCCTAAGGGCGTGTAGGGGCGGTAATCGCGGCCGGCAATGTTGCCGGCCGCGTTCTTTTGCAGACGGCTTTTTTCTGTCAGGGCGTTCTGCGCTAAAATGCCCGAATCCGAAAAACAAACAAGAGCGGATGGCCGCATGAAGGGGAGAAGCATGGCGCAAGAACTGCTTGGCAAACCCGTTATCGCGGCGCTGAAGGAAGACCTGACGCGTCGTGTCGAATCGCTGAAGGGCAACGGCGTCGTGCCGACGCTTGCAATCGTTCGCGTGGGAGAGCGTGAGGACGATTTGTCCTATGAACGCACTGCACTCAAGCGTGCCGAGGGCTTAGGCATCGAGGTGCGGCGCTTCGTCTTGGCCGAGGATGCAGGTCAAGATGCCTTGATGGATGTCATTGCTCAGGTGAATGACGATTCGGGCATTCACGGATGTCTTATGTTTCGCCCCCTGCCGTCCGCTTACGACGAAGAGGCGGCTTGCGAGGCTTTGTGTCCTGCGAAAGATATCGACGGCATCGGTCGTGCGGCATTGGCGCATGTGTTCACGGGACGTGGCGAAGGGTTCGCGCCTTGCACGGCGGCGGCATGTTTGGAAATGCTCGATGCCCATGGCATCGATGCGGCGGGTAAACGCGTTGTCGTGGTCGGTCGCAGCCTGGTGGTGGGGCGTCCCGTTGCCATGATGCTTCTCGAGCGCAACGCCACCGTGACTGTGTGCCACTCGCGTACGGAAGACCTCGAGCGAACGATACGCGAGGCCGACATCGTGGTGCTGGCCACGGGGCGCGCGAGAGCGTACGGCGCATCGTGTTTCCGCGAAGGTCAGGTTGTCTTGGACGTGGGCATCAATGTGGATGCGGCAGGCAATTTGTGCGGCGACGCCGACTTCGAAGCCGCTTCGGCCGCCGTGGGCGAGGCGGGTGCAATTACGCCTGTGCCGCGCGGAATCGGCGGCGTTACCACGAGCGTGCTCATGAAGCACGTGGTGGAGGCGGCGGAAAAGACCGTTTTCTGAGCAACGCGCGTCTTGCGGCCCTGCATGGGCGGGGCATGGTTCGTGATGCACAGTGCGGAGCGTATGGCGCATAGCGCATAGTGTGCGGCATTGCCGCAGCTTTTTCGAAGGTCGACGCCGAACTCGATGTCGACGGCGTTTTCTTGCTCGGATGTTGCGTTCGGGCGGTTTTTTGCACATTTTCTGCAGTAGGCGGTCTTTTTCAGAGCGCCTTGTTTTCGGGGCGGGTGTAAAACCCCAGGTCACGATTTTTGTCTGCGGGGCTTTCGATGTTGTGGGCTTTCTGGCAGCTGGAAAAAGGCGATCCTTAGACCGCCTACTGCACTTTTTATGCATGAAATCGGAAATTGCGAACGTCTCTCGCTCCGTTTCAGGCTGTTGAGCCATCAACTGCCCGAAGTCGCGAGCCTCGTGCCTTGCTTGCGGCTGCGTGCGTTTGCATTCCTCTCGCATTCGAGGTGCTGAGCCGCCTTGCGGCGCAGGTGCCGTCGCAAGGCGGCGCATCGGGCGACTTCCGGCGGCATTCGGCAGCGGCGGCGGGAGTCGCCCTCATTTACGCTCGATATTCGCCGCCTCTTTTACTTCGATTTGACGCAATTCGCCGACCTTTGCTTTGATTTGACGCGTCTCTGACATGCGTTTGATAGCGCCTTCGTAGAGTTCGTTGCTGTGTTCGAACCGCAACGAATCTGTCTACGAAAGGACTATCGAACCATGGAATCCAAGAAACTTCTTGCGCTTGCCCTTTCCTGCGTGTGCGCTCTTGGCGCGTTTGCGTTGGTCGGCTGCTCTTCGGGCGGCGGCGAATCGTCCGACGGATCCGCCTCCACACAGGCTGGCGGCGCGATTTCCGTTATTTCCCGCGAGGACGGATCGGGCACGCGCGGCGCGTTCGCCGAGCTGTTCAAAATCGAAGACGCCGACGGCAACGACGCAACTGCCGCTTCTGCGGTGGTCACCAATTCCACCTCGGTCATGATGACCACCGTCGCAGGCGACCCCAACTCCATCGGCTATATTTCGCTCGGCTCGCTCAACGACACCGTGAAGGCGGTCGAAATCGACGGCGTGGCGCCTTCCGCCGAAGGCGTCAAGGACGGCTCCTACAAGGTTGCTCGCCCGTTCAACGTGGTCGCGGGCGCGAACGCCTCCGATACGGCGAAAGACTTCCTCTCCTTCATCATGAGCGCCGAAGGCCAGGCTGTGGTCGACGAAGACTACGTTTCTGTCGCTGAAGGTGCCGAATCCTACAGCGCATCGGGCGCATCGGGCAAGGTGGTCGTCGCGGGCTCTTCCTCGGTCACTCCCGTCATGGAGAAGCTTGCCGAGGCTTATGAGGCGCTTAATCCCGACGTGAACGTGGAAGTGCAGCAGTCCGACTCTTCCACCGGCATCCAGTCGGCTATCGACGGCACGTGCGATTTGGGCATGGCTTCGCGCGAGCTGAAAGAATCCGAACTCTCCAAGGGCGTTGAGCCCGTCGTGATTGCCATGGACGGCATCGCGGTTATCGTGAACAAGGACTGCGCGGTGAACGGCTTGACCTCCGACCAGGTCAAAGGCATCTTCACCGGCGAAGTGTCCGACTGGTCTGCTGTCGCCTAGCATTTCGCATACGTTATGAAAGGCATCAAAGAAACGGCGGCGAAGGTGCTTTTCACGGCTGCCGCAGGGGTTTCGGTCCTTGCGGTAGCCCTGATTTGCGTCTTTCTGTTCGCAAGCGGAATTCCCGCGATCGGCGAAATCGGGCCGATCGAATTTCTGACCGGCACGGTGTGGAGGCCGGCAAGCGACACCTACGGCATCCTTCCTATGATTCTGGGAAGCGTCTATGCCACGGCGTGCGCGCTGGCGATCGGCGTTCCCGTTGGGTTGCTGTGCGCGGTGTATCTATCGCGCTTCGCGAGCCCCCGCATCAAGCGCTTTCTCGTTCCTGGCGTTGAGCTTCTGGCGGGAATCCCATCGGTCGTCTATGGCTTTTTCGGCCTGGTGGTGCTTGTTCCGCTCATTCGCCAGACGTTCACGGTGCAGGGCATGAGCCTGCTTGCCGCATCCATCATCCTGGGCGTGATGATCCTGCCCACCATCGTGACGGTGGCGCGCAATGCGCTCGACGCCGTGCCTGAGAGCTATTACGAAGGTGCGCTTGCTCTGGGCGCCGACCACGAGCGCAGTGTATTTCGCGTGCTCGTTCCCGCTGCCGGATCGGGCATCATGGCGGGCGTCGTCCTTGGCGTGGGCCGCGCAATCGGCGAAACCATGGCCGTCGTCATGATCGCAGGCAACCAGGTTCAGATTCCCAACAGCCTGCTTGACGGTGTGCGAACCCTGACCACCAACATCGTTATGGAAATGGGCTATGCGGCCGACCTCCATCGAGAAGCGCTTATTGCCACCGCGGTCGTGCTGTTCGTGTTCGTCTTGCTGATCAATCTGGCGTTTGCCGCCCTGAATGCGAGGTCGCGTAAATGAAGGCTGTGAAACCGAATCCTGAAGGCATCGCGACGGCGATGGAGGCGCCGGAGGCCTTGACGGCAACGCAGGCCAATCCGCATTCCGCCGATCAGTTGGGCGGCGAGGCCGCCGTAGAGCGAGCCGAGGCGTCCGATCGAAGCGAGCCTGCGCCCAAGCCGCCCACCCGACAGCCGCAGGC
This sequence comes from Slackia sp., assembly GCA_030532315.1. Taxonomy (GTDB): domain Bacteria; phylum Actinomycetota; class Coriobacteriia; order Coriobacteriales; family Eggerthellaceae; genus Slackia. The sequence goes on from JAUNLI010000068.1 coordinate 9,336, forward strand.
GTGTTCCTCCCGCAAGCCCACCCGTCGCATTTCTTCGCGCATATTGTCTGCTTTGGTGCGCCTTGGCGCGTTTCTTACGGCGACAGTGCTCGTGGTGATTGTGGGATACATCCTGGTCATGGGTGTTCCCTCGCTAACTCCCGAGCTGTTCGCCTTCGAATACAACTCGGAAAACGTGTCGATGCTTCCCTCTCTAGTCAATACGTTGCTTGCGGTGCTGCTGACGCTTGCCATCGCCGTTCCCCTCGGTGTGATGGCTGCGATCTTCCTCGTGGAATACACCACGCGCGGTAACAAGTTCGTCAAGGTGGTCCGCATTACCGCCGAAACTCTGGCAGGCATCCCCTCTATCGTGTATGGCCTGTTCGGCATGCTGTTTTTCGTCACGTTTCTCGGTTGGGGCCTTTCGCTTCTGTCGGGCTGCCTGACGTTGGCGATCATGGTTCTGCCCACGATTATGCGCACCACCGAAGAAGCGCTGCGCTCCGTGCCCGACTCCTATCGCGAAGGCAGCTTCGGCCTGGGCGCGGGCCGCCTGCGCACCGTGCTTTCGGTCGTGCTTCCACCCGCCATGCCTGGCATTCTCGGCGGCATTATTCTGTCGATCGGCCGCATCGTCGGCGAGTCGGCGGCGCTCATCTTCACGGCGGGCACCGTTGCCGCCATTCCGGGCGGACTGTTCGACTCGGTGCGCACCATGTCGGTTCATATGTATGTGCTCTCCTGTGAGGGCTTGCACATTGACGCGACTTACGCCACCGCCGTCGTGTTGCTCGTCATCGTTGTCGGCATCAATGCTTTGGCATCGTTTGCTGCCAAGCGTCTGACCAAAGTCTAGTGTGACAGGCTTTCGCGTCGGGGCGGCGACCTGATCGGGATGTTTCGACCGATTCGGGCCTGCCGCCCGCCAGAGACGCGATGTTGTTGCGATGAAGACCGGGCGCCGTTTGGGCGCCTCTCAAGAAAGGAACGAACGCGTGAGCGAAATCAAACAGGCGCCTGCAGCCTGCGTTCCGATCCCTCTTTGTAAGGGTTCGGCGGAAGAGACCAAGATCGCGGTCCAGAATCTCGATCTTTTCTACGGCGACTTCCACGCGCTGCACGGCGTGAACATGAATATTCCCGCCAATCAGATCACGGCATTCATCGGCCCTTCGGGCTGTGGCAAATCGACTCTGCTGCGCACGCTTAACCGTATGAACGACCTGGTCGAAGGCTGCCGCATCGAAGGCGTCGTAGCCCTCGACGGCGAGAACGTCTACGCCAAGGGAACCGACGTCAACCACTTGCGCCGCCGCGTGGGCATGGTGTTTCAGAAGCCTAATCCTTTTCCCATGAGCGTTTATGACAACGTGGCCTTCGGCCCGCGCACGCACGGCATCAAGGGTAAAGAAGAGCTCGACGGCATTGTCGAAAACGCTTTGCGCAAGGCTGCCATCTGGGATGAGCTCAAGGACCGTCTCAAGAAGAGCGCCCTGGGCCTGTCCGGCGGCCAACAGCAGCGTCTGTGCATCGCCCGCGCCCTGGCTGTCGAGCCTGAGGTGCTTTTGATGGACGAGGCCACCAGCGCCCTCGATCCGCTTTCCACGGGCCGCATCGAGGATTTGGCCGTCGAGCTGAAGAAGGACTACACCGTTGTCATGGTGACCCACAACATGCAGCAGGCCGCGCGCATTTCCGATAAGTGCGCGTTCTTCCTGCTGGGCGATTTGGTGGAATACGGCGACACCCAAACGCTGTTCAGCCATCCGGTCGACAAGCGCACAGAAGACTACATCACAGGAAGGTTCGGCTAAGCCAATGATGAGGACTGTTTTCCAGCA
>JAUNLI010000069.1 GCA_030532315.1 Slackia sp.
ACCTCCGACGTGACAGGCCGGCGCTCTAACCAACTGAGCTAACACCCCGTGTTGTCTTTCGCTCCTGCGTCAGACAGCTCGGTTATATTACCCACGATTGCAGGGGAACGCAAGTACTTTTTTGAAAAAAATTGCTGCGAAGTGAAAAAAGTTGAAATAGCGGGGTTGGGCCATTTGGGAAGAAGGATGGCGTATCCATCGGTGACAGATACGAAACGCGTCTGTTTATTTAACTATCTTCATTATGTAGGTGCTACAATTCATGCGTTTCATTCACTCTGCTTCGCAGGGGCACCTTGCGTAAGGAGCCTGTTCGCCTTGGTCGAGGCCGGGCATGCACACATTGAGTGGCGAAGAAAGGAAAGGGCCTATGAGCGATAAAGAGTCCGAGGCTTTGCGCGCGAAGCTCGACGACCTTATGGGGCGCTTCCATCGGGAGCGCTATGTCCCGGCAGAAATGCTTTGCGGCATGACCCATGCCGAGATGCAGATCATCCGCTGCGTCAGCGTGGCGGCCGAAAGCGGAACGCCTTTGAGGCCTTCCGATGTGGCGCGGCGTTTCGGCGTGACGCCTTCGGCCGTATCTCAATCGGTCAAAAAGCTCGAGACGCAAGGCTACGTTGAGCGTGTGCGCTCCGACGAAGACAGCCGATCGGTCGCGCTCGTGCTCACCGAAAAAGGGAAAGAGCTTGCCGCCGAAGGCAGCGCCGCCCATCGTGCCTTCATGGACGAGATGTTCGCCTACGTGGGCGCCGACCGCATCGAACAGCTGGTTGAGACGCTCGAATCGGTGCTCGATTTCTTCGAGCAGAGCCCTTCGGTGAAGCGCTTTGAAGGAGAAGGGAGGGGCCCATGCGCATAATACGTTATCTGAAAGAATCGAAGGCGGCTGTGGCCCTGGTGGTTGTCCTGCTTGTCGTGCAGGCGTTCGCCGACTTGTCGCTGCCGCGCTTGACGTCCGATCTGGTCGACGTTGGCATTCAGCAGGCAGGCGTCGAAGACGCCGCGCCCGAGGCATTGCGCCCCTCTATGTTCGAGGCGTTGTGCATGCTTGCTCCGCAGGAGGACGAGTCGTTTATTCGTGCGTGCTACGGGCGGGCTGACGATGGCGCATATCGTCTGAACGAACAGGGCGAGAAGCGCCGCGACGAGCTGGATGAGCGCATCGCGATGCCCTTCGCGCTGGCCTACTTTGCTGAAACGGCCTCCGAGCGCGACGATTTTGCATCCGCCGTGCCGATAGACCTCGACGCGCTTACGGGGGCATATGCCCAGGGCGCCGTTTCGAAAAACGAGGTGTTCGCGATAGCCAACGAAGCGCTTTCCGCCGTTTCGGGCGTCGATGAATCTCTTATCGCCCAGCAGGCCGTTTCTGCCGCGAAAGCGGAATACGAGCAGCTCGGCTATGACATGGATTCGATGCAGATGCGCTATCTGCTGGGAATCGGCGGCCGTATGCTCGCGGTGGCGGCGCTGATGACGGCCGCCGCGATTGCTGTCGGCTATATTGCCTCGCGCACTGCTGCGGGCGTCGCCAAGCGTCTGCGCGAGAGGCTTTTCGCCAAAGTGCTCGCGTTCTCCGAAGCCGACGTGCAGAAATTCTCGGCCGCGTCGTTGATCACGCGTACCACGAACGATATTCAGCAGATTCAGATGGTCGTGACGGTGCTTTTGCGCATGGTGCTTTACGCGCCGATCCTTGCGGTCGGCGGCATCGTCATGGTGTCGCGCACCGACGCATCGATGAGTTGGATCATTGTGGTGGCGGTGGCGGCGATCTTCGCGACGGTCGCCGTGCTCATGGGACTTGCCATGCCGAAGTTCAAAGTCATGCAGAAGCTCATCGACCGCGTGAACCTCGTGTCGCGTGAAATCCTTACCGGTCTTCCCGTGATCAGGGCTTTCGGCCGTCAGGAATACGAGGAGGACCGCTTCGACCAGGCCAGCACGGCGCTCATGCGCACGCAGCTGTTCACCAACCGCGTCATGACGTTCATGATGCCCGCCATGATGCTGGTGATGAACGCGGTGTCGGTGCTCATCGTGTGGGTCGGTGGCTTTTCAATCGACGCCGGCACCATTCAGACAGGCGACATGATTGCGTTCATCACGTATTCGATGGTGATCATCATGTCGTTTCTCATGCTGGGCATGGTCTCCATCATGCTGCCGCGTGCAGACGTGGCTGCCCAGCGTGTCAACGAAGTGCTTGCCGCGCCATGCTCCATTGCCGACCCCGTCGAGCCTGAAAGTCTCGCGGAGCCTCGAAGCGAGGGTGCCGAGATTGTCTTCGACGACGTGACGTTTTCCTATGACGAGGAAAGCGACCCTGTGCTCAGCCATGTCAGCTTCACGGCGGAAGCGGGCAAGACGACAGCCGTCATCGGTTCGACCGGTTCGGGCAAATCGACCGTCATCAAGCTGGTCGAACGCTTCTACGACGTGGATTCCGGTTCGGTGCGCATCGACGGCGTGGACGTGCGCGCCATGGCCCAGCATGAATTGCGCGCCCAGTTCGGCTATGTGCCGCAGAAGGCGTTTTTGTTCTCGGGCACGATAGCCGACACCGTCGGCTACAGCGACCCGTCCATGGGCGAGGAGCGCATGCGCACGGCGGTCGAGCTCGCACAGGCGGCCGATTTCGTCGCCGAACGCGAAGAGGGCATGCTCGCCCCGGTGGCGCAGGGCGGCTCGAACGTGTCGGGCGGCCAACGCCAGCGCCTCTCGATCGCCCGCGCCCTTGCGGCCGATGTGCGCGCGTATCTGTTCGACGACAGTTTCTCGGCGCTCGATTACAAGACCGACGCTCGCTTGCGCGCCGCCATCGCCGACGGCCTGCGTGGCAAGACGGTGCTGATCGTGGCGCAGCGCATCTCGACCGTGCTTTCGGCCGATCGCATCGTCGTGCTCGAAAGCGGCTCCGTGGCGGGCTGTGGCACCCATGACGAGCTGATGCGCACGTGCGAGACCTATCGCGAAATCGCGCTGTCTCAGCTATCTGAGGAAGAGTTGAAAGGAGGCGGTGCGCTGTGATGCGTCAAGATAAAGGAGCCATGCCGCCCCGCCGCCACGGCATGGGAAGACACGGCATGATGGGCGGCCACGGAGGCCACCATGGCATGATGCCCGGCGAGAAGGCGGGCGATTTCAAGGGCGCCATGAAGAAGACGCTCTCTTTGATGGCGACCTTCAAGTTCGCATTGGCGGCGGTGTTCGTCTTTGCTATCGGGTCGACGGTCTTCAACATCATCGGTCCTAAGGTGCTTTCAACTGCGACCACCGAACTGTTCGAAGGGGTGGGTGCCAAAATTGCGGGAACGGGCGGCATCGACTTCGACGCGATCGCTTCCATTCTGCTCGTCACGCTCGGGTTGTACGCGCTTTCGGCTGCTTGCTCGTTCGTGCAGGGCTGGCTTATGACCGGCGTCTCGCAGAAGACCTGTTATCTTTTGCGTCGCCGCATCGCCGAGAAGATATCGCGCATGCCGATGGGGTATTTCGAGCGCACGAGCACGGGCGACGTGCTTTCACGCATCACCAACGACGTGGACACGCTGGGGCAAAGTCTCAACCAGGGCCTGACCCAGCTGGTGACGAGCAGCGTCACCGTGGTGGGCGTCGTGGTCATGATGCTGACGATCAACGTGCCCATGACCCTGATTGCGCTTCTGGTGATTCCGCTGTCGCTTCTGCTGGTCAAAGCGGTCGTTTCGCGCAGCCAGCGCTACTTCCGCGCGCAGCAGAAGAACCTCGGCGCGATCAATGGCCAGATCGAAGAGACGTTTTCGGGCCATACGGTGGTGCGCGCCTTCGGCAAGGAGGACGAAACGCTCGAGCAGTTCCGCAAGACCAACGACGTGCTCTATGAGTCCGCGTGGAAATCGCAGTTCCTTTCGGGTCTGATGATGCCCGTCATGAGCTTCGTGGGAAATCTCGGCTACGTCGCCGTGGCCGTATCGGGCGCCGCGTTCGCCATCAAGGGCTCGATCACGGTGGGCGACATCCAGGCGTTCGTGCAGTACGTGAAGAATTTCACGCAGCCCATGACCCAGCTCGCTCAGGTGTCTAACGTCTTGCAGCAGATGGCCGCGTCGGCGGAACGGGTGTTCGAATTCCTCGAAGCCCCCGAAGAAGAGCCTTCGCGCGGTTCGGATATGGCGCATGCGGCATCGGGCGAGGTCGTTTTCGACCATGTCCGCTTCGGCTATGATGCCGACGAGCCTGTGATCAAGGATTTCTCGGCGCGTGTCGAAAGCGGCCGCACCGTGGCGCTTGTCGGTCCGACGGGTGCGGGCAAGACCACGATGGTGAAGCTGCTCATGCGCTTCTACGATGTGGATGCGGGCTCGATCAGCATAGGAGGCGCAGACGTGCGCGACATCGACCGCGACGAGTTGCGCTCGATGTTTTCGATGGTGCTGCAGGACACGTGGCTATTCAAGGGAACGATTCGCGAAAACATCCGCTACGGACGCCTTGACGCGACCGACGAAGAGGTCGAAGCGGCGGCCCGTGCGGCGTTCGCCGACCATTTCATCCGCACGCTTCCGGGCGGCTACGACATGATGGTCAACGAGGACGCAAGCAATATCAGCCAGGGCCAGCGCCAGCTGCTCACTATCGCCCGCGCCATTCTGGCCGACCGCCGCATGTTGATTCTCGATGAGGCTACGAGTTCGGTGGACACGCGTACGGAGCGTCGCATTCAGATGGCTATGGACAAGCTGATGGAGGGCCGCACCTCGTTTGTCATTGCACACAGGCTCTCGACGATCCGCAACGCCGATCTGATCTTGGTGCTTTCCGACGGCGATATCGTCGAACAGGGAACGCATGACGAGTTGATCGCACGTGGCGGAGCGTATGCCGAGCTTTACGAGTCCCAGTTCGAAGGCGAAGGGGAATAGCCCGGAGTTGCGAAGCGCCGCGTGTGTCGGGGCGATGCGCGCGGCGCTTTCGTCTTCCGTCCCTTCAATCGCGTGATATAATTTTCTTTCTGTCATCTTGAACGAGCATCGTGAAACGAAGGGCCGCGTGCCATGACTGAAGACGCCATACATAAGATTGCCGCGTTTGATTTCGACGGCACGTCTATCCAGGGCAATTCGCCCGTCGTCCTTGTCCGCCATCTGCGCAGGCGAGGCATGCTGCGCAAACGCGTCATCTCCAAGGTTCTTGCCTGGGCGGCGGCGTACAAGCTCAGACTCCCTCAAAGCGAGGCATGGGTGCGCGGTCAGGTGTTCACGGCATTTGAAGGAATGCCGAAAGCCGAGGTCGATGCCTTTCTCGCCGATTTCTACGATTCCGAGATAGAAAAGGCCGGGCGTTTCCGCCCGCAGGCGGATGCGGCCATGAGCCGCTTGCGTTCGGAAGGGGTCGAGGTTTTGATCGTGTCCGCCACGTTCGCTCCGATCGTGCATCGTGCTCGCGAGCTCCATCCGTTCGATGGCTATTTGTGCACCGAGATGCTCGTAGACGGCGAAGGGCGCTATACCAGGCGCGTTGACGGGGCATGCATCGAAGGCGAAGAGAAAGTCCGCGCATTGCGCGCCTATGCCGATGCGCGTTATGGCGCAGGGAAATGGGAATTGGTGGAGGCGTATGGCGACCATCATTCCGATGTCCCGATGCTCGAGGCGGCGCGTTGCGCCTATGCGGTGACTCCCGATAACCCACTTGCGCGCGAAGCCCGCCGCCGCGGCTGGCGCGTCCTTGATTGGGATATGTCTGTGGAGAAATAAGGGGCGTATCCCGAGTATTCCACTCGGCGTTTGCGAGATGCGCGTCTTGCGTCTACACTGCCAAATGAGAACTGCTACCTTCGCATAGACATTTGCCGTGCGAGATAAACGATGAACATTGCAAAGGAGGTGGGCGCATGCTCGAATCGAACGATAGCGAAGCGAACATCGCCGACCAGCACCATGAAGAAGCTCCCTTTCAGGGCGCTACCGACGATTATTCCGCAGCTGCGCGCGAAGCTTACGATACCGGCGACCGCGTGCTTGCCATGCATCTTTATTTGACGGCCTATGAACAGGGGTGCAAGCGCGCTCCTTTGCCCGATATGGCTGCGATCGCGGCTTTGCGCGAGGCTTGGAAGGTTGCCTGCGAGCTGCGCGAGCGCTCTATCGCCGAATATATCTACGATAGGCTCGAACCTCATTTGTCGTTCGATGAGACGAAGGTTTTCGCTCACGATCTTCAGTCCATGGCGCTCGATAAGCTTTCGGAGTTCGGTATTTCGCGTGCCGACCTCGAAGACATGGCCGATATGATTTCCGAGGAAATCGGAGGCAATGCGCATATTGCTCGCGTGACTCCCGTCGCATCCGTCACCATGCCCCATGGCGGCGCTTTCGGCATCGGTACGCTGGCATCGCAAAATTCGCCGAAAAGCACGACTGCGGAGACGTCGGCTGCCGATGGGCAGGCTGCCGCTTCGCAAACTCCCGAATCCGCTTCGGACGAAAGCCGCGGCGGCGAGGCTGCAGGCGGACAGAAGGAGCCGTCCGTACAGCCGCGCTTGACGGCGCGTCCTGCCGGTTTGGCGGATTTAGTCGGGTTCGATTCCGTTATCGACGATGTTCGCGCGCTGGGAATCGGCGTGAAAGACGACGAGGAATATCGTCTGCTTATCGATACCTTGCGTGCGCAGCATGGGCTTGACGGGCTTTCGGCGGCGGGAAGCATCGTGTTTCGCACGTCGTCGCGCGAAGATGCAAGCATGCTGATGGCTGCTGTCGCAGGCGAGCTTGGGCTTCCGACGTTGCGCGTTCAAATCCAGCCCGGCCCCCAGGGGATGCCTGTTCTTTGCGTAACGACGGCAGCAGACCGTCCTGCGCGTATGAATAACAACAGGCTTTCGCTTGAATCGCCGAGCGTTCTTGTGCTTGAAGACATCGACATGTGGGGCGCGCCTTTGATGGAGGCGGCCTCTGCGGCCGATGGCGAGGGTGTCATGTTTGCCAGCATATCGCGCGCTGCAAGGGAGGCTTTCGCCCTGATCGGGTCGGCTGTCGCCAATCCCGACGTCTACGTGCTTGCTTCCGTTGCGGGCGATGCTTTCGACCAGGGATATCTTTTCGATGCGATGGAGCCTATGAACATCGTGGACATCTATCTTCCCGACGAGGTAGAGCGTCGCTTGATTTGGAACGCCATCGCCCTCGAGCATCCTTCGGTTCGCCAGCTCGATCTTTCCCGGCTGACCAGGCTTTCGCGCAACCTTTCCCGGTTCGATATCGTAGCCGCAGGTCGCGAAGCGGTCGAAGAGGCCTATAGGCTCAGCTTGAAGATGCGCCGCTACGTTCCCATCACGCAGAGCATGATGTTTGAGCATATCGCCAGTTTCCAGCCTCTCGATTCCGATGAGTATCGTCTCTTGGAAGAGGCGGTCGCCACTGATTTCCGCAAGCATCTTTACGAGCTCGAAGACCTTGAAGCTTTGGGACATCAAGCCGCTTCGGGCGGGGAAGGTGAGGTTTAGCCATGGAACTTACCCGTCGAAGCGATTATGCGTGTCGCATCATTCGCGCGGCATATGACAGCAAAGATGCCTATGTGTCTGTTTCCGAGGTTGCAGAGCGCGAGAATATCCCGTACGCATTCGCTCGAAGCATCCAACACGATTTGGTTCATGCCGGCCTTCTGAAGACGGTGCGCGGTGCCAAGGGCGGTCTGTCGCTGGCGTGCGATCCGAACACGACGACGCTGCTCGAGGTGCTTGAAGCGCTGCAGGGGCCGATCAATATGTCGCCATGTGCGGCGGATTCTGCGTATTGCGAGCGTTGCGGTGAATGCGAGTTTCGCGGTGTTTGGAAACAGGCCGACAACCTGGTGAAAGAATATTTCGCGTCCATCACGCTGGAAGCTCTCTTCGAAGGGCATCGCCGCGCATGACGGCCGTCTTGCCTGAAGGGGTCTCGCGCCAGGTTCTCGATGAATTCGTTGCGCGCGTGCGCAAACAGGGCGCCGAGCTGTACCGCGATCTTCCCTGGCGCAACACGCGCGACCCCTATGCCATTTGGATTTCTGAAGTCATGTTGCAGCAGACGCAGGTGGCTCGCGTTCTGACACGCTGGGAGCGCTTCATGGCGCGCTTTCCCACCGTTGACGCCCTTGCGTCGGCCGATACCGCCGATGTTGTGGAAGAGTGGCAGGGCATGGGGTACAACCGTCGCGCCCTCGCCCTCAAACGTGCTGCGGATATTTGCGCATGCGAATTCGCCGGCTCGTTGCCGGTCGGCGTGGAAGAGCTGTGCAAGCTCCCGGGGATCGGCGAGGCGACTGCGGCCGGAATTACGGCGTTTTCGCGCGACGTGCCGTGCGTTTATATTGAAACGAACGTTCGCGCCGTGTTCATTCATGAATTCTTTCCGGGCGAAGAGCGTGTGGCCGATAAGCAGCTGCGCCCGCTCGTCGAGGCGGCATGTCCTTGCGATGATGTGCGCGGCTGGTATTATGCGCTGCTTGACGTGGGCGCGCATCTTAAGAAAACTCAGATTAATCCAACGCGACGTTCTGCCTCCTATACGAAACAGAGCACATTCGAAGGGTCGCGCCGCCAAAAACGCGCATGGATCGTGCGCGAGGTGCTGGCAAACCCGGGCATCGCAGGCGATGAGATACATCGTCGTCTCGATGGGGTGGAGATGCGGGCGGGACGCGACCGCGTAAGCGACGACGAGTTCCGTTCGATTCTTGCCGATCTTGCGCAGGAGGGGTTCTTTTCTTTGAACGATGGCGGTTGGCGCGCTTAAACCTGCTTGTTGCGTGTGGCTTTCTGCGTCCTTCCTTGCGCATGCTATGCTTGATAAGGCGTCATGTTCGTTGTGGCGCTTTTGCAAAAGCGGCAGTTGTGCCGCGTTCTATTCGGAGCCGCGCTTCGATGAAAGGGGAGAGAACATGGAGTTGAAAGGCAGCAAGACCGAGAAAAATCTCATGACGGCCTTCGCAGGAGAGTCTCAAGCCCATACGAAGTATCTGTACTATGCTTCGCAGGCCAAAAAAGACGGATACGTGCAGATTCAAAACATCTTCGCCGAGACGGCTAAAAACGAATCCGAGCATGCAAAGCTGTGGTTCAAGGCGCTGCATGGCGGCAAGGTTCCTTCGACGCTTGAGAACTTGGCCGATGCCGCATCGGGTGAAAACTACGAGTGGACCGATATGTATGCCGAATTCGCGCAGACCGCACGCGAAGAAGGTTTCGACGAGCTCGCGCGTCTTTTCGACGGGGTCGCTGCGGTGGAAAAAGAGCACGAAGCACGCTATCGCAAGCTGATCGAGCGTATCAATGCGGGCGAGGTGTTCAAACGTGGCGAGCTGCATGCGTGGAAGTGCAACAATTGCGGTCATATCCATATCGGCACCGAAGCTCCCGAGGTTTGCCCCGTATGCAACCACCCGCGCGCTCATTTCGAAATCCGTGCCGAAAACTACTAAGGCTTAAGCCGTGCTATCTTAATGGCGAAGTTGGGTTTTCAAGGGGTCGTCTTTTCCGGACGACCCCTTTTTTCTTGGGTCATATGCATGATTTTGTATCCCCCGAAATGGGTCATTCCTTATTATTTCTGCGTATTCTATGGATACTTTCGAATTCATATATAGCACCTATCGGATGATTGCGTTTCAGAACAGCGCTCTCATCAGGGGAATGTTACGTGAATCTATTCATGTAACAATATGTTGCTACTAACGGGGCGCTTCGTAACATTTTTTAGCCTTTGAACAGGAATTTTGCATAAAAACTATTTTTTGCTGCTAAAGAGACAACAGTTCAAGCATAATGCCAAACGTCAGTATTTTCGAACGCATCTAATAGGAGGTGTATGTATGGACAACCAAGCCACTGTCCCAGAGTTTCAGGGCATGCTCGAATCGCGAGGGGTTTCGCGTCGTAGCTTCATGAAACTGTGCGGCACGCTCGCGGTCATGGTCGGCCTCGGCGAGGCTGCCGCGCCTCGCGTGGCTCATGCGCTGGAGGAGTCCGTCATCGGAGCAAGCCAGGGCGACCTGTATCCTGTCATCTGGATCGAGGGCGCTTCCTGCACCGGCTGCACGGAAGCTTTCGCTCAGATCGACGCCCCCGACGCCGCGTCCGTCGTGCTCGAAATGATTTCGCTGAACTACAGCGAAACTCTGAGCGCTGCAGCGGGCTGGTCCATGGAGGAGGCCAAGGAGCAGACTATCAAGGCCGGCAATTATATCCTCGTTTACGAGGGCGCCGTTCTTAACGGTTGGGGCGGCAATGCGCTGCGCGTTGCCGGCAAGACGGGCAACGAGCATCTGATCGAAGCTGCCGAGCATGCCAATGCGGTGGTCGCTTTGGGTTCGTGCGCCGTCAATGGCGGCTGGATGGCGGCCCATCCGAACCCCGCCAACGCCGAGGGCGTGCAGAAGTTCCTCAAAGAGCAGGGCATTTCCACTCCCGTGATCAACATTCCGGGCTGCCCGCCGAATCCCGAATGGCTGTGCGCCATCCTGATCGACGTGCTGCTGCTCGACAAGCTGCCCGAGCTCAATGCCGAAAACAAGCCGGTGCAGATCTTCGGCCAGACCGTGCATGACAACTGCCAGCGTCGCGGCCATTTCGAAAACGGCGAGTTCGTCTATCAGTTCGGCTCTCCGGAAGAAGCCAAGGGCTATTGCCTCTACCCGCTGGGTTGCCGCGGTCCTCAGACCAAGGCGAACTGCGGCGTGGTGCGCTACAACCATCGTCGCAGCTGGTGCGTCGAAGCAGGCGCTCCCTGCATCGGTTGCTGCGAGGCCAATCCCGAAAACCCCGGTCAGAACTGGGTCGAGGTCAACACGCCGTTCTTCAAGCGTCATCGCGACCTGCGTATCGGTGATTTCATGGTTCAGCCCGGCACGATCGCGCTCGGCGTGACCGGTATCGTCGCCGCTGCATTGGTGGTCCACGGCTTCGGCATGAAGGCCGCCGGCCGCGTTCCCAACGGCGCCGAATTCGAGAAGGTGCGCGCTTGGGATGCCAAGCATCCTGACAAGGCGATCGGTGTGTACCCGAAAGAAGACCTCGAGGCCGCTAGCAAGAAGAAGGGAGGCAACCAGTAATGGCACGTTCCATCATCGACCCGATTACCCGTATCGAAGGCCACCTGCGCGCTGAGATGGAAGTCACCGACGG
>JAUNLI010000070.1:0-5431 GCA_030532315.1 Slackia sp.
GATGCATCGCGTTCGGGCGGCGGATCGGGGCTCGGTCTGGCCATTGTGGCCCAGCTGTGCGAACGCATGGGCGGGTCGGCTGCCGCACGCGTCGAAGGCGACATGCTTTTCATCGAGCTGCGCTTCAAGGCTGCCTGACCTGCTTCGCCTGTTCTGTCGGCATCCCGAGATTTTGCCTTGTCGGACGGGTGTCGGTGTCGGCGCTGCGCACCCTGCAATCCTCGCCCTCTGTCGCCTTTTCGGAATCGGTAACATTTGTGTGACAGGGGTTTTGCGCTGCATGTCGCTCTTCTTTGGCAAGTAAAATCAATTTTCTGTACAAATGTTGATTGTCTTGGCAAAAGGAGGAGCGAGTGGGCAATGTTTTGCGCGTGTTCCGCCGCGATGTGAAGCGTATTGCGAAAACTCCCGCCGCATGGCTGGTGGCGCTGTTTCTCATCGTGCTGCCTTCGCTTTACACCTGGTTCAATGTCCTCGGTTTTTGGGACCCCTATGACAACACGGGCAATTTGCGCGTATGCGTGGTCAACGAAGATGCCGGTGCCGATGACGAAACGCTTGGAAAGCTCGACCTTGGCGAACAGGTTGTCGGCCAGCTTGAAAAGGACACGCAGCTGGGATGGCATTTCGTCGACCGCGATGAAGCGATGCGTGAAGTCGAATCGGGGGAGGCCTACGCCGCATTCGTTATTCCTGAAGATTTCAGCTCGGATGTGGCGACGCTTCTTTCGGGCGATTTCCAGCAGCCTGAACTCGAGTACTACGTGAATGAAAAATCAGGCCCTGTTGCTCCGAAAATCACCGATACCGGCGCCACGACGCTCGACAACACGATCAATGACACGTTCGTTTCCACGGTAAGCTCGACGGTCGTCTCCTCGATTGATGAAGCGCTTGCTAACGCTCAGGCCGACCTCGAATCTACGCGCGGTAACGCAGTGACGCGTTTGGACGAGGCGGCGGGCGATATCGCTTCGGCGCGCGAGTCGCTTTCGTCTCTGGCCCAGGCGGCCGCGGCGGCGATCGACAAGGCGGGCGCTGCGCAAGATGCGCTTGAAGACGCCAAGGCCCATATCGTGCTTCTTTCGACCGGTCTCGGGCAGGCGTCTGAGCTTGCGGGCGACATCAACACGGGCATCGTGTCGTTCTCGGGTTCGATTTCAGGGGTGCTCGACCACGGTTCGGTATTGCTTTCGCAAGCGTCTTCCCAGACCAATGCGGCCATTGGGCAGACGACGGGCGGCATTGTCGCTGCAACGGGCGATATCGACGCCGCAATCGGTCGCGCCCAGGCCGTCGTCGATGAAAACGCGCGAATCATCGCGCTTCTGCGAAGCGTCCAACAGATTCTTCCCGACGACAACGCCGCCAAAGAGCAGCTGGATCGCATTGTCTCTTTGCTTGAGGAGCGCAATGCCGAAGCGAACGCATCGCTTGAGGCCCTTGGGACGCTCTCGGCGGGCGTTTCGGGCACCGCTTCATCGGTTGCCGGTGCGGCTGACTCCGTGAACACAGCAGTGCAGCAGACGCTTTCGTCTGTCGACGGTTATCGTGCGACGTTGTCCGATTCCGCCATTCCCCAGGCAAGCGACGGCTTGGCACGCATCGTCACCGCCACGAGCGGGTTCGGCACGGCGGTGTCGAACCAGACGCTTCTGGTCGATCAGGGCGTCGGCGTGCTTGAAAGGCTCAAGACCACGTTGTCGCTTTCATCCGATGCGCTTGGACAGACCGATTCGATTCTTGCCGATCTGCAGGCCGATTTCGAAACGGTGAAAACCGATGTGGCTGCGCTCGGTTCGTCCAGTGCAATCGGGGCGCTTTTTGACGAGGGCGATCTGAACCCCTCGAAGGTGGCCGATTTCATGATGTCGCCCACCCAGGTGCAGACCGAAGAGCTGTATCCCGTCAATTCCTACGGTTCGGCTATGGCGCCTTTGTTCATCAACCTCACCTTGTGGATCGGCGTGTTCATGCTCATGGTGATCATGCGTATCGAGGTCGACGACGAGGGCATTCCCAATCTTTCGATTGCACAGCGTTTCCTTGGCCGCGGGTTGCTTCTGGCCGTCATGGTGGTGCTGCAGTCTGCCGTGTGCTGTGCAGGTTGCTTGGCGATCGGGGTGCAGGCCGTCAACGTGCCCGCGTTTTTCCTTACTGCAGCAGTCTGTTCGCTTTCGTATTTGGCGATCCAATACACGCTGTCCACCACGTTGCAGCATGTGGGCAAGGCGATATGCGTGATTTTGGTTTTCGTGCAGATTCCCGGCGCCACGGGCCTGTATCCGATCGAGATGACCCCGAGCTTTTTCCAGGCGGTCTATCCGCTGTTCCCGTTCACCTACGGCATCAATGCGATTCGTGAAACGACGTGCGGGTTCTATGACGGTGCGTGGTTGCACAGCATGGTCGTTCTGCTGTTGTTCTTTGCGGCGTTTTTGGCCATCGGCGTGCTGGCGCGTCCGTATTTGACGAATCTGAACCGCCTGTTCGCGCGCCAGATCGAGGAAAGCGACATTATCAACGGCGAGTCGGTGCAGCTGCCCGAGCGGCGCTATCGCATGGCGCAGCTCATTCGCGTACTGTCCGACCGCGAAGAATACCGCAGCGCTATCGCTGCTCGCGCGGCGCGCTTCATGCGCTTGTATCCGAAGTTCAAACGCGGCGCGGTGGTCGTGGGCATCGTGGTGCCCGTCCTGGTCACGCTCGTATTCGCCGTCACGGCAACCGAAAAGGTGGTTATGTTGACGGCATGGCTCGTGTGGATCGCGCTCGTTATCGCGTTTTTGGTTGTGGTGGAGTATCTGCGCGACAGCTTGAGCCGTCAGGTTTCGCTCGAATCGATGAGCGACGACGAGGTGCGAACGCTTTTCGCCAAACGCAACGAGGTGTGCGCAGCATGCGGCTGCGAATCAGGCGCGGGTTGCGATTGCAGCGCGCACCCTGACGTTTCGATGTGCGGCAATGCGTCCGCGGAGTCCGCTTCGCGAGAATCGTTCGGTGAGGAAGGAGGCCGACGATGAGGAATATCTGGCGTCTTTTCACGGGCGATTTGAAACGTTTGTGCCACAACACCATCACGGTGATCATCGTGCTCGGCCTGGTGGCCATTCCATCGTTGTTCTCGTGGTACAACCTGATCGCATGCTGGAACGTGTTCGACAATACGGGCAATCTCAAGGTTGCCGTCGCCAATGCCGACGAAGGCTACAAAAGCGACCTCGTTCCCATCGAGGTAAACGTCGGCGAGCAGGTGGTTTCCACCTTGCGCGCCAATGACCAGCTGAAGTGGACGATTACCGACGAGGAGGACGCCATCGACGGGGCGCGTTCGGGTCGGTATTACGCCGCCGTGGTCATTCCCGCAAGCTTCAGCCGCGACATGATGACGTTTTATTCCGACGATGTCGAACATGCCAAAATAGCCTATTACACCAACGAGAAGAAAAACGCCATCGCGCCCAAGGTGACCGACCAAGGAGCCGACGGCGTTTCCGCCCAGGTGAACACTGTGTTCGCCGAGACGCTTTCCGAGGCGGCGCTCGGCATTGCCACCGCCTTGGCCGATTACGCCGAAGAATCCGACCTTGGCGGGCGCATCGGCGAACTGGCGGGGCATATCGACGATGCGGGGTCGAGCATGGACAAGGCGGCGTCGGTGCTTGCCATGTATTCTTCCGTGCTCGGTTCCGCCCAGGATCTTATCGACGATTCGGGCGCCTTGCTCGGCCAGGTCAAAGACGAAGCCGACGGCGTGCAGACATCGGTTGCCGATATCAAGGACGCAGCGGGCGATGTGGGCGATGCCATGGGCACGTCGGTTTCGGCGCTTTCGACCGCACTGGAGCAAAGTGCGCAAAGCTACGGCGCTGTGGCCGATTCGATGGATGCGGCGTTTGACTCGGCGTCTTCTCTTGCGGCAACGTCTGCTTCCCAGCTGCGCGATGCGGCCGCAAGGGTTGACGCGCAGATTGCGGGCTATCGCGATATCGCAGCACAGCTCGAGGCGGCCAAGCCGGCGCTCCCCGAAGCGATGCAATCGATGGTCGACACTCTTGTGGCGCGCCTGAACGCATCGATCGCCTTGCAGGAGCAGTTGCGCGATTCCCTGAATTCGGCTGCGGGCGATATCGAATCGGGCAGCGCCGACACGCAGGCGAAGCGTGAGGAAATCAAGGCGCTCGCACAGCAGGCCAAAGACAGCCTTGTCGGTGCGAAGGCCGATTACGATACCCAGCTGAAACCCGACATGGATGCCTTGGCGCAAACCATCGAGGATGCGGGCGTGACGCTTGCATCCACCGCGGCGACGCTTGATGCCGCAGGTTCCGACGTGGTGGGTGCCGCCGATTCGCTTTCGGCGGGAATCGGAGACGCGAAAGGCAAGCTCGACGAAGCGGCGGCCGATTTGTCGGCGTCGGCCCAGCGTTTGCATACGATAAGCGCTGAGGTTGCCGTTGCCGCATCGACGGGTGATGTCGATGCGCTTCGTGCGGCTATCGGGTCGGATCCTGCCGCGCTTGCCAAGGCGGTTTCGGCTCCCGTGCAGCTTGACCGCCATGCGGTGTATCCGGTCGAAAACTTCGGTTCGGCCATGACGCCGCTTTATACCACGCTTGCGCTTTGGATCGGAGCGCTGTTGATCATGGTGACGCTCAAGACCACTCCTTCGAAGCGCACGCTCGAAGAGCTGGGCAATCCTGCCGCATGGCAGCAGTTCGTCGGGCGTTTCGGCGTGGTGGCGCTTATCTCGCTTTTGCAGAGCACGTGCGTGAGCGTGGGCAATATGGTGTTCCTGGGCGTTCAAACCGTCGACCCGTTCCTTTATCTGCTGTGCTATTGGGTGTCGGGTCTGGTGTTTGCATTCATCATCTACACGCTGGTGGTTTCGTTTGCGAACTTCGGTAAAGCGCTTTCGGTGTTTTTGCTGGTCGTTCAGGTTTCGGGTGGCGGCGGAAGCTATCCTTTGCAGTCACTTCCCGGCTTTGTGCAGGATTTGAGCCCGTTTCTGCCGATCACGCACGCCGTCAATGCCATGCGTGCGGCTATGTTTGGCGTTTACAACGGTGATTTTTGGACGGAGATAGGCATTCTTCTGCTGTTCACGGTGCCCTTCATCGTGCTTGGCTTGGTGCTGCGCACGCCTTTAATCAAGGTGGTGTCCAAGTTCGTAGAGATGGTGGAAAGCTCGAAGGTGATGTAGCGTCGCGGGGCCTCGCCGAACTGTCGGATGCGATTCGGCGGGGCTTGCAACGGGCGCAGGCGAACGCACAGACGTCGCGTTGCGGGAAGCCGGGCTTTGACGCCGCGTCGAGGGGAATCGAATCTTGGATGCTGTGTTGTGCGCGTTGGCCGGTTTCGCCGCAATGCGCAAAGGCGGGCGTGTAGCGTTGCGGTTCGGGGCCGAAAAATTTTGGAGCCGAGAAGTGTA
>JAUNLI010000070.1:5531-11126 GCA_030532315.1 Slackia sp.
TTTTATGGATAGTTCGCAAAACTCGACCTGGGGTTTTGCCTCTTTCGGTCGAAGGGTTCACGTCGCAAAAGATGGAAAAACGAAAATTTGCTGCAAAACATCCTTCTTTTCGGGAGAGTGGGGCAACGGGCGCGTCTTTCATGGGCGCGTCCGTTTTTGTGTGGCGTGCGTCTGCCCCGCAGCGGTTCTTTCGTATACGTGCGAAAGGAAGCGATAATGTTTTGTTACGAGCGTGCGGAATCTTTCAAGGCTTTCATGAACAGAAGGGCCGTCTCGTCTTCAATGAAGTCGCTTTTGTACAGTACGTAAAAATCGGTCGCGAGTTTCAAATCGGAGAGTTCGAAGGCTCGGCACTCTCGGCGGCGATCTATGCCGAACCTGGGAATGAGCGTTGTCGGCACAACGCCGAATTCTTCGTCGAAGCCGTGAGAGAAATACTCGAAGTGGTCTCCGAAAGATAGCGGACGCAACGAGATTTTCGCTCCGTGTTCCATGAATCGATCGGCCACTCCGTCGCGCATGTATCCGTTGTATATGTCAGGCGGAAGAAGAAGACACGAGCCATCGAGATCTTTTGCTTCGATATCCGGCTTGCCGAACAGCGGGTTCCCCTCTGTCATCAGCAGCATGATGGGCTCCGTCTGCAATTCGAAGCCTGAAACGCCGCAGGGCATAATTGCCTCGCTACGGCATCCTTCCCAGCTTTTGCGGCCTGTGACCACGATATCGTTGCTTCCGTCGAGCAACGCATCCGCAGTACTTGCGGCGCCAGGTGTTGCGACGATTTCAACTATCTTGCGTGGATGCATTTCCTCCAATGTCCGCTTCGCGCGATGGATGGAGCTTTCGAGCCAAGGAAGGTTCGTTGCCGCGATGCGGACAGAGAGGTAGTTCTCTTGAAGCGACCTGTATTCCGTAACGATGTCCGAAATGCTTTCAACAAGGCCCATTGCAGTCGCGACGAATCTTCTGCCTATCGGCGTCAATGTCGGACGTCCTTCGTTTTTAATGAAAAGGGTGCAGCCTAGCTCTGCTTCGAGTTCCGTCATGTGTTCGACAAGTGTTGGCCGCGAAACATGAGATTCCTGCGCGGCCGCCGTGTAGTTGAGGGTTCTTGATAAGACTAAGAACTCTTCCAGATGGCGTGCGTCCACAATGCTCCCTCCCCTTGAGCAGATGCTGCTTGTGCGACCGCGTATTTGCCTGGCCGCCCGAACAGCATCTGCCCATGATACCCGGCTGAACAGCGGCGATGCAAGCGGTAGGTTTTCTTTCTCGTTGTCGAAATATTCCTTCGTGGGGAAAAATACCCTACGGTGCATTGATTGATTGCGGCCGTACGATAACGACAAGGTTCGCAGCTCAAGCAAACGGGTTCGTAAGCGTTGCTTGGATCCGCAAAAGCGACGGCTTTGGGGCGATCCGTGAGGGAAAGGGGAGGTCATGAAAATCAATCGAAGGGATTTCCTGAAAAGCGCAGCAATTGTAGGCGGCGTCGGTGCAGCTATGGGTATGGTCGGATGCGCGCCGCAGGGACAAGAGCAGGCGAGGGAAAACCCGTCAAGCGACCCTGCGCGTGAAGCGTTCGAAGCTGCTGCGCAGCCCATTGCTCCAGAGGATGTTCCTGCAACGTGGGACGAAGAGCGGGAAGTTGTCGTCGTCGGATCGGGTGCTGGCGGAATGAACGCATCCATCAGGCTTGCCCAGGCGGGATACGACGTTCTCATGGTGGAACGTAATCCCGAAACGGGAGGAAATTCGAAGCATTCGTCTGTCTTTTCCAACTTCGGCGGACATAAGCAGGCCGAAGAAGCGCAATGGGCGTATCCGAGCTATCCCTACGATGTGAGCGGCATCGTCGAATTCGTCATGAGCTGCCAGCAGATGACCGGAGACCCCGATCTCTTACGTGCTATGGCCGAAGAAGGGCCGAAGTGCATTGACTGGATGAACGAAAAAGCAGGCGCGAAATGGGTGCCGATGAATCCTTCCCCTGCTGGATGCGGGCTGCTTGAATGGGAGGGCATGTCCACTCCGACGAATGGCATCAACGTTAATCTCATTCCGTTTCAGGAACTTGAGCAGACAGCGCGCGATGCCGGTGTTGATATTCGTGTCAACTGTCCTGTCGCGACGCTTGTAAGCGATGGTGAAGCGGTTGTTGGAGTCAAGGTTGTCGAGGGCGAGGAGGAGCGTTTCATCAAGGCATCGCGCGGCGTCGTTTTGACCGCAGGGGGCATGGAGGTCAACCGCGCCATGATGGCGAAGTATTCGGCGACTGCGCTTCAGGGCATTGCATGCATTGCCACGCCGCCGAATGGAACGGGTGAATGCATCCGCATGGGTCAAGGCGTCGGCGCCGATTTGTCGGGGTATGATTCGACGGGTGCGTTCGACGGTGGCGTGTGGTGGCGCGAATACGATGAATTCGACACCGAGATGGATTGCCATATCAACAAGGACGGAAACCAGGCTCTTCGCCAGCCGTGGCTTCGTATCAATCGCGATGGCCAGCGCGTGCCCTATATTTCCACGTCGGGACGCAGCTATCCTTATTCGACCGATGCTGCCCCGTCTTCTGAAGGGCTGTGCGAGACGGCGGCGGTTGAAATGAGCCAGCCGGGCGGTTTGACCTTCTGTTGTTTCGATTCCAAGTTCGACGAGCTTGTGACCGAGAATTTCTTTGGTCAGGTTATCTGTCGTAAAGCGAAGATCGTCGCTTCCGACGACCCCTATATCGATCGCGTTCCTGAATGGCTGCGGGATTGGCATACCGGCTTCCAGCAGATGATCGACGGCGGCGCCATCAAGAAATGCGACACGATCGAGGAGCTCGAAGAGCAGCTTGGTCTTGAAAAGGGCGTGCTTGTTTCCAATGTCGAGAAGTGGAATGAAGCATGCGCGACGGGTGAGGACTACGCAAACGCTTATAAATACCCTGCCGAATGGCTTATTCCGATCGATACCCCTCCGTATTACGGCGCGAAGCTAGGCGGTCATGTGTTCGGCTCGAAGACGGGCCTTCGCGTGACGCCCCAGATGCAGGTGGTGAATACGAGCGGCAAGCCCATCAAGGGTCTCTATGCCGGATGGCATACGGCGGGCGGTTCGTCGGGAGACGGCAATCCCGCAGGAAAGCCTTTGACCGGTATGTACGCCGACCTCGGACTTGCTTTCGTCGGTGGCTACATGGCGGCCGGCGGCATCATGGCGCAAGACGGATTGCAGGAATAACATACCCCTCCAGGGAGCTTCCTTGTGAAGCTCCCTTTTTCGTGCGCTTGGCAGCAATGCATGTGCGTGTTTCGGGTTTGGGGCGGTTGCCTTTGCACATAGGCGCCCAGTCTTCATGTCCAAGAATAGAAGCCGCTGTTGAGGCTGTCGACATCAGGCCGCTTCGTGCAAATAAAACGGCCCGACGCGGTAAGACGTCGGGCCGTTTGAAGGGAAGGATCGTCGGGGCGATCGAAAGGATGACGGTCGAAGGGCTATTCGGCGGCAAGCTCGCGAACGTAGGAGCGTTCGGCAGTCAGTTCGCGGGCAATGCGGGCGAACTCCATCACGTAGCGCACGAACACATATCCCACCATGGCGCAGGCAAGTGCGATTTCAATGCCCACCAGCACATGAAGCGCGGCGGGGTAGATGATGCCTGCGTTGGCGAGCATCGCAAGCGTGCGGTCGAGCGCGGTTGCGGTGATCACGAAGGGGAAGGTCATGGCCGCATAGCTGGGATAGAACTTCAGGCGCAAAAAATGCGGCAGGCGGAAAAGCACCACGACAAGTAGCAGCTGGGCAAGCACGGCGAGCACGCAGGCGAACACAGGGTTGGGAATGGACTCGGTTGCCAGATATCCCGCAAGAGAGAGGCTCATGGGAGCGGTGTAGATGCAGAACAACGGACGGGCGCCTTCTTCGACGGGGTGCTTCGCATAGCGCAGCGACACCATGACGAGCAAGACGGCGTATGCGATGAAGCCGAACCAGAAGATGGCGGATCCCAAAGCCTGCAGCCCGTAGACCGGCGAGCTCACCGATGCCACGATGATTCCTACATAGCAGATGAAATAGGTGGGATAAACCTTCTTCAGGTCGAACTTACGCAGGTGGTATACCGTGAACCACGCCATGAGCACGAAATGGGCTATTACCGCGCAGGTCCAGATGCCGAATGCGGGCACGAATGCGTAGGGTGCAAGATACGTGGTCAGCTGCATGGTTGCCATAAGGAAGGTGGCGCTCACGCTTGCCAGGATGGGATTTTCGAAATCCTGGCGAATGCCGGCCGAATCGCTCAGCAGGCGGGCGGCAACCAGAATAGTCATAGCAAGGGCGCAAAGCCCGCAAACTACATAGGCTACGGTCGAAATCGGCTTGAGCAGAATGCCCAGCGCGGCAAGACCGAGGGCGACACCGCCCGTAGGAATGGGAACCTTCTTCAGAAACTCGCACATGACCCCTCCAATCGTTCGGCGGACCGTTCCGCCGTTTGTTTCGATGCGGATATCTTGCGCCTGCCATGAAATAAAGTAAACTTATGATTGCTTATGATAGAAACAGATTTACTTATG
This sequence comes from Slackia sp., assembly GCA_030532315.1. GTDB lineage: Bacteria > Actinomycetota > Coriobacteriia > Coriobacteriales > Eggerthellaceae > Slackia. The sequence continues at coordinate 10,103 of JAUNLI010000070.1, forward strand.
GTTATTGCAGGCGAAGGCGAGCAGGAAAAACGAGATGTCGAATCGAGCGCGCGTTTTACGCATATGACGCATCGTGAAGGGCTGAAAGAATCCAGCGAAGCCTGCCTATAAGCTCGAAGGAGGAAGCGATGCTCGACGCCCGTGTTTCGACGTTTCTCGCCGTGTGCCGCACGCTTAACTACACCCATGCTGCGCGCGAATTAAGCCTTACGCAATCGGCGGTTTCCCAGCATATGGCCTATCTCGAACGTGCGTACGGAACCAAACTGGTTGCGTTCGAGGGCAAAACCATGCGTCTGACCGACGAGGGAAGGCTGTTGCAGCGTGCGTTTCTTTCGTTCGCGCACGACGAGGCCCTGCTGCAGCGCAATATCGCATCCGTTTCGTCGGGCGAAGCCGTGCGTTTGAATGTGGGAACCACGCTGACGGCGGGCGAATACATCGTAGGCCCCGCGCTCGCCCGTTACCTCGGAAAGAACCCCCATATGCGCGTCACGGTTGCTTCGCGCAGCACCGACGAGCTTTTGGAGCTCATGGACAAGGGGTCCATCGATTGCGCATTCGTCGAAGGGATTTTCGAAAAGAGCGCCTTTGCGTGGGACCTTTTGTGCGAACAAGAGTTGCTGTGCGTCTGTGCGCCCGACCATATGCGAGCGGGCGGAGCGTGCCGTATGGAAGACCTGTTTTGCGAAACGCTGATTGTGCGCGAACGCGAATCGGGTTCGCGTGCCGTGCTCGAGCACGCATTGCGCGGGCAGAATCTGACGCTTTCGTCGTTTTCGGACATTATGGAGGTATCGAGCATCGGCATCATCAAAGCCTTCGTTGCGGCGGGGCTTGGCGTGTCGTTCGTCTACGAGGCGGGTGTCGCACGCGAGCTTGCCTGTGGGTCGTTGCGGCGCATCGATGTGGGGGGAAAGCCTATTTCGCACGATATCTCGTTCGTCCGTCCGAAAAACAGCGTGTTCGAAGAAGATTTCAGCGCATGTGTCGCAGGTGTCCGCGCCGAGTGCAGGCGAGGGTC
>JAUNLI010000071.1 GCA_030532315.1 Slackia sp.
CGTTCCACATCTCCGGGTGGATGAGCGTGTCGTCCTTGACGCGGTTCGGGAAGTAATCCTCGCAGCCGCCCTCGCGGTAAACGTCCGCGGTGGAGCAGTGCAGACCGCCACCGAACGGATAAGCGTCGCGCAGGTCCACAGGGATGACGTTCATGCCGAGCTTGTCCATCTGCTCCTGCTGGTGAACCTCGGAGGCCTCAACGATGACCGTGGAGGGATCGAGAACCAGGCAGTTCATGGACAGCCACACGGAGCTGTAGCAGAGCGCGGGAGGCTCGGTGTGAGCCGGCTGAGCGGCGTCGACGACCTGCCAGTCGTTGGCCTCGAAGATGGCCAGCTGGCCCTCGGCGGGATGGCGGTTCGGGTTGTTGATGATCAGGCCCGGACGCAGCGGCACGAAGGTGGCGTCGATGTGGATCGGGTAGGGGTCGCCGGGGAAGTTCATGGCATGGACGCGCAGCTCGGGATAGTAGCGCTGGAACCATTCCATGGCGGTGCGGTTGGTGGTCAGGCCGTGCTGGATGAAGAGGTCCTTGCCCATACGCATGACGTCTGCGGCGTCCCACATGGGCTCGACTTCGGTGGTGACGAAGTCCTTGTTGGCGGTGCGGACGAGGCGCTCCTCGAGGGTGATCTTCTCGTCGTAGTAGTTGTGCTTGTAGGAGGCGTCGGTCAGACGGGGGCGGGGAGCCTGGGTCCACTTGAACTCGGGGTCCTCGTCGAAGTACTGCTTCATGAGCGGCCAGTACGCGAGATACTCGAAGTAGCGGCAGCGGAAGGAGTTGGCGGAGGCCATGATCTCGTTGCCGATCGTGAGCAGGATGTCGCGGGGAGGCATGCAGGTCATCATGGAGTCATTGCGGAAGTCCGGGGTGCCGATGGCCTGGTTCCACTGCAGCGGGGTGGGACGGTCGACGACGACGCCGCGGTCCTCAACGGCCTTCACGAGGTTCTCGAGGCACTCATTGCCGCGCTCGACGGTGGCGAGAGGACGGAGGCCCCACATGCCACGCATCTCGGAGTCAACAGGAACCTTCTCGGAGGTTGCCGGCTCCTCGGGAGGAATGACGGAGTTGTCGCAGCGGCCGACGATGACGCGCTTCAGCGGATCCCAGTCATTCCAGGAATTAACGATTTTAGCCATTGCTCTTCATCCTTTCTGGGAGATGCCCCATCTCCCACTATCCGTTGCATATTCTTACCAATACGCAACGATGGATTTAGTGGCGACAGTCGGGTCGGAATCGTCGGCGCCAACGCCTCCGACCACTGCCGTGTTCACGAGACGAATCATATCACCAAAATTGATAGCTTGTAATAGATTAATCAGCGTATTTTTATTCATTAAAGTGAATCACACGCTTTTGACCTGCGTTTTTCTAATTTTAACGTTTTTGAACATGCTCCCAAAATTTTGCGTACTTTGAACAATTTTGCTCGGATAACGGACTTGCGCGTGCATCGCTTTCAATGCCACGCCGCCGGGCGTGTACATCTCATTTTTCATCCGATTCAACCTTTGCATCTTTTTGCTCTTTCATGCAATTTGGACAGCTGTCGTTTTATTTCTTTCCAACGCTTTCATGACATATGGAAAACCCTTCCGTCCACCGCCCCATTCGTCCTTTCGGCGTATTACAATGGCTTGCCGAGGGGAACCCCCGTTTGCAGGGTTCAAGCAAGAAGAGAGGAATCTCATCATGACTAAATTCAGCCACGTCATCATCCGCCGCCCCGGCAAATCGCTGAGCAACGGCATCACCAGCGCGCCCGAGCTCGGCCAGCCTATCTATGAGCGCGCAATCGAAGAGCATTATGACTACGAGCATGCGCTCGAGCTGTGCGGCGTCGATGTGACCGTGCTTCCCGCGCTTGAGGAATACCCCGACAGCTGCTTCGTCGAGGACCCTGCGGTCATCACCCGCTGCGGCGCCATCATCACCAACCCGGGCGCCGATTCCCGCAACGGCGAGAAAGACGAGATCGAGCCCGTCGTGCGCCGCTTCTTCGACGACGAGCATGTGAAGCACATCGTGTCTCCCGGCACCCTCGACGGTGGCGACGTCATGATGGTCGGCGACCACTTCTATGTAGGTCGTTCCGCCCGCACCAATGAAGAGGGCATCCGTCAGTTCTTCGAAATCCTCGAAGGCTGGGGTCTCGAGGGCTCCGAGGTTCCGCTGGAAGAGGTTTTGCACCTCAAGACCGGCGTGAACTACATCGAGGACAACAACATGCTGGTTTCCGGCGAATTCATCGAGAAGGAAGATTTCGCCCAGTACAACAAGATCGTCGTCCCCGAGGAAGAGGCCTACGGCGCCAACTGCATCTGGGTCAACGGCACCGTGATCGTGGCCGAGGGCTATCCCACCGTTCTTAAGGCCGTTCAGGATCTGGGCTACAAGACCCTCGTCGTGGACACCTCCGAATACCGCAAGGTCGACGGCGGCCTGTCCTGCCTGAGCCTGCGCTTCTAATTGCCAAGCCTCACACTATCGACGGGCCCTTCCCTGCGGAAGGGCCCGTTTTCGTATTACGCTTGGCTCAATCGTGTGCAAAACATGTGCTTTCACGCACAGGGAAGCTTCTCGTTTGAAACCGAACGAGAAGCGTCATAATGAATTCTTCGTCATTATTCGCAGCTTTTCGATAATCACAGCTGCGCCATGAGCCTTGACGGCCCAGCGTACCTGCACGTACGCGCGAATTTCGTCTGAGGCTCCGTTCGAGACGTCGCCTCATAGCGAGATTCGCCTTCCCCGATCCGTGCCTGTCTGTGCACGGAAAACCCTTTGGCAATCTCCTGGGAGCATCTGCATATGCGGATCGCCGGTGTGCGCACGCCTCGATACGGCGCGCCATGCCTGTCGTTCGAAGCACAACCTAAGGAGACCGCTATCGCTACCTTTGCCGAACTCGGCCTTTCCGAAAACGCCCTTGCAGCCGTCGAGGCCCTGGGCTATACCGAACCCACCCCTGTCCAGGAGCGCGCCATTCCGCTCGCGCTCGAAGGGCGCGACGTGATCGCCGCCGCCAAGACCGGCACGGGCAAAACCGCCGCATTCTCGCTGCCTTGCATGGACACGCTTGCCCACCGCAAAGGAAATCAGCACGGACCCTTCATGCTGATCGTCTCCCCCACCCGTGAGCTGGCAAGCCAGATCGCCGACACCTGCATGCCCATCGGCAAGCACACCCATCACTTCGTGGGCGTGTTTTTGGGCGGTGTGGCCTACGATCGCCAGATCAAAAAACTCGAACGCGGCCTCGACGTGGCCATCGGAACCCCCGGCCGTCTGATCGACCTCATGGAACGCGGCGCACTTGACCTAAGCGAAGTGCAAGTGCTCGTGCTCGACGAAGCCGACCGCTTGCTTGACATGGGCTTTTGGCCCCAGGTCGAACAGATTGTGAAGGCGACGCCCGAAACGCGCCAGACGCTGCTTTTCTCGGCGACCATCGACCGCCGCCAGGATCAGACCATGTTCTCGGTGCTCAACGACCCCGAAATCGTCGAAATCGCCCAGCGTGGCGAAACGGCCGACAAAGTGGACCAATACGTCATCAACACCACGCGTCGCCAGAAGCCTGAGCTTTTGAACGCCCTCATCAAGGAAAAGGGCGGCACGCGCGTAATCGTGTTCACCAGGACGAAGGGCGGCGCCGACAACTGCACCCGCCGCCTGCAGCGCATCGGCATTCCCACCGAGGCAATTCATGCCGACCGCAGCCAAGCGCAGCGCAGCCGTGCTCTTGACGCATTCCGTAACGGACGCGTGAACGTGATCGTGGCAACCGACGTGCTCGCACGCGGCATTGACGTGCCCGAGGTCGACTACGTGGTGAACTACGACCTTCCCATCATGCCCGAAGACTACGTGCACCGCATCGGCCGCACCGGTCGCGCAGGCGCCGGCGGATTCGCCGTGTCGCTTGTGACCCCTGACACGAAAAACCTGCTGCGCGGCATTCAGAAATTCATCGGCACCGATATTGAAGTCATGCAGTTCAAGGTTCCGAAAGACGCCTTCGAGCCGCTGCCCGATTCCGATCCCCGCATGATCGCCAAGGCCGAAGCCGAAGCGGCTGAAAAGGCTGCGCGCAAAGAGCGCGAGCGCGGCGGAAAGAAGGGCAAAGGCGGCAAGAAGCCGCGCCAGCGCGACATCGAGCGCCGCGAAGAGCACAGGCGCAAGAAAGAAGCCGAAGCACGCGGCGAGGAATACGTGGCACCGAAGCGCGAGCATAAAAAGGGTCCGAAAAAGCCCACGCTTGCCGAGCGCCAGGCAGCTGCCGAAGAGGCCTTCAACGCCATGTTCGACATGCCCAACATCCCCGATGCCCCGAAGAAGTCCGACAAGAAGCGCGACGACTTCGACAAACGCGGCAAAAAGGAAGGACGCGACGAGCGCCGCGGCAAAAAGAAGGGCAACGGCCGTCCGTACGACCGCGACGGCAAGCGGTACGACCGCTCCGACGAGCGTCGCAACGACGGAAGCTACGACCGCAACGGCCGCAGCAAAAAATACAGCGACAAGCAGTATTCCGACGGACGCGGCGGTAAGCAGGGAAAGAAGTTCAACGGCAAGGGCGGATACGACAAAGGCCGCACCGACCGTGACGGCTACCAGCGCAGCGGAAAAAGCGGCTACGGCACGAAGAACGGCTCGTTTGCCAAAGGCGGCAAGAACGGCGGCAAAGGTTCGTTCGACAAGGGCCGCAAGAGCGGCAACGGCGGACGCGGCAAAAGCGAATTCCGCCCTGGTCGCGGCGGGCGAAACGGCTTTTCGGGCAAAGGCGGCAAACGCTAAAAGCCCACGCCCCCAATATATGAAGGCTCCTCTATAAAAAGAAGCAAAAAAGAAGCGGCATCGCATGATGCCGCTTCTTTCGTTAGACCTGAAACGCCTCAATGGCGTTTACCGCGTTAACCGCGAAGCCTTGCACGGAGGGGCGTGCAAGGCTTTTCGCAAGGTTCAGGCCGCAGGCGCAAACGTCGTTACGCGTTCGCAGAAGTGATGCCTGCATTGGGGCTGTTGGGATACTCGATGCCCTCGCCCGGATTCGCGGGAGGATTCGCCTCCTTGGTGATGCGAACCTCGACGATGTCACGCGTGAAATAGCTCGCCGCAGTGCGCGTCATCCAAAGCTGGTTGTTGCCACCCACGGAAGCCGAAAGGTCTTCGTCATTGATCTCGTAGGAAATCACCGCATGTCGACCGATGGCGTAGCCCAGAGGAACAGCCGTCTCGGTGCCGTCGGAAGAAACGAACGTGATGGTGTTCGCACCCTCCACAGGGCATGCCTTCTGGAGCAGCAGCGTCACAGGAATGCCCTTCACGTCGGCATTGATGATGGCGGCACCGTCGGAGGGGTTCGAGGCGCACGTGCACGTCATGGTCTGGGAAACGTTTTCGTCCTGAGCAAGCTCGTCGACCGTAGCCGTGAAGGTGTTTTTCACATCGCCCGTCACCGACACCTTCCACTCAAGAGGATTGTCGACGATGAGGTCGGTCGTGGAGCCACACAGGTTCGCAACGGCGTTACGGAACATCTTCGCGATGACCTCGTTCGGCGTAATCTCGGTTTGGTTCCAGGAGAATTCACCCTCGGAAGCGTCGGCTTCGACGATGGTAAACGGCGTGCCCTGCTCGCTGCCGTACGAAAGCTCTTCAGACGTTGCATCGTCGGCCACATAGGCATCCTGGGCCAAGGCAGGAACCGTGCCGCCTGCCACCAGGCTCACGGCAGCAATGCTGCCAAGAGCAATGCGTTTGTAGTTCTTCATGAAGCGACCCTTCTATTTAACGGTGAATTGATAATCGGTGGTGTAGTACGGCTCATGGAGCGAACCGTCTTCGAGCTGCGAGTACGCACGCACCTTCAGGTGGTACGAACCTGCCTCCTGCGGCGTGAAGTTCATGCGCCAATACACCCAACGGTTGACGTCCGTGCCAGGAGTTTCCATGGTCGTCCACGTCTTTCCGCCGTCAAGGGAGTACTCGACCTTCGCGATGGGCTCATGATAGGCGTCGGCATAGCCCTCGAGGGTCATCTGGCTACCGACCTGGTTCTCAAGAACGACGCCGGTCGGGTAGTTCAAAACGCCGGCATTGGGGAAGAAGATGAGGTCGGCATCTTCGGTCTGGCTCGGAGAAACATTGGAGCCGTGGCGCGGATGCGTCCAGAGCTTGTCGGCGTTGGCCTCGGTCGTGATGTTGATGGACGTCACATACTTGGGGAACTCTGCCGCAGCAGCGCCGCCGCCGACCCACACGGCCACAGGATAGCCCTGGGAGGGACGCAGCGTCTGGCCGTTGACCTCGAGCACCAGAAGCGCAGGGGCGTCTTCGAGGCATTCGAGCGGCATAAGGTTGCCGAATCCGTCATTGCCCTTGGGCGTGTAGCCGTTCGTGCCCTCGTTGGGCTGGGCATACTCGATGACGTCTTTCAGGGGAATGCCCGTCACTTCGGCCTGGAAGATCGTCGCCTGACCCGTTCCGTTCACGTTGCAGTGAGCCTTCAGGGTTTCGGTCACCGTGCCGAACTTCTCTTTGAGCTCAGGCAGCGTCATCGTGAAGGGATTGCCAACCTCGCCCTTGAGCTCGATGGTCCAGTTCTCATAGACGGACGGATCGATTTGGGTGTCGTCGGTGGTCCACTCGGAAGGCTCGGACTTGATGCTCTTGTAGAACTGGTTCTCGAGCGGGGTGATGGTGTCCTGGTCATAGCTCACATCGAGCGCAGCGTCTTCGGCGGAAACGTTCACATAGCCTTTGTACTGGTCGTATTTCACAACATCCCACAAGGCGAAATCGCCGTTATCGTCGATAGCATGGCAGCTCATGCAGTTGCCGTCGAACTTCTCATTGAAAAGGTCGTTGTTCAGATGCGTCTGATGGATGTTGTCCTTGAGCTTGTTGGCGTTGGGCTGCCAGGTGTTGTGGCACATCAGGCAGTTCTGCACGCTCTGCTCGGAAGGATAGCCCATCATGATCAGTCGATGATAGGTCGGCTGATTCATTTGGGAATCTTCAAGGGTGTCATGGCACGAAAGGCATCCGCGGTCGTCGCCGTCGAGCCACGTGGTGTTGTACCCCTTGTCATCGGCGGGAACCGGCTGGATGGTAAAACCGTTTCGGTCGGTGCGCGTTTCGGGAGGATTGTTCTCGGCGTTGACGGCCTCTTCCTCCTCGTGCGAGTAAACCTCGGGAAGCTGATTGATGTTGTCAATCAAACGGCCTTCATCCGAATAACCGATCTTGCTGCCAATCTTGTCATCGAACGTCATATTGGCGATGACCTCGTCATCAGGATCGGTCGTGCTTTCGGGAGCCTGCTGAGGGTCGGCACAACCGGCAAGGCCGATCGAGGCAGCCAAAGCGAATGCAAGACCGAACGTCGAAACGACGGCCTTCGTCTTCTTACAGGGCATGTTCCCCTTCTCCTCTCTTGTTTGGATTTTCCTCGTGCACATATCGGATTCGCGAAAGGGGATGCAATGAAGCATGGCGAACCCGAAAGCGCTCGAGCATCCTATGAAAAGAGGAAGAATCGCTGTATCGTCCAAACACCTTATTTGGAAAAATACCCCGCCGAAAACAGCGTCAGGCATCCCCCCATGGGGAGGATGCCTGACGTTTTACCTGTTCAAAAGCTATATAAATATCAACGAGAAAGAAGACGGGGCTTTCTTAAGAGTCGCGCTTGCCAAGAACGGCATCCATCAGCTGCTGCCTGTCACCGACTCCTGTCTTGGCGTAGATATGCTGCATGTGAGTCTTCACCGTGCTTGCCGCAAGCGTCAATTCGTCCTGGATCGCAGTGCCTGTCTTGCCTTGGGCCAACAAAACGAGAACGTCTTTCTCGCGCGGGGAAAGCCCGCATTCCTCCGCCAGCTCGTCGCAACGCACCATCAGAGCCTGCACGAGAACGGCGCTTGCGTCGGCCTCTTCGTCATCGACAAGACCTTCCTGCCCGTCCCCTTCGCGCGAATCGAAATGATCGCCTGCGACGGAAAGAGGGGCTTTGTCTGTGACACGCTCCCCTTCGAAAGAAAGCCTTTTATGACGCGCGAACCAGGTGGCAAGCATGAATACCGCAAACAGAAGATAAACCGCCACGAGGATCATGGCGCTATCCAAGGCGTTCACCTTATTGATGATGTCGACCCATGCGATCGATGCCGCCGCATATACGGCGCCGGCAACGCCGATGACGCGATTCGCAGGAGCGGAAAACGACACGACAGCCATGCATACCGCCGACCAGAACAAAACCAAAGCGAGCGGATCGTTCGTGGATACGATCAGGTCGAGTATCGACGGATGGATGAAAGGAGCAAGCCACGGCTTGACCGCAGCAACCACCAATCCCGCAAGCACGAGCAAAATGCCGACCTGAAACCTCATGGTGACAGGATAGCGATGCACCCGGATGACAGCTAAGTACACCAGAAGCCCTATTGCAACGACCATGGACGCCACCGAAACCAAAGCGTCGGCAAACGACAGGCCGGCCGTGTGGTCTCCTCCCCACATGCCGGATATGCTGCAGGCACGAACCACCGAAAGCATGAGCGCGATTGCAAGAACGGAAACCGTCAGATAGCGTTCGTCGAGCTTACTTTCGAAGGGAGCTTTCGGAAGCGTTGGCACACCGAACAGCGTGCGGGCCTCATCGGACGGGCATCCCTGCTCGTCGGCGTGCGACTGCGCACGTTTGCGTGCAACCGCACAGGCCGCCTCGAAAGCGGCAAACGATGCAAGGGGCAAGGCGATAGCAACCATGACTTGCCAGTTCACGGGTATTGCAGCATCCATCGCTATCAAAAGAAGATGGCGCAAGGGAAACGCCGCCGCAAACGACCATGCAAGACACGGTATTCCCTGCGTGACCGCCAGCAGCAGCGCGAAACGCGAGATGAACCAGAAATACCCGAAGCCCGAAACGACAATGCCCGCAACGGCAAGAAGGCGCTGATCGAAATAATACTGATGGAATGCAAGCGCGAAGCTCATGGCGCCGGCAACGGCAATGCAAGGAATGACATAGCGCTGGGCAACGTCCATCTTGCGCGTCGCCTTCGGAAGAAGACAGCACACCAAAGCGCATATCAGTATGCCCATCAGCCAAAATGCCCTGGCATTGGCCCAAGATTCCAAACCGGCGATGGGAACGAAAAACCCGGACGTATGACCCATCAGCTTGCACCACAGGATAGTGGACGTGATTCCGAGCGACGCAAGCACGCCTACGGGATTAATTGATAGTTTTTCACGGCAGGTTTATTCCTCGACATATATCGTGGCAGCAGCGGCCATGGGGCTGACGCGCCCATCCTCTGAAACCGAGCGCACCTTCAAGCGATAGGTGCCCACGCTGCGCGGCACGAAAGAATATGTCCAGCGAACCATGCGGTCGGGATTGCTTTCTTCGGTGGAAAAACGAGCCCACGTTTTGCCGTCATCCAAAGAAAACTCCACCGCGACGATCTTCGTTCCGAAATCATCGGCATACCCCGACAAAGAAACCTGTTGCCCAACCTTGCCTTGAACAGGAGCTATCATGGAAATCCCCCCATTTCCTTAGTGGCGCATAGGCACCTCTCCAATGAACACATAAAGCATGAACGGGTATTATCGCGCATTCGGACTTCTTTCCACAATGAGGAATATCGAAAACGAAAGGCGCCCGCCACGAGGACGGACGCCTTTCGCATAAGTCATGGTTTGCGGCTCTTCGCGATGCCGCCGCCCCTTGCAAGTCTAGTTGCCTGCAGCGCGCTTTTCCTGATAGGCCTTGACCAAGCGTTCCTGCACATCATGCGGAGCGTCTTCGTAGCCATTCACCTCGATGGTGTAGCTGCCGCTTCCGCGCGAAATGGAGCGCAGGTCCTTGGTGTAGGTGACCACTTCGGCATATGGCACGCGCACCAGGATGATGGTTTCGCCCGCATCGTTGGAGTCGGTGCCGATAATGCGGCCGCGACGCGTGGAGATATCGCCCATCACGGCGCCGGCGTATTCCTCGCCCACCGCAATGCTCATATCGGCCATCGGCTCGAGCAGTACAGGCTTGGCCTGCTCGCATGCAGCGCGGAAGCCGATGCGTGCGGCGGTCTTGAACGCCATTTCGTTCGAGTCGACCGAATGATACGAACCGTCATACACGGTGCATTTGATGTCGACCATAGGATATCCGGCCAAAAAGCCCTCGGCCATGGCTTCTTGCACGCCCTTGTCGACCGCAGGAATCAGGCCGCCGGGAATGACGCCGCCCTTGATGGCATCGACGAATTCATAGCCTGCACCCGGGTTTGGCTCAAGACGCAGCCAGCAATCGCCGAACTGGCCGGCGCCACCCGTCTGCTTCTTGTGACGGCCCTGAGCCTCGGCGGTTGCGCGGATGGTCTCACGATACGGAATGCGCACAGGCACGAGATTCGCCTCGACGCCCGCCTGGTCCTTCAGGCGATGCAGAATGGTTTCGACCTGCGCCTCGCCCATGGCGGTGATCACCGTCTGGTGCGTTTCCTCGCGACGCTCGATCTTGATCGTAGGATCGTTTTCGGCAACACGGGCAAGGAAGGTGCCCAGTTTGTCTTCTTCCTTCTTGTTGGCTGCCTCAATCGCCACAGGATACTGCGGCACGGGCAGGGGCAAAGGATCGATGGCGATGTCGCCCGTGTGAGAGAACGTGTCGCCCGTACGCGTGTCGGCAAGCTTGGGAACCACGATGATGTCGCCCGCCATGGCGCTTTTCACGTCGATGGTCTCTTTGCCCTTCATGATGCACACATGGCCCAGGCGTTCCTTCTTGCGCGTGCGCGCGTTGATCAGCTCGACGCCCGGCGCGAACGTGCCCGAGAACACCTTGATGAAGCTCAGGCGACCCACATACGGATCGGACAACGTCTTGAACACGAATCCTGCGGCCTGCTGGTCGCCCTTGGTCACGCGGATTTCGCCACCGTCGGCCAAACGGAACGCGCCGTGAGCCGTCGGATGCGGGAAGTAGGTGCAGATATCTTCCATC
>JAUNLI010000072.1 GCA_030532315.1 Slackia sp.
GTAAATTGACGGAAATGCGGGCCGCTGCCATTCGCGTACGGCCTGCATTTTGGCTATTATTTCGCTGTTCAAGAAAAGCGGTGCTTCGGCACCGGTGAATGAAACGAGAGTGAGACCCGCTAGATGAAGTACATGACTACTGCGGAAATCCGCGAGAAGTACCTTCAGTTCTTCGAAGAGAAGGGCTGCAAGCGTATGCCGTCTTCGTCGCTGATTCCCGACGACCCGAGCCTTTTGCTCACCAGCGCCGGCATGGTGCAGTTCAAGCCCTACTTCCTTCATGTCAAGGAATTCGACCCGGCCTATATCGGTTCTACTACGGTGCAGAAGTGCGTCCGCACCAACGACATCGATATCATCGGCACCACGGGTCGTCACCTGAGCTTTTTCGAAATGCTCGGCAACTTCAGCTTCGGCAAATATTTCAAAGACGAGATGTGTGCATGGGCGTATGAGTTCGCCACCGAAGTCCTCGAGCTTCCGAAGGAAAAGCTCTATTTCACCGTGTTCGAAGACGACGACGAGACGATCGAGATTTGGAAAAAGCTCGGCGTGCCTGAAGACCACATCTCCCGCCTGGGCGAAGACGACAACTTCTGGCGCGCAGGCCCCACCGGTCCTTGCGGCCCCTGCTCGGAAATCTATTTCGACCAGGGTGCCGATTTCGGCTGTGGAAGCCCCGACTGCGCTCCTGGCTGCGATTGCGACCGCTTCCTCGAGTTCTGGAATTGCGTGTTCACCCAGTATGACGGCCAGGAAGACGGCACCCTCGCTCCGCTTCCCACCAAGAATATCGACACCGGCATGGGCCTCGAACGTATGGCCGCCATCATGCAGGGCGTGCAGTCAAACTACGAAACCGATGTTATGCGCGATCTTATCGGCGTGGGCGAGCGCCTGAGCGGAAAAGAATACAAGGCCAATGCGGCTGACGACCTTTCGTTGCGCATCATGGCAGACCACAGCCGCAGCGTCACCTTCATGATCGCCGACGGCATCCTGCCTTCCAACGAAGGTCGCGGCTATGTGCTGCGCCGCTTGCTGCGCCGTGCGGTCATGCATGGCCATAAGCTGGGTATCGAAGGCGCGTTTTTGACCAACTACGTTGACGCCATCGTGCGTTTGATGGGCCATGTCTATCCCGAGGTCGTCGACAACCGCGAGCTCGTCGAGCGTGTCATCCTCTCCGAGGAGGAGCGTTTCGGCGTCACGCTGCGTCAGGGCCAGGCCTATCTTGCCGACGCGCTGGAGAAGCTCGAGGGCACGGTGCTCGACGGCGCCACCGCTTTCACGCTGCACGACACCTACGGCTTCCCTGTTGAAATCACCGAGGAAATCTGCGCCGACGCGGGTATCACGGTGGATAAAGAGGGCTTCGAGAAGTGCATGGACGAGCAGCGCGAACGTGCCCGCGCCGCTACGAAAGACGACGCCGAGGCCGCTTGGAGCACCTACGGCGGCATCCATGACGACCTGCTCAAAGAGCTCGGTGCCACGGGCTTTGTGGGCTACGACCGCCTGACCGCCACCGCCGAGGTGAAGGCCATCGTCAAAGACGGCGAGCGCATCGAGGCTCTCGAACAGGGCGAAGAGGGCGAAGTCATCCTGAGCCTTACCCCGTTCTACGCCGAAATGGGTGGCGAAGTGGGCGACACCGGCACGATCGAGGCCGAAGGCGTCAAGCTCGAGGTCGTCGACACCAAGGCGCCCGCCAAAGGCTTGGTTTGCCATGCGGTGAAGGCCGTCGAAGGAAGTGTTCATGTGGGCGATACGGTGCGCGCCGTCGTCGATGAGCTGCGTCGCAAGCGCATCACGCGCAACCACACCTGCACGCATCTGCTGCATGCCGCGCTTCGTCAGGTGCTCGGCGAGCATGTCAAGCAGGCGGGTTCCTACGTCGGTCCCGATCGCCTGCGTTTCGACTTCACTCATTTCGAGGGAATGACCGAGGCCCAGATCGCTGAGGTCGAGCATGTGGCCAACCAGGTCATCATGCAGGCGGTTCCCATGGCAATCTATGAAACCTCGCTCGATGCGGCTCGTGAATCGGGCGTTACGGCTCTGTTCGGCGAGAAATACGGCGATACCGTGCGTGTTGTCGAGGCGGGCGATTTTTCGCGCGAGCTGTGCGGCGGCTGCCATGTGGGCAACACTGCCGAAATCGGCTTCGTGAAGATCGTTTCCGAATCCAGCGTCGGCGCGAACCTGCGACGCATCGAGGCCGTTACGAGCTTCGATGCCCTCGAGTACATGAACAGGATCGAATCCGAGCTCAAGCAGGCTGCATCCGAGCTGAAGGTTCCCATGTTCGACGTGTCCGAGCGCACTGCGGCGAACATCCGCACGATCAAAGAGCAGGAAGCCGAGCAGAAGCGCGCTAAGAAGGCGGCTGCCGAAGGAAACGTGGCGGAGCATATCAAAGCCATGGTCGATGTCGGATATCCGCTGGTTATTGCCCGCATCGACAACCTCGATTCCGGCGCGATGCGCAACGCGTGGGATATTCTTCGTTCCCGTATGCCTAAGCCCGGCGCATGCGTGATCGGCACCGTGAATGGCGGCAAACCCGTCATCATGGCCGCAGGCACCGACGAAGCGGTTGCCGCGGGCTTCGATGCAGGTGCGCTGATCAAATCCATCTCGGGCAACATCAAGGGCGGCGGCGGCGGAAAGCCCACCATGGCCCAGGCAGGCGGCAAGGACGCTTCCGGTATGGATGCTGCGCTCGATGCGGCTCGCCAGGTGCTTGGCGCTTAGTATCTTGCCTCCAGGTCGCGTTTGCGTTTCGAGAAGCGCGCTTGGTTGCGATGCATGAAAGTCATTCGGTGGGCCTGTGCGATGCGCAGGCCCATCTTTGTGAAGTGAAAGGGAAGGCCCATGAGAACGCTCGCTCTCGATATCGGCGAAGTGCGCATCGGACTTGCCGTTAGCGACGCCCAAGGCAAGGTCGCCACGCCGTTGAAGGTGCTTCCGGCCAAAGACGTGCTTGCTGACGGTGCGGAATTTCGCCGCATTGTCGAAGATTGGGAAATAGAGCGGCTTGTCTGCGGGCTTCCTTTTACCCTTGCGGGCGAAGAAGGGCCTCAGGCCGCGTCGATCAAAGAGAAGGCCTCGCGCATCGCGAAGGCCCGCATGCTTCCCTTGTTTTTTGCTGATGAGCGCATGAGTTCGCGCGAAGCGAAACGAATTTTGCGTGAAGAGGGTTTGGATGAACGAGCCATGCGCGGTAAAGTAGACATGATTGCTGCAAGTTTGTTCTTGCAATCGTGGCTCGATGCCGAAAACGGCCGCGGGCTTTGATCGCGAGTTGCGCTCCTGCGCTCGAACAGGTAAGGAACCTTTATGCCTCGTAAGCAGATTACGTATAGCTCTCACCCCAATCACCGCGCCCGTATGGTGCACGCCCAGGGTGAACGCCAGTTCAGAACTTACGACACCTCGCATATCCGTCCGCGTAAAAGCAAGGCTCCGCTCATTGTTTCGGGCCTGCTTGCCGTGGTCGTCTTGGTTGCGGTCGGTTTCCTCGTCGTCAACGTGACGAAGGGCTGCTCGGCAGGTCCTGAGGTGGACGGGTCGCAACAGGTTGTTTCGGCTAATACGAGCGTTGTCGTCCCCGAGGGCTCTTCTGCTTCCGATGTTGCCGCCGCACTTGTGTCGGCGGGCGTCATTCCCGACGCCGACAGCTTCCTTGCCCGCGCCAAAGCGCTCAAACTCGACAGTGCATTCCAGGCGGGGTCGTATCAGTTCGCCGCCGGCATGACGCTTGACGAGGTTATCAACGCCATCGCCACGGGCGATCTGGGCGCCACCTCTCTTACCATTCCCGAAGGCTATAAGCTTGCCGATATCGCCGCCGCCGTCGAAAACGCGACGGGCGGAAGCGTCACTGCGGCTGACTTCACAGCTGCGGCCTCCAATGCCGCCGCCTATGCCGCCGACTACGCATTTCTTTCCGGTGCTTCCGAGGGTGCATCCCTCGAGGGCTTTCTGTTCCCGAAAACCTACGAGCTTGCCGAAGGCGCCACGGCCGACTCCATCATTCGACAGATGCTGACCCAGTTCCAGACCGAGGTGTCCGCACTCGATTGGTCGTATCCCGAAAGTCGCGGCTTGTCGATCTATGACGCCGTGACGCTTGCCTCTATCGTCGAGAAGGAGTCTTCGGGCGACGAACAGATTCGCGCCCAGGTGGCCGCAGTGTTCTACAACCGTCTCAGCTCCGCGAATGCTGAAACGGCGGGCTTCTTGCAATCGGATGCTACCACCGCCTATGAGGTGGGCCACGATCCCAGCGCTGAAGAAGTGCAGGCGAAGACTCCGTACAGCACTTATACCAATCCGGGCCTTCCGCCCACGCCCATTTGCTCGCCGAGTATCGATTGCTTGCAGGCCGTGTGCGCACCTGCCTCCGATTACGGCGACTACTACTATTTCATCTTCTGGAATAACGATGCGGGCCAGGTTGAGTATGCGTTCAGCAAAACCTACGAAGAGCACCAGCGCGCTATCGCCGAGCATCTCTAAGGAACCGCATGCCCTTTTTCAAACCAGACCGCTTCCTATCGCGCGTCACCGCGCTCGATCCCGTCGCCGACATAGTGCAAGCGGGGTTTACGCACGTGTTTCTCGATCTTGATAACACGCTTTTGACGCGCGACACCCATGAGGTCCCTTCTGACATCAAGGAATGGCTCGACCGCTTGCGCGAAGCGGGCGTCAGCCCCTGCATTCTTACGAACAATTGGCATCATGGCGCCCACGAGTGGGCGCAGCGTCTCGATTTGCCGATTGTTTCCCATGCGGTTAAGCCGTTGCCGTTTGCATATTGCGCAGCCATGAAAAAGGTGGGTGCGCGCCGCAAATCGACACTCTGCATCGGCGACCAGCTGATCACCGACGTTTGGGGCGGCCATGTGCTTGGGATGAGCGTGGTCATGGTGAAGCCGTTGGTCGAGGCGGATCTCAAGCACACGCTTATGCTGCGCCATGTGGAAAAGCTCTTCATGCGCGACGTTTATCTCGAACGTTAGCCGCAACACGGTGCGTTCGAAAGCACCGTGGTTTCGTCATGCTACAATCGGTGCGAAATCATAAGCACGTTGGGAGCATGATGCACTACGAAGCAGCCGCAGAATCGCAAAGCGCAACGATGTCCGTCCTTGCAAAGGGTGCGGTGTGCTGAGCTATGGCATCGTTGAAGAAAAACGTCTTCCTCGTGGGCTTTATGGGCGTGGGAAAAACCACCGTCGCGCGTCGGCTTGCGCGCGACCTCGGCGTCGCCTCAATTGATGTCGATGCCTATCTGCAGCGCAAACACGGCAAAGACGCCAACCAGCTTTTCAAACAGCGGGGCGAAAAGGGCCTGCGCAAACTCGAGTCTTTTGCGCTTGCCGAGTGCGCCGCCATGGGTCCTGCGGTCATTTCGTGTGGCGAAGGAATCGTGGCTTCCCCGCGCAATCGAAAACTCATCGCCGAAGAGGGCTTTGCCGTGTTGCTCGAGTCGTCGATGGAAGGGTCGCTCGCTCGTGTGCGCAGCCTTCGGACGCGCCCCCTTCTTGCGCATGGTTGCGACACCGACAAGCTTTGGCGTGAACGCAAGCCGCTCTATGACGAAGTGGCCTGCGCTCGCATCGATGTGACTGACAAAAGCACCGCCGCTGTTGCCGCCGAGGTGGCCGATATCTTGAAGAAGGCGGGTATCTATCGGCCTTAGGCTGCGAATCTGCGTTTATTTCTCCTGGCGTAGGCGTGCATGCGGGCCCTCTTGATTCATTGCGGTTTCGAACGATTCTGTTGCGAGTGTCTTGCGGACGGCTTTATCCGCATGCATGCAAGGGGTATGGAAAGGAAGTGCCGTTATGGAAAGCCGTTTGGCGCGTATGCGCGTTGCGATGGACGAGCAGGACATCGCGTGGTTTTACTGCACCGATCTGTCGAACGTGAAATGGCTGACGGGCTTCGAGGGCGTCTTCGACGACGAGCCCGCTCATGCGGCATTGGTGACGCATGGCGATGCGGCCATGCATACCGATTCCCGCTACGCTCAGGCGGCTTGCAATGCCGCGAAGGATAGCGAGTGGCGTGTCGATGCATCGGGTGGATCGCATTCCGCTTGGGCTTTGGATACGGCGGGCGCATCGCTTTGTCCGAAGCGTTTCGCTCTCGAGGACACCATGACGCTTTCGGCCTATCGCGCACTCCAAGGCGCGTTTGCGAAGCGTGTGCAAGAGGACGATGCTGTGCGGGTCGAGCCGGTCGAGACGTCCGATTTCGTGCGGTCGCTTCGTGCCGTGAAAGATGCATCCGAAGTTCGCGCGATGAAGCAGGCGCAGGCGATTACCGACGCGGCGTTCGAGCATATCGCGGGCTTCATGCGCGTCGGTATGACCGAACGCGAGGTCCAGCTCGAACTCGAGCAAACCATGCGTAAGCTCGGCGCCGACGACTTGGCGTTTTCCTCGATCGTTGCGTCGGGTGGCAACGGCGCGGCACCGCATAGCATTCCGGGGTCGAAAAGGCTTGAAGAAGGCGATATGGTGGTGCTCGATTTCGGCGCACGCAAGCACGGCTACTGCTCCGATATGACTCGTACCGTGTGCATGGGCCATGCCTCCGAAGAGGCGCTTTGCGTCTATTCCGCCGTGCGCGCAGCCAACGAAGCGGTCGAAGCCATGCTCGGCCCCGGCGTCACGGGCGCTGCCGCCCACGAGCTTGCTGAACAGGTGCTTGCGCGCGAGGGCTTTGCGGGCAAGATGGGCCACGGGCTCGGCCACGGGGTGGGGCTCGACATTCACGAGCTGCCCAATCTTTCTCCGCGCAATACCGTGCCGCTTGCTGTGGGCAACGTGGTCACGGTCGAGCCCGGCGTGTATCTCGACGGTGTTTTGGGGTGCAGGCTGGAAGATTTCGGCATCATAACCGAAGATGGATTCGAGGTTTTCACAAAATCAACCCATGAACTGGTTATAATATAGCGCGCATTTTTCCGAATGAGGCGTTTTGCCGCATTCAAGCCCTTAGGGTTCGAACATACAAAAAGGAGCGTCAATGGCAACCATTTCCACCGCCGATTTCAAAAACGGCATGTGCATCATGTACAACAACAAGATGTGCACCATCATCGAGTTCCAGCACGTCAAGCCCGGCAAGGGCGGCGCGTTCGTTCGCATGAAGCTGCGCGACATCAAAAGCGGCCGCGTGCTTTCCGACACCGTCAACGCTGGCGTGAAGTTCGACACCGTCCGTCTCGAGCAGCGTGAGATGACCTACCTGTACAACGACGGCTCCGATTTCTACTTCATGGACCCCAACAGCTACGAGCAGTTCTCTCTTCCTAGCGACCATGTGGGCGATACCGCACAGTGGCTCAAAGAGAACGACCCCGTTACGCTCGAGTATGCCGACGGCGAACTGATCGGCTGCGAGCCTCAGATGTTCGTCGAGCTCGAGGTCACCGAAACCGACCCCGGCTTCAAGGGCGACACCGTTCAGGGCGGCACCAAGCCTGCTACGCTTGAAACCGGCGCCGAGGTGAAGGTCCCCATGTTCGTCAACGTTGGCGACGTGCTGCAGATCGACACCCGTGACGGCCGTTTCGTCAAGCGCGTCTAATCGCGTTTCTTTCAGCCGATCATTCAAAGGCCGCCTGCAGGCGGCCTTTGTTGTATGCGATACGGGTCTCGTCGAAAGCATGCTTGGTCTTACGGCAACGGATTCGCAACGTTTGGCATTCGGAGCTCCGCAGACCGAATGTCGTCTCGACAATAGACAGGGTGAACGATACACTGCTTTAGTGCATCAGAGTGATTACCGTGAAGGCGGCGGCTCATCTGCCGGTCGCATACCCGTATCCTTATAATGCAAAGACGATAAACGATACGTGCTTCCGCGCGAAGCAGTTCAAGATGGAGAGGTGAAGCATGCCAGGTTTGCAACTGATGGATACCACCATCCGCGACGGTCAGCAAAGCCTGTGGGCCACCCGCATGCAGCTCGGCGACATGCTGCCCATTCTGCCCAAGATGGACAAGGTGGGATACTGGGCGGTCGAGGCCTGGGGCGGCGCCACGTTCGACACGTGTCTGAGGTTTTTGGACGAAAACCCGTGGGAGCGCCTTCGCTCGATCAAAGCCCATATGCCCAACACCGATCTGGCCATGCTTTCACGCGGCCAGAACCTGGTGGGCTACAAGCATTATTCCAAAGACATCGTGAACCATTTCATCGCATGTGCGAAGAAAAACGGCATTCAGGTCTTTCGCGTGTTCGACGCGCTCAACGACATCCGAAACGTCGTTGACAACGCCGAAGCCATCAAGGCGTGCGGCGGTTGGTTCGAACCTGCCATTTCCTACACGGTGTCTCCCGTGCATACGCTCGACGGCTATCTCGAATACGGCCAGCAGCTCAAAGACCTCGGCGCCGATTCCATCGCCATCAAAGACATGGCGGGCATGCTCACGCCGTACCGCACCGAGCGTCTGGTGAAGGCGTTCAACGCCGAAATCGGCCTGCCGGTGCATGTGCACTGCCACTATGTCGGCGGCATGGCCCCCATGAACATCATCAAGGCGGCAGAGGCCGGTGCCGCGATTGCCGACACCGCAAGCGCTCCGCTTTCGTTCGGCAACAGCCATCCTGCGGTGGAAACCATCGTCGCCGCACTTCAGGAGAGCCGCTACGACACCGGCTACGACCTCGATCTGCTGTTCGAAATCGCCGATTACTGGGAAGAGGTGCGCAAGCGCGGTCACTATAAGCGCGGCGTGTCTTCGCTTACCCATATGAAGGTGTATTCGCACCAGGTTCCCGGCGGCATGATGTCCAACCTGGTTTCGCAGCTTGAAATTCAAAACGCCCTCGACCGTCTCGACGAGGTCATGCGCGAGATTCCGCGCGTTCGCGCCGAAGTCGGCTATCCGCCGCTGGTCACGCCTATGAGCCAGATCGTGGGCACGCAGGCCGTGTTCAACGTCCTCACCGGTTCGCGCTGGAGCGTTGTTTCCAAGGAGATGAAAGACTATCTGTGCGGCTACTACGGCAAGGCGCCCGGCCCCATTTCTCCCGAGATTTACAAGAAGGTCGTGGGCAACGCCGCGGTCTTGCCGCCCGATGTCGCGCCCGCGTCTTTGGCAACGGCCACATACGACCAGGTCGCAGAAGAAATCGGCGATCTGGCCACGTGCGAAGAAGACGTGCTCATGTACGCGCTGTTCCCCAACGAGGCGCGCACGTTCCTTTCCAAGCACCGCGCTACCGAGCAAGTTGATTTCCTGCTGGAACGTGAGTCCAGCCAGACCAAGGAGGACGATTACGTGGACATCAATCAGATTCGCGAGCTGGTGAAAGTCGTCGAAGAATCCGGCGTTGGAGAAATCACCGTCGAAGAAGAAGGCATGCGCATCAGCGTTCGTATGCCGGGCTCTGCTCCGGCTGCCGCTGCAGCACCTGTTGCCGCCGCCGCGCCTGCGGCAGCGGCCCCTGCTGCCGCCGCGCCCGCTGCCGCTGCACCTGCCCGTCCCGCGCACTGGATCGAAGTGGCTGCTCCCATGGTGGGCACGTTCTACGCCGCTCCTGCGCCGGGCGAGCCCGCGTTCGTCAAGGTGGGCGACGAAGTTGCCGCTGGCGAAACGCTGTGCATCGTCGAGGCTATGAAACTTATGAACGAAATCGCCGCGCCGCAGATGGGCACGGTGCGCGAGGTGTGCCTGGACGACGCCACTCCCGTCGAGTTCGGAACCCCGCTGTTCTATATCGAGCCGCACGGTGCGGCCGATGCGGGCGAGGGGGAATAGCGTGTTTAGCAAGATTCTCGTCGCCAATCGCGGAGAAGTGGCGCTGCGCATCATGCGCGCCGCCCGCGAGCTCGGCGTGAAGACGGTGGCGGTATATTCCACGGCAGACAAAGACACCTTGCCCGTGGCCTATGCCGACGAGGCCGTGTGCATCGGACCGGCGCCCGCCGGCAAGTCGTATCTGGTGATGTCCAACATCATCGCGGCTGCGGTTACCACGGGCTGCGAAGCCGTGCATCCCGGCTATGGCTTCTTGGCCGAAAACGCCGATTTTGCGCGCGCCTGCGCCGATAACGGCCTGGTGTTCATCGGTCCTGCTCCTGAATGCATCGAGCGTATGGGAAACAAGGCCGCTGCGCGCGAAACCATGACGGCGTGCGGTGTGCCTACGGTTCCCGGTTCCGACGGTGTGGTCGAATGCGTCGAAGACGCGCGCGCCTTCGCCGACGAGGTGGGATACCCCGTGCTGATCAAAGCGTCTGCAGGCGGCGGCGGCAAGGGTATGCGCGAAGTGCATGACCCGGCCGATCTGGAAAGCGCCTTCACGGCCGCCAAGGCCGAGGCTGCAGCGGCGTTTGGCAACGACGATGTGTATCTGGAAAAGCTCGTGCTGCGTCCGCGCCATATCGAAATCCAGGTGCTCGCCGACGATTTCGGTAACCACATTGCCCTGTGCGAACGTGACTGCTCCATCCAGCGTCGCCATCAGAAGCTGCTCGAAGAGGCGCCTTCTCCAGCTCTTGACGACGATTTGCGCGCCGCCATGGGCGAAGCCGCCGTCAAGGCGGTCGAAGCGGTGGATTACCGCAATGCGGGCACGATTGAGTTTTTGCTCGACGAAAGCGGTAAGTTCTACTTCATGGAAATGAACACGCGCGTGCAGGTGGAACATCCCGTTACCGAGCAGATTACCGGCACCGACATCATCAAAGAGCAGCTGCGCATTGCTTCGGGCGAGCCTATGAGTTGTGCCGATCGCGCCCCGTTCTCTCCGAACGGCCATGCGATCGAATTCCGCATCAACGCGGAAGACCC
>JAUNLI010000073.1 GCA_030532315.1 Slackia sp.
TGCGGAAGAACATGGCCGCATCCTGGCCGATTTCCGGATCGGCGGTGATCATGGAAAGGTCGGTATAGAGCTTGGCCGTCTTCTCGTTGTAATTGCCGGTGCCCAACTGCGTGATGAACTGCAGGCCCTCGTCGGAGCGGCGCGTGATCGCGCAAATCTTGCTGTGCACCTTGTAGTCGCGGAATCCGTAGATGATATTGCAGCCGGCCTGCTCGAAACGCTGCGACCATTCGATATTGTTGCTTTCATCGAAACGGGCGCGCAGCTCGAACAGCGCCGTGACCTCCTTGCCGTTTTCGGCCGCGGTGATCAAAGCCTCGGCCAAACGCGACTGGCTTGCCAGGCGATACAGCGTAATCTTGATCGACAGCACGTCGGGATCGACCGCCGCCTCCTGAAGCAGGTGGACGAAGGCGTCCATGGTCTCGTACGGATACGACAGCATGACGTCTTTTTTGAGCACCTGATCGATAATGCTGCGGCCGCGCACCAGCTCGGCGGGCCACTGCGGGCTTGCCGGCTCGTCGACGAACGGGTCCGCAAGCTCTTTGCCCACCATGCCGGGAAGCGCGAAGGCGTAGCCCATGTCGAGCGGCAGACCAACCGCGTAGATCTGATTGCGCTTGAGCCCCAGGCGCTTGGCCAGGAAGCGCTCGGTCACCGTGGAAAGCGGACGCTCGCTTTCAAGGCGCACAGGCGCCAGGCGGCTGCGCTTCTTCAGGATGCGCTTCATATGGCTACGGAAATCCTCGTCGTATTCGTCGGATTCCTCATAAGTGTCCAAATCGGCGTTGCGTGTCACCTGAATGACGTTGGCATGCTTGACCGGATACATGCTGAAGATTTTATCGGCCACCATCTCGAGCGCATGCTCGAGCAGGATGAAGGAATATCCGTCGCCTTCGCTATCGAGCTTGATGGTGCGCGGGCAGTTCAGCGGCATGGGAATGATGCCCATGACCACGTCTTCGGCGGCTTTGGCGCGATATGCCTTGCGGCGGTCCTTCGACATCTTGGCCGGCTCTTCGGGCAGGTCGTCCAAACGCACGGCAATATAGAGCGCGCCGTTTTCCAGATGCGGAAACGGGTGCGTGGCGTTGACGATCTGCGGCGACACGAGCGGCATCACGTTGGCCTTGAGATACTGCATGAGCTGGTCGTGTTGCTTCGGCGTGAGCTCGTCGGGATAAAGCTGATGGATGCCCTGCGCCTCGAGCTGGTGACGCACCGTGCGGAAGTCTTCGGACACCTGAGGCGTCAGCTCGCGCACACGGGCGTACACGGCCTCGAGCTGCTCGGCGGGCGTCATGCCGGTCTTGCTGTCGTACACGGCTTCTTTCGCCAGCTCAAGATCGAGCAGGCTGCCGACGCGCACCATGAAGAATTCCTGCAGGTTGGAGCGCCAGATGGCGATGAATTTCATGCGCTCGAGCAACGGCACGTTGGGGTCGATCGACTGGTCGAGCACGCGCTCGTTAAACGAAAGCCAGGAAAGCTCACGGTTCTGCATGTAGGATTTCGTCTTTGGACGGCCTTTGGCCTTGACGGCCTTCGTTTCCTTTGCCTCGGAATCAGCCCGAACGCCGCTTGGCGCCTTGTCGGTTTTGACGGTTTCGACATCTGCCATGATTGCCCTCCTCGACGCATGGCCTACCGGAGAAGAATTCATCCCCTTTTACTCGCAATTATAACGCGCCCTTACAGACGGCCGACCAGCACGAAGACGTTTGACACCTATTTGACGCGAAGGGGACGGGGGCAGCCTTCCCTGGAGCACGGCGGCTGCGCAAACGACGCGGCCGAAGCCGCCCGAACCCCGAAACCCTCGCAAACCCGACACCGAAGCGGCGGAATGCCGGAGCGCACCTCGAGAATGCGGCAAGCAGGCCGTCTGCGGCGCATCGTGCATTCCGCATGCGCCCCGGCCGCTTTTTGCACAGTTCGACGCCCACGCGAGGGAAAACGCGCGTACACTGCGGTCATGCACTCATGGGGGAAAGGAGCCTTTATGCTCGAACAAGTCGATCTTTGCGAGAAAACCCCGAAAGAAATCTACAAGCCCGCTTACGACGAACTGATGGCCAAGCTTGTCGTTTTGCAGCAGAAAGCCCGCACGGCAGGCGTCGGACTTGTGGTGCTTTTCGAAGGATGGAACGGCGCCGGCAAAGGCAGCCGCATCGGGGATCTGCTCTACAACCTGGATGCGCGCGCCACCCACGTGCACGTGCTGTCGAACTTCGACGAGCAAGAGGCCGCCCGTTTTCGCGACATGAAAACGGGCGTTACGGGATTTTCTCCCCTTATGCAGGAATTCTGGCAAGCGCTCGGACCGCGCGGCGACATGACCATTTACGAACGCGGATGGTACACCGCCGCCGCCAGGCGCCTGATCTATACCGACAAAGAAGACCACATCCGCGCCTATCAATCGGCCGTCGAGGAATTCGAGCGCCAACTGGCGGCCGACGGCTACGTGGTGGTGAAATTCTTCGTGCATATTTCCCAAAAGGCGCAGGAAAAACGCCTGCGTCGCCTGCACGAAGACCCCGACACCAGCTGGCGCGTGAGCAAGCAAGAGCTCGAACACATCAAAGACTACGACGAGACCTACGCGAAATACGACGAGCTGCTGCGCCGCACCGACTTCGATTTCGCGCGATGGACCCTGGTCAACGGTGAAGACAAACGCACCGCAAACCTCACCGTGTGCCGCACGCTGGTTGCCGCGCTTGAACGCGCATTGGCCAAGCAAGCCGATCCTGCAGCTGCGGCGGCTGCTGCCAAAGCGGTCGAAAACAGCACAGGCCTTCTGATTGCAAGCGATCCGCGACAGCGCAGCGCTGAAGAAACCGAGCGCGTTCTTGCGGCCGCACGCGAAACGGCGCATGCCCAAAGTGCGCTTGCTCCCGCCCATTCCCGCTTCACCATGGTGGCACGTCCGCCGCGCCTGGAAGACATCGACTATTCGCTCGCCTTGACGCGCGAAGAATACGTCGAGGCGCTCAAGAAGGAACAGAAACGCCTGGGCGAACTCGAATTGAAGATGTATCGCGCCCGCATTCCGCTGATGCTGCTCTACGAGGGTGACGACGCCGCCGGCAAGGGAGGCAACATCAAGCGCGTGGCGCAAGCAATCGACGCGCGCGCATACACGGTTTTCCCTAGCCCCGCTCCCACCAAGCCCGAACTTATGCATCCGCATCTGTGGCGTTACTGGACGCGACTTCCCCGCGCGGGACATGTAGGCATTTACGACCGAAGCTGGTATGGACGCGTGCTGGTGGAGCGCGTGGAAGGGTTCGCGAGCCCCGAGCAATGGGGGCGGGCCTATGATGAGATCAACGAATTCGAGCACGAACTGCAGGCCTGGGGCGCCATTCTGCTGAAGTTCTGGGTGGCGGTCGATCCTGACGAGCAGCTGCGCCGCTTCAACGACCGCGAAACCAACCCCGACAAGCAATGGAAGATCACGCCCGAAGACTGGCGCAACAGGGACAAGCAGCCGCAATACGCCGCCGCGATCGACGACATGTTCCGCCTGACCTCGACGCCATATGCCCCCTGGCGCATTCTAGAATCGAGCAACAAATACTACGCCCGCGTGAAGGCGTTGCGCATCATCAACCAGGCGCTCGAGGAACGGCTCGGGCTTTAAGGGCGGCCAACGGATCGAAAGCCACAGCCTTCGTCGGCCCATCGCGCGCATCAAGGCCGACGAAGGCGGGGCAGCACGCCGAACGCCACGGCCGCAATCATCGACCCGAACCCCCTTCTCTTCTCAACAAAAGCAGATTATGAAACGAAAAAAGGCGCCGTCCCTCTTATCAGGACGGCGCCTTTGCACGCATTTTGGAATCGAAGCGAATTTACTTCTTGATGCCCAGGTCTTCCCAGGTGATTTCCTGAACCTTGTCGTTCACGGTGACCTCGGTGACCAGGATCAGCGACGCCAAGGAAACGGCCGATTCGAGCGAAGTGCGCACAACCTCGGTGGGGTCGGCCACACCCATGGCGACCATGTCGCCATATTCGCCCGTTGCGGCGTTCAGGCCGCAGCCCTTCTCGAGCGTCTTGCATTTCTCGACCACGAGGTTGCCCTCCATGCCGGCGTTTTCGGCAATGGTGCGAACGGGAGCTTCGAGCGCTTTACGCACGATATCGATGCCCACTTTCTCGTCACCTTCGGCCTCGAGGGCATCGAGCGCAGGGATGGCCTGCAACAATGCGGTGCCGCCGCCCGCAACGACGCCTTCGCGCAATGCGGACTGAACGGAACGAATGGCGTCTTCGATGCGACGACGCGTGGAAATGAGCTCGGTTTCGGTGGCCGCGCCGACACGCAGCACGCCGATGCCGCCGGACATCTTCGCCAGGCGTTCGCGAAGCTCGCGACGCTCGCCACGGCTCGTGGTGCCCTCGTATTCGGCCTTGATCTGCTTGCAACGCTCCTCGATGGCGTCTTTGTTGCCCAAGCCGCCGATAATCAGCGTGGAATCCTTGGTAATCTTGACCTTCTTGGCGCGACCGAGCATAGCCTTGGTGGCATCGGACAACGTAAGGCCGAATTCAGGAGTAATCACCTGACCGCCCGTAAGAATGGCGATGTCCATGTTCTGCTTCTTGCGCGAATCGCTGTCCATGTAGCCGGGGCATTGCACGGCGACCACGTTCAAAGCGCCACGCATCCTGTTGAGAAGAAGCGTATTGAGGGCTTCGGTTCCCACATCGCTCGCCACGATCAGCAGTGGATGCCCCGACTGCTTCACGGCCTCGAGCACCGGCAGAATTTCCTGGATGTTTTGAATCTTTTGGTCGGTGACCATGACGTAGGGCTCTTCGAGTTCGCCGCGCATGTTCGGCATGTCGTCAGCCATGTAGGGCGAAAGGAAGCCGCGTTCGAACATGAGGCCCTTCTTCACCTCGACCTCGATGCCGAACGTCTGCGATTTCTCGGCAATGATGACGCCGTCTTTGCCCACTTCGTCAATTGCCTCGGCAATCTTTTCACCGATCAGCGCATCGCCCGCAGAAATGGTGGCGACGTTTGCGGTCTGCTCGTGGGTTTCGATCGCAATGGCGTTTTCCTTGACGGCCTCGATCGCGGCGGCGGAAGCGCGCTGAATGCCGCGACGAATAGCGATCGGATCGGCGCCGGCGGCAATGCTGCGCAGGCCGACGGTCACGATTTCGTCAGTCAGAAGCGTGGCGGTGGTGGTGCCGTCGCCCACTTCGTTATCGGTCTGACCAGCAACCTCGCGCACCATCTTTGCGCCCATCTGCTCGACGGGGTTGGCGAACTCAATATCCTTGGCAACGGTCACGCCGTCATTGGTGACCTGGGGAGCCTTCCAATAACGATCGTCTTGGGTGGCAACGAAACGGCCCTTGGGACCGAGCGTCACTTTCACGGCTTCGGCAAGTTTGTGAACGCCTGCAGCAAGGCCGCTGCGAGCATCGGCGTTGAAAGCGATTTCCTTAGGCATGAGCCAGTCCTCTCTCTGCACACGACCCGTTGCCGGCCCGTGTTTCCTGAGCCGCGCGACCATCGCGCATTGCAACGTTCGCGCTTCGTCGAACAGCAACCAAGATTAGCACTCTTTTATAGAGAGTGCTAGAGCGTAAGCGCCGAGCGAACCGTCGGTTTGGAAACGAATAGGAAACGTCCACGGGAGCATACGGAGCACAAAGGCAGCGGTGCATACGTGTCGGGCAATGGGGCCGGAAATCAGCGCAACCAGGCAAGCAGCGCCTCGCAGCCACGCAGAACGTCGTCATAGGTGGTTTCGAAATCGCCCGTATACCAGGGGTCGGCCACATCGGCGGCCGCATCGGTATCGCTTCCCTCGGCGAATTCGAGCAGTTTGTGCACCTTGGCGGCGGGGTCGCCTTTCAACATGCGGCGCATATTGCGGATATTGGCGGCATCCATGCCGACGAACAGGTCGTAGGCGTCGTAATCGGCCGCACGCAACTGCACGGCCGCGCGCGGCGAAAAAGAAACGCCGTGTTCGGAAAGCACGCGCTTGGTGCCAGGATAAGTGTCGTTTCCGATTTCCTCGCTGCTCGTCGCCGACGAAGCGATAACGAAATCGCCCTCGAGATCCGCACGTTTCACCAGGTCTTTCATGACGAATTCGGCCATAGTGGAACGACAGATGTTGCCGTGGCAGACAAACATGATGCGATGAATGGGGCGTCGATTCTGCATAATGGGTAACCCTCCTATTCAAAGGCCGAACGATGGCGCAATGCGGCGTTCCGTCATGGCAGGCGCGATTCTACAGAACGCCTAGGACGCATCATGGCGCAAAGGCAGTATAAACGTCCTTCGGCCCACTCGGCCGATGCGCGACCGAGCATTCTGCCGCATCTAAAGCGCCCCGCCCGACCGACGCACTGAAAACAACGAAGGCACCGCACGACATCCGACGCAAAGCAAGGAGCGCCGAAGGCGTGAGGGTGACAAGCCGGGCAAAAAACGGCGCACAGGCGTATGCTACCCTTTTGGGCGTCTTGTTTTCCACGCGTCGAATTGGAATGTCATGACCCACGACTTTACCTCGCTCGCCGTAATCGCCCTGATCGCAGTGGCGGCGCCCGTTATCGCCAACCTCATTCCGCGCAAGCCCATCCCCGAAACGGTGCTCCTTCTTGCGGGAGGCACCGTTCTGGGCCCTGCCATGCTTAACGTCATCTGGACAGACGAAAGCGTGTTGCTGCTTTCCGACCTGGGGTGCGCCATGCTGTTTTTGCTGGCAGGCTACGAGATCAACCCGAAGACCATTACCGGGCGCGAAGGGAAACGCGGCCTTGCAACGTGGGCGGTCACGCTCATGCTGGCATTCGCCGCCGTGCACTGCTTCACAGGAGTGTCAGCGCGCGGCCTCGACGGTCTTGCCGTCACCATCGCACTGACCACCACCGCCATCGGCGCGCTTATGCCCATCCTCAAAGAGCGCAACCTGCTTGGTACGCGCCTGGGCGACTCGGTGCTTTCCTACGGCACCTGGGGAGAACTGGGGCCCATCGTGGCCATGGCGCTGCTGCTCTCCACGCGATCGACTTGGATGACCGTTTTGATTCTGCTGCTGTTCATCACCATCGCCGTGCTGATGGCAGTGTTCGGACACCAATCCTCGCGCACGGAGGGCCCGATTCGCGACATCTTCTTCGCGGGACGCGACACCACTTCTCAAACCTTTGTACGCGCCGTGCTGATGCTGCTCATCGCACTCGTCGCTCTCTCTTCGCTTTTCAATCTGGACATCGTGATGGGAGCGTTCGCCGCAGGCTTTATCCTGCGCTACATCATCCCCGAAGGCGACCATGATCTTGAAAAGAAGCTCGACGCCATCGGCTACGGATTTTTCATCCCGCTGTTTTTCGTAGTCTCAGGTGCGAAGATCGACTTGCTTGCCGTTGCCGACGATCCATTGCTTTTGGTGGGATTCATTGCCATGCTGGTGCTGATTCGCGCGGTGCCCATCTTTTTGTCCATGCGTCACGACAAAGACCCCGAAGTGGCCGAACTGGGCGCACGCGCCCATGCTTCGGTTGCGGTGTATTGCACCACCGCCCTGCCGCTGATCGTAGCCGTGACGTCGGTCGCCGTCAGCGCAGGCGCAATGACCGATTCGACAGCGTCGGTATTCGTATCGGCAGGAGCGCTCACCATGCTCATCATGCCGCTGCTTGCGGCAGGTATCTATCGCGTGGCCGACAAGCACCCCATCGAGCGCCTGAAGGAACGCGTCTCGCATTAAAGCAAGGGTGGACGCGTTTCAGTGCGAAACGGCCCAGCCTGCACGCTGCATGCCTCTATGTCGATGCAGCTGCACTTTCACCCAGAATGACGCTGCACCAAAACGGCAGCATGTCCTGCGAGACCGCACAGGGGTGCGACAACGGGCCGTGCTGCCACCCAGAATAGGACGATCCACCAATTCACACCGAAACGCCTCCAGTCACAAAACTCCCGCCTTGTATGGACGGGAGTTTTTTATTGGCCCTCACATTAGTTGCGAATTAATACTAATGATTATTTTGATATTCGATTTCTTTTCCACCAATGACGCTTTTTTCCACTGTTGATAACTTTTTCAACAACAGCGCCTTTTCCACATTATTGTTAATAGTTTCTTCCACATACCTTGATAACTTCTTGGTTTTCAACAATACCTCGTGCCACCTCGGCTTTTTTGTCCATATGTTCGGGTTTCAAAAAGTAAGTTAAACCCTTGTTTTGCACTTATTTCAGAAAGTTTGTTGAAAACTTGCTAGATTCCACAGCATCCGGTGTGTAAAACCAACCATGCCCCCGGAAAAGGTTTCGAGACCCTCTTGCAATGCGTCTCCTTTTACGAAAAGGAGACATTCGTCCATTGAATCCTTCGACCGACAGCATCGACCATTCACGACAGCGCCCGCCATACAGCCCTTCTCCCATGCAAAACGGCCCACCGACAATCGCATCGGCAGGCCGTCGAAAGAATTCCATCAATCTGTAAAAGCAACCAAATGACCGCAAACGCCTCACTGCAACAAGCCGCCCTAGCGACACAGCTCCCAAAACGTCACAGCTGAAGCCGCGGCCACGTTCAGGCTGTCCACCCCGTGCATCATGGGAATGCGCACCGTGAAATCGCAGCCTTCGATCGTACGATGCGAAAGGCCGTCGCCTTCGGTGCCGAACACGAGCGCAAGTTTGTCGCATGAAGCAAGACCCTCGTCCCCGAGCGGAACCGAATCATCCGACAACGCCATTGCCGCCGTCTTGTAGCCAAGCGCCCCAAGACGCTCAAGACCCGCGGCCGGCCAATCATGCACCGTCTCGCCGATGCGCGTCCACGGCACTTGGAACACCGTGCCCATCGACACGCGCACCGCACGGCGATACAGCGGATCGCAGCATGTCGGCGTAACCAGCACCGCATCGACACCGAGCGCCGCAGCCGATCGGAAAATGGCTCCGACGTTGGTATGGTCCACGATTCCCTCGAGCACGGCAATGCGTCTGCAGCCGTCGTCGCTTCCCGACGCAGCCCGTTTCTCATCGATGCTCGCAAGCAGCTCTTCGACACTTGGCAGCACGGGACGGCGCATAGCGCACAGAATGCCGCGCGTCAACGCAAAGCCCGTCAGCTTTTTCAATTCCTCTTCGGGCGCAACGAACACCGGCACGTCGACGCCGCACGATTCGCCCACCTGCTCTATCTTCGCTATCGTTTGCGCAGCAGCCTCTTTCCATTCGGGCGTCATAAGCACCGAAACGGGCTGCATGCCGCCCGCAAGGGCGCGGTCGATCACTTTGATGCTCTCGGCAATGAAAATGCCCTTTTCGGGCTCGAGCCTATTACGCAGCTGCGCCTCGGTCAGACGCGCATACGCGTCGAGACGCTCGTCGTCCAAACTTGCTATTTCGATATAAGACATGTCGATTTCCCTATCGTCTTTCAACCAACGAGGATTCACCTCGCGCCGTACATCAGAAACCCCGGCGTCTCCCCTGCATTAGGCAAAGGCCCTCTCCTGCCAATAATCTGCCATTTCCCAACAATATCTGTTAGAGAAAGGTAGAAAATGGCAGATTTTTAAGAGAAACGAAGAGAAAAGAGGGGGCGATGGGTTATTCGGGCGCCTGCTTCGAAACATTCGGCACGTCCCGCAAGGAAGACGATCCGCTGTCAAAACAAATCGAGCCGGCAAGGCGCCGGGTTGCAACCCGAACCTTGCCGGCTCCAATGAATCCTACAGCGTGGTCAAATCGTAGAAATGCGGGATGATGTCCTCGTAAACGCCGTCCTTGTTCAAGAACCCTCCGGGAATCACGCCAAGCTGCGTGAAGCCGATCTTTTCGTAGAGATGCAGCGCCGATGCATTGCTTGCCACCACGGCATTGAACTGCAGCACGCGAAAACCCGCATCGCGCGCCCGCACCAGCGAATCGCGTACCAAGCGCTCACCCAGATGCATGCCGCGCGCCGCAGATGCCACCGCATAGCTTGAATTGGCAATATGACCGCAGCGTCCCACGTTGTTGGGATGCAGGATATAAAGACCCAGCACACACCCGTCGTCTTCAACAACGGCACACGTCGTCTGAGAACCGAAGAACTCACGCGCCTCTGAATCGTCCTTCAATTCATCCATTTGAGGAAACGCCGCCCCGTCACGAACGACTTCGTTCCAGATGTCGCGCATGGCCCCAAGGTCTTCCTCGCGATATTCGCGCACCTCCACTTCGAACACTTCCTAGTTCTTGAACGAATGGATCGGGGCGGGAATGCGGCCGCCGCGGCTGATGAACGCCTCGCAGCTTTTCGTATTCACCGGCATGATGGGCGCATAGCCCAAAAGGCCGCCGAACTCGGCCGTCTCACCGACGCCTTTGCCGATCACGGGGATCACACGCACAGCCGTGGTCTTCTGGTTCACCATGCCGATCGCCGCTTCGTCGGCGATGATGCCCGAAATGGTGGAAGCCGTCGTGTCGCCTGGAATGGCGATCATATCCAGACCGACGCTGCATACGCAGGTCATGGCCTCGAGCTTCTCGATGGTCAGGCATCCGTTTGCCGCCGCGTCGATCATGTTCTTGTCTTCCGACACGGGAATGAATGCGCCGGACAGGCCGCCCACATAGCTCGATGCCATGACGCCGCCTTTTTTCACCTGGTCGTTCAACATGGCAAGCGCAGCCGTGGTGCCGGGAGCGCCCACCTGTTCAAGGCCGATTTCCTCGAGGATTTCGCCTACCGAATCGCCCACCGCAGGCGTCGGCGCCA
>JAUNLI010000074.1 GCA_030532315.1 Slackia sp.
GGAATGGAGGGGGCCGGACTGGTAGTCGGGGGTACACGTTTTGTCCGTTAAGCCCAAACCGTCCAGCCTCGGTCTCTGCATCACGCAAAATCGTCACGACGCTCGAAAGAAAGCCTCGACAATTCACAGCTCCTTTCGAGAACATCACACAAAAAGGCCCCGCTTTCGCGAGGCCTGGAAATTCTGGAGCGGACAACGGGGCTCGAACCCGCGACCCCAACCTTGGCAAGGTTGTGCTCTACCAACTGAGCCATGTCCGCATAATGAGAAGCAGTGCGGTATTCTAGCGCATCTCTTACTATTCTGCCTGAGATTTTTTCTTCTTGCGCGCATTCAAGCCCGCCTTCACCGCACCGATGATGGCAGGAGCCACCGAAACAGCCACGATGCCCAAAACGATGACCTCGAAATGCTCCTGGACAAACGGGATACCGCCGAAGAAATAGCCCACCAAAACGAACGAAGTCACCCAAGCAACGCCGCCAATCACATTAAACAGCGTGAACTTGCCGAAATTCATATGACCCGTACCCGCAATGAACGGGGCAAACGTACGGAAAAACGGCATGAAGCGCGTGATGATGATCGTCAATCCGCCATACTTTGCGAAGAAGTGGTCGAGTTTCGCCATGCGCTCCGGCGTAAGAGCTTTCACCTTGCCGGAATCGATGATGCGAGCGCCGAAGAAGCGAGCGATCCAGTAATTCGAAGTATTGCCCAAAATGGCCGCAGCATAGAACACGAACAACGTCGCCCACACATTGAGACCGCCGCCGTCGGCCGAAAACACACCTGCTGCGAACAGAAGCGAATCACCCGGCAAAAACGGGAAGAAGACCAAACCCGTCTCGACGAAAACGATCAGGAACAACGGGCTATACACCCAAAGCGGACCGAGAGCGACGATCCATCCCGCAATGGCACCACGAGGATCGGAAAGAAGATCGACGAAGAACTGGATGATTTCCATGAAACCCTTTCGGATAAGCGGCCCGCAGGCCGCAGACGACGATGACAACCGCGAAAAGGCCGTACACAAGACGGCCTGAGACACCCCGGCTCGCACTGCGCCTTTCGGCACCATGGCAAGACGAGAAGTCTCAGGCCGTCGCGGCGTCGACTTTGCGCCGGCAAAGCCGGCATCAGTGCTACGGATAGGCATGGGCGCTCGTCAGCGGGCCCTTATGGCTGCTTCCTCCCGGACCTGACCAGGTTCGAACCATGGCGCCGCCCAGGCCCATCCGTAGCACTGGCTTGCAACATGCGGCAGTATACCCGAAATACGCATCGCGGGAAAAGCCGTCACGAAACCGTCATTTGAGACAATGACGCACAACCTTACTCGCGAATCTCGAAACGCCATGAGCAATTGCAGGTATCGTCAGTCACCTCGGGGAAGCAACTCAAACATTCGACAGAAATGCGCTCGTCAATCGCCGAAGCAAAGGTCTCATGCTCGAAAGCACCGACGCTTTTACACGGATGGTACGGCATGCCCTTGCTTGCCCGCGCCTCTTGCACGCGGCAATTCGTGATACGAAAGACGAGAGCGTCTGCTTCACGCGTGATTTCATATTCGTTCGAAATCGATGCGGCACGCAACGGAAGAGCCCTTTCGAGCCCATCGAGACCGGAATGCTCATCAAGGCCGAGAAACTTTTTGGCACGACGCGCTTCCGAACGAGGAAAACGCTTCCATGTCTCCTCGTCGAAATGAATCGCCTCGTCCATCCCCCGTTCGCGTTCTAGAGCCTGAAACCAACAGCCATCGCATGCGATGGTGTTCTTCGCCTGGATTTTCACCAGCTCCACAAGCTGCTCTTTCGTCAGTTCGTTCAAATCGAGCATGGGGCGTCTCCTTTCTTGACGATGCGATTTTCTTATTGTCATCCCTGCGACAGCAGAAAAACACCCACGCTTTGTCGCAACCGGCCCAAAAGCGCCAAATCCCATGAAAAAGCCCGCACACGCAAAGGCGCACACGGGCTTTATGAAACATGAATCGCATCGCGGATTCGAAGGAGGATTTACGTCTAGAAATCAAAACGGACAGAAGCCGCAAAAGCCCCGTCAACCGCTACAAAAGCACGCAAAACCTCCGCCATCTGGCTGAACATGCCCGATTCGTCTTTCAGGCAAAGTTCTTTATGGAAGGATTCGAGCCATTCCCCAAGATGCGCATCGATGAAATCGGCCTGATCGCCGAGGAGCGCGGCGGCCTTTTCGTCGTCTTCGTCACCAAACGCCTGGAATGCGCGTTCGCTCAGACGGGCCATGAAATCGAGCATCATCGACACGTGGTCTTCGGGGAAATGCTTATACTCGACTGCCTCGAACCCATGCGCGGCATAACGCCTCCGCACGTCAATGGTGCTTTCTTTGAAAATCATCTTGTCGGTATCAAGGTAGGGCGACTCCCACGGATAGACATATGATTCGCCCGGAACCGAAAACAGGCGCACATAAAGAGAAGACAGGCTGTCGATGTAGTCGGCGTCATCGACTTTTCCTCGCAAGAAATCAGCCAGCTTTTCCATACGACCAAGGACGTCCGAAGACGCAACGACGCTTTCTTTTCCCTGGTCATATGTCTTTAAAGTAAGGTTTTCCTCGTTCGCCGCATCTCGCAGACGAGCGAACACTTCGGCGGTCTGCGCGCACGAGAGCATCTCGAGCTCCTCGCGATTCGGCGATGCGCCGAACACGATATGGAGCATACGATAGGCGTATATCCTATCGGCAAGGCGCAACCCCATTGCTTCGATGGCGATATCGTCCATGATTTCCTTTCGATACTTTAAATATTTTTAATACCTAAAGTATATTCCACACTCAATTAAAAGAAGGCGCCGCAGACATTCCGCGGCGCCTTTGCTGAATCACACCCTACCAGGTAACCTCGACGAAGTCTTCGCTGAACGAAGCGTCTTTCGCCTTGATAAGCAAAGACGGGTCGGTTTCAGTCGCCGAAGGAAGCACAGCGATTTCGCTAACGCAATCTTCGCCATACTTGGCAACAAGATCGTCGTATTCGCCGAAATCGAGCGCACGGTTCGGACACGCCGCCACGCAGGCAGGCTGTCCGCCGGCTTCGCGAATCTGATAGCAGCTGTCGCACTTACCGGCCTTGCCGTCGGGCAGGATCTTCGGAATGCCGTAGGGGCACGCCTCCACGCACGAACCGTCGCCGGTGCATGTTTCGTGGTTGATGACCACCGCACCGTCTTCGAGTTTCTCGATAGCGCCCGAAGGGCAAGCGGCAAAGCATGCAGGAGTATTGCAATGATTGCAGCTTCCCGAGAAGCTGTATGCGCTTACCTGCGGAAACGTTCCGACGGAATACGTATGGGCATTGCGATAAAGCGTTCCCACCTCGAGGCGGTTTTTATCCTTGCACGCCACCTGGCATGCGCGGCAGCCCGT
This sequence comes from Slackia sp., assembly GCA_030532315.1. Lineage (GTDB taxonomy): Bacteria > Actinomycetota > Coriobacteriia > Coriobacteriales > Eggerthellaceae > Slackia. The sequence continues at coordinate 3,424 of JAUNLI010000074.1, forward strand.
GCAGCGGGTCATGTCGAAATAAAATCCGATTGCCATTCTCGATCATCCCCCTATGCGGAAACGATGCGCTGCGGCCATTCGCAGTCGGGCTCAAGCGCTTCGCCGTCGTACTTTTCGATATTGCAGATCTGATTGTTGTAGCCGGAAACGCCGAACCCGCCGAACTCGGCACCGATCAGATAGTTGTCGGAACCGGCACGATCGATGCCTGTTTCTTCGTCGACATCAACCCAGGCGCCATGCGGAACGCCCACAACACCCGGCAAAAGAATGTCGAGAACGGCGGCCTTACGCAGACCCTTGCCCGCAGGAGCGCTGATCAGCACCGTGTCACCGTCCTCGATGCCCTTTTCCTGAGCATCCTGGCGGCTGATGAACACAGGGTTCGACCAGGCTTCACGCATCCACGGGCAATTGTCGAACACGGTATGAGAACGACGCAGGTAATGCGGGTTGTACATCAAGAAGGGATATTCGCCCTTCTCGCCACCGATCGCGCCGTCCTTGAACGTGGACTCGTAGCCGACGCACGGAACGACATAGGTCGGATACGGCTTGTACTGCTCGATGCCGGGATATTCGTAGCTGGCCATGAGGTCGTAGCGAGCCTGGCAATAGATTTCCAGCTTGCCGCTTGCGCTCGGAAGCGGGTTTGCCTCGGGGTCGGCCACGAAGTCTTCGTAGCCGATGAAGCCGTGCCCGTCATCAGGCGTGCGCTGGAATTGATAGCCGCCGTTGGCGACGAAATCGGCCATTGCGATGACGCCCTCTTGCGGGCTGCCCTCGACGCCCATCTTCTTGATGTCTTCGTCGGTGATGGTGACGAGCGGCTTCATTTCTCCGTCATCGCCCATAACCTGGCTTCCTGCAATCTGGTCGAAGAACTGCTGCTCTTCGGACTTGTCGAACGCAAGCGTCGGATCGATGCCCATGCCTTCAAGCAGAAGCGTGCTGATTTCCTGGTCGGTCTTGGCCTCTCCCAAAGGCTCGGTGACCTTGGAGTAGCAGTAGACGAATTCGCGGTTGCATCCGGTCACGCTGCCGACGCGCTCCCATTCGGTGGTGACGGGCAGAACGATGTCGGAATACAGGGCGTTCGTGGTCATGAACTGCGCGCGCGTCAAGACGAAATCGACAGCGCGATGGGCCTCGATGCCTGCCTTCTGGTGAAGGGACGTCTGCAGCGTTGCGTCTTTGACATGGAAGATGCCCTTGATGGGACCAAGCGTCGTGGGAATGGGCTCATGGAAGCTGGCATACGAGTTCGACACGTCAACAACGTCACCGCCGCCTGCAAGAATGAGGTCGTACAGCTGAGGCTGACGCACGCCCGTGCTCACGGGGTTTTGAGTCTTGGGCAGCTTGGAAGAGCCGGCCTTGACCAGGCTCGGACCGTAGTTGCCCGCATCCGCGTGGTAGTTGCCGCCGCAAGCATGGCCCGATTTGCCCATATGGCCGCCCATGGCGCCGAGAGCCATGAACATCTGGGGAATCATCTCGGAGCCGTTGCAACGGACCATGCCGTAGTTATGCAGGAACATGGTCTTGTTGTTCTTGCCCAGAATACGTGCGAATTCGGTCACCTTTTCAGGCTCGATGCCGCAGATAGGCTGTGCCCATTCGGGCGTCTTCGGCGTGCCGTCGTAGGTGCCCAGGATGTAGTCTTTCAGGTTCTCATCGAGCTTGGCATCGGCCGGCATGTGATCGGCGTCGAAGCCAACGGTGTACTTGTCGAGGAACTCCCAGTCGATGATGTCGCCCTCTTCTTCGTCGAGACGCAGCATTTCATAGGCCACGGCAAGCATGAAGGCCATGTCGGTGCCGTTGCGAACGGGATACCAATCCGCATCGAGCATCTGGGCAGACGCGTTGTACAGCGGGTCGACGGTCACGAACTTGGTGCCCGCTTCTTTCGCCTGGATGAAATAATACGTAGGCGTGCCTGCCGCAGACCACGTGGGGTTCGACGAATACAACACGATGTAGTCGGCGTTGGGCAGGTCGAAACGGTCGTTCGCCTTGCCGCAGTCGAGCGACGGAAGGCCGATCATGTCGGAACCGAGCGTATAGGTGCCGTGCGACGTGGTGTCCCAACCGCGCACGCAACCGCACATCAGGTTGATGCACGCATCCGACGACTTCGAATAAAAGCCCGTGGGGCCGTATTCGTCTTTGATGCGTTTGATTTCCTGGCAGGCAAGGTCGATCGCTTCTTCCCAGCTGATGACCTCCCATTCATCCTTGCCGCGCATGGCGCCATTGGCATTTTCGCCGCCGCCGGGCTGCCATCCCTTGCGCTTAAGCGGGTGCAAAAGTCGGTCGGCACCGAAGCACTGCTGCTGCTGCGCCTTGCCGCGAACGCATCCGCGCTGCTGCGGGAATTCCGGACTGTCTTCATGGCTGTCGTCGGTCTTCTGGCGAACCACCGCGCCGTCTTTGACCATGACTTTGTTCACGCAGCGGCCGCCGCAGTTGTGCCAGCAAGCCGCAGGAATCCACGTGCCGCCTTCTTCAGGATTGGCCGCAGATACGCCTTCGGTCTCTTTCACTTCCGCCTGAGGCGCGCAGCCGAATGCGGAAAGCGCCGCAGCGGAAGCCGCAACAGCGAGGCTTCCCTTCATGAACTGACGGCGACTGAACCCTCTGGTGGACACACCGGTGTCGAGAGCATCCATTCGATTCCCCCCTTTTGATCGAATTTCACCACGGATTCATTCTAAATGGCAGGAAAAATGCTTTCAATTTGTTCTTTTTCAGAATAATTCGAAGCCTGGATGGTCAAAAAATCCCCGATGTGAGATCTGAGCGCGAATCAGACGGAACACGCCACTGCGCCAAACACCGCAACACGCCTTCACTACGAGAGGGCAAACGAAAGGAAGATTGAAATCGCAAGCATCGTCAAGCACGCAGCACCGGCGACATAGTCGCATGCTGCAAAAGGATATTCTCGATAGCCGCTCGCACGCCCTCGAAGCTCGAAGCCCCGTAATTCAGCCGCTATGGCCGCATCACCCGCCTTGCGAACCGACGAAACCAGCAGCGGGACGCAAAGTGGAGCCATCAGTCGGATCTTCGACACGATTCCACCCCGATCGAAACGAACTCCACGCGCCGTCTGTGCCTCCATGATGGCGCCCATGTCCCCCATAAACGTCGGAATGAAACGCATCGTCGACGTCAGCGCGAATGCATAGCGATACGGCATCCTCGTGTTTTTCACAAGCGCATTCGCGATATCAGAAATCTCGGTCACATAAAACGTCAAGAACAGCGGAATCGAAGCCGCAATCAAACGAATCACCGTGGTAAGGGCGGCTACAAAGCCTGCCGTTCCGACAACGCCCCAAGGAACTTGAACCAACGGCACGCCTCCCTGCGTCGTGAGAACCTGCACCAAGGCAAGAACGAACGAAAATGCCGCCACCGCCCGTGCCATCGCCGCAATACGGCGAGCCATGCCGCACGAAGCGGCAAGCATGAAACCGAAGATCAACGCTACGACAAGAAAAAACAGGTTTGATGTGCAGAAGCAAGCGAAGCAGAACACGAACGAACAGAACAACTTCATCGTCGGATTCATGCGGTGCAACGCGCTATCGCCTTCAACGTATTCCAAAAAATCCTTCATGACGACATCTCCTTAGTGCATGATCCGAACCGAAAAGCATGAGGAAACGCACCGCGACAAAACGCAGGGGTACCGGACGACCGAATAGATGCATCGCCCCTGCGACCAGCACATCCCTCGAGGTTCCGACGGAAACAGAGCAAGCGTCCGAGCGCATGCGCCATTTCGTCGAGCGTATTCGCTTTCGATACGTAACCGTTAAAAGAAACAACCCCCCTTCGCACCAGCTCGGAGGAAAGGCCCACCATCTGGCAGGCTTCGATAGATGCCTTCTCCAAAATCGGACGATTCCGCATGATTTCGAAAACAGGACCTTCCGCCACTATTGCGCCCTGGTGCATGACCACGATTCGGTCTGCGTAATCGGCGACGACCTCCATATCGTGGCACACCATGACGACCGTCGTCCCCCGCTCGTTAAGCCCACGAACGAAGCGCATGACCCTTTCGCACTCGTGGAAATCGAGCCCCGTCGTCGGCTCGTCAAGAACAACGATACGCGGTTCGACGACCGCAACCGATGCCAAGGCAAGAAGCTGGCGGGAGCCGCAACCGAGAAGAAACGGGTCAGCGTCAGGGTCGAAACCGAACTCCTCCACGATTGCATCCACCGAAGACACGGCTCGCTCGTCAAGACGACCCAGCGCTTCGAAACTGAAAAGGAGCTCTTCGCGAACCGTTCCCTTGCATATCTGCCGATCGGGGTTTTGGAAAAGAAATCCCACCGTATGAGCAAGCTCGCTCGTCGAGATGACAGCCGTCGATTTCCCTTCGACGAACACTTCGCCTTCATTCGGATGCAGCAAGCCGTTTATCAGACGCATTGCCGTCGATTTTCCAGCGCCATTCGTGCCCGTGAATGCGACGAACTCGCCTGGCTCGACCATAAGGCTCAAATCGTGCAAGACGGTCGACCCGTCATCGTAACCCGCGGTTACGCCACGGAATTCGAAAGCAGGAACAGCCGATCGTCGATCGCTGCCCCGACGATCAGGCGCAATGCGATGCTTCTCGCTCGTGATACCCCGACCGTCGCAAAGAGCGACCCGCATGTCGCCGAGTCCTTTCGTACCGAACGTGTAGGACCCAATTGCATCGCACGCCTGTTCGACGGTGCGACATGACGGGCCATCGTAAACCCCATCGTCGCGCAGCCTACGCATCAACGATGCAATCCGAGGAACGCCGATTCCAACGGAGGACAAATCACCGACGCGTTCGACCAGTGCGTCGACCCCTTCCGCGAATCTGATACGCCCCGAATCCATCACGACCAAGGTATCGGCGAAATCGGACAGCAGCGCGATTTTCTGCTCGACCGCCACCACGGTTATGCCGCGCTTCTCCGCATAATCGCGCAGCAAAGAAAACACCGCACGAGATGCGGCGGGATCGAGTTCGGCCGTCGGCTCGTCGAGAACTAGCACGCGAGGATGCAAGACGAGGATGGCAGCAAGGGCGACTCGCTGCTTCTGGCCGCCCGAAAGCGACACGATCCGCCTACGAAGCAGCCCCTCAATGCCCAAAGCCTCGGCGATTTCAGCCACCCTTCGAAACGACTCTTCGCGCGACACGCCGAAATTCTCTAAGCCATACAAAATCTCGTCTTCGACAACGGAACACACCATCTGGCTCTCGACATCCTGGCACATATACCCCACGAATCGCGATATCTCGCTGAGCGGCACCTCGACGGTGTCAAGCCCGTCCACCTTGACGGATCCGTAAAAATCTCCTGAATAGCAATGAGCAGCAACGCCCGCAATTGCACGGGCAAGCGTCGTCTTGCCCGATGCGGCGGCTCCGACAATGCCTACAAACGACCCGTCGGGAACATCGAGATACGCATTGCGAACGGCACATTCGGAAGCACCGCGATAGCGAAATCCGAAATCGCGTATTTCAATCATGTCAGACCTTTCGTATCGTTTTATGCAAAATACGGTCGAAAAGCCGCCGAATACGCACGGCGGCCTCGCTTCGTCATTTTCGAAGAATGCTGCGCAAAGGCACGATCATCACTTGAACGAAAACCGCGTTGAACGCAGCCGTGCCCAAAACAATTACAGAATATGCGGCCAACGCGGCGAACATATCGCCTCCTGTTGAGACCACATTGACATATACGGACAGCACCGCAAAAACCGACCCTGAAACGATTGTCGAAACAAACGCACTCACAAACGGATTCAAATCGAATTTGCCGGCGATCTTCATCGGAAGCATCGCCATAGCGCCGCATACGCACGCTCCCAAAAGCTCAGACGGAATATTAAGAAGCGGCGTCGCGTTAATCATGGGAATCTGGCAAATAGCGCCCGCAAGCAGGCCGATTACAGCAGCCTGAGCGATACGCGGTCTGATAAGAAGAATCGCAAGGCAATACATAGCGATAATGAAATTCGGCTTCATGCCCATAGAGGCCAAAAGCGATCCGACGGTGAGCTTCAAGACAGCGCCCGCCGCAAGCAGAACGGCCACGAGCACAAGAGACGATGCATTAAGACTGTTTTTCCCATCAGAAGCCGCGACGACGCGACGACGAGGAGATGCGATTTCCTGAGACATCGGATGGTTTCCTTTCGAAACGGCGTTACACGAAACGCCCGTACGGGCGAGATGGAGGCGCGCGATGCCGAAACGAACGGACGATGCGAGATTGCGTCGGCCTGCAAAGCGAGAAAACAGGCTCTCGAAGGCAAAAAGAAAAGGCCCCCGATCGAGCCGGAAGCCTTCGCAGGTTGACAGGAGCGCGAAAAGCTCACGATCGACCGATCGTTTCGACACCGCGCCACCACCAGTTCATGGTGTTCGAAGATGCAACACTGATGCATACGGTGCGAGCCATTGTCTGCACTCCTTCCCTGAACAACCGCCCACCTGCAGGCGGATTCCTTATTTGATATCGGTACTTTATCACAGCAGAGCGTAACAGCGATGTTAACTTCGCCTGAAAGCAAGCGCCGATCCGCAACGAAGGCGGCGCTTGCTCGTTACGTATCCGCACCGGAGGCACAAAACCGCGCTAGGCCAATCAATCCCGCACGCAAAAAGGCGACGACCAGCAGGCCGCCGCCTTTTCTTTTGCTCTTGAAACCAGGGTCCTCTAGCCGATGCCCCCATAGAAGATGCCCAGCACGATAACCACCGCAGTAATGCCCACGAACAGGTACTTCGTCATAGGCTCGAACCATGCGCCGATTTTCTTCTCGCGCCCGGTTTGCGCCTGCTCTTTGGCGAAATGCTTCGGGCACACCCAGAAGAACATAATCGCAGCCAAAAGCGCTCCCAGCGGAATGGCGTAGATGGAAACCGCGTCCATCCAGGCGCTTACCGCATCGCCGCTTTCGATGAACACGCCGACGCCGAACGCGATGGCGGCCACGATGGCGACCGCTCCCCATCGAGGAAGATGCAGCTGTTCCTGCAGCGCCTCGATCGGAGTCTCGAACAAATTCACCAAACTGGTGATTGCGGCGCACGCCACTGCCAAGAAGAATACGAAGCAGAAGATGCCGCCTGCAGGCATTTCCTGAAACACCTGCGGGAGCGCGATGAACATCAACGGCGGACCAGACTGCGTGTCAAGACCGAATGCGAACA
>JAUNLI010000075.1 GCA_030532315.1 Slackia sp.
TTGCCTGCAGGGCGTCCTCGATGCGGCTCTTCTTCTCCTTGAGCTCGGACTCGGTGGCAGCACCGACCTTCATGACGGCAACGCCGCCGGAAAGCTTGCCCAGACGCTCGTTGAGCTTCTCGCGGTCGAAGTCGGAATCGACGTGCTCGAGCTCGGCGCGAATCTGGTCGCAGCGATCGGCGATGGCCTGCTTGTCGCCCGCACCGTCGATGATGACGGTGGAGTCTTTGGTGACCTTGACGGTCTTGGCCTGGCCGAGCATGTTCAGCGTGGCCTCACCGAGAACCAGACCGAAGTCCTTCGCGATGACCTGACCGTTGGTGACGATGGCCATGTCCTCGAGGATGCGCTTGCGGCGGTCGCCGAAGCCGGGAGCCTTGATGGCGGCGCAAGTGAAGGTGCCGCGCAGACGGTTCAGAAGGATGGTGGACAGAGCCTCGCCGTCGACGTCCTCAGCGACGATGAGCAGCGGGCGACCGGTCTTGCTGACCTGCTCGAGAATCGGCATGACGTCCTGGATGGAAGAAACCTTCTGGTCGGTGAGCAGGATGAAGGGATCCTTGAGGACGGCCTCCATGCGCTCCATGTCGGTGGCCATGTACGGGGAGATGTAGCCGCGCTCGTACTGCATGCCCTCGACGACCTCGATCTCGATGCCGAAGGTCTGGGACTCTTCGACGGAGATGACGCCGTCCTTGCCGACGACCTCCATGGCCTCGGCGATCTTCTCGCCCACGCCGTCGGAAGTCTGGTCGTCGCGTGCGGAGATGGCGCCGACGGAAGCGATCTGCTCCTTGGTGGAAACGGGAATCGCGTCGGTGGCGATGGCGTCGACCACGGCAGCGGCGGCCTTCTCGATGCCCGCACGGATGGAGATGGGGTTGGCGCCTGCGGCGATGTTGCGCAGGCCTTCGCTCACCAGAACGTCGGTGAGCAGCGTGGCGGTGGTGGTGCCGTCGCCCGCGACGTCGTTGGTCTTGGTGGCGGCTTCCTTCACGAGCTGAGCGCCCATGTTCTCGACCGGATCGGGAAGTTCGACTTCCTTGGCCACGGTAACGCCGTCGTTGGTGACCAGCGGAGCGCCATAGGTGCGCTCGAGGGCGACATAGCGGCCCTTGGGGCCGAGGGTTACCTTGACCGCATCAGCGAGCTTGGTGACGCCTGCGGCAAGCGCGCCGCGCGCGTCGGTGTCGAACTGAATATCTTTTGCCATGACAATTCACTCCTTCGTGTGATACGGCGGACGATGCATATGCCGTCCGCCGCGGAAATGGCGAGAATGCGGGATTTAGTCGGTGTAGACGCCGTACAGGTCGTCAGAACGCAGGATGATGACCTCTTCGTCATCAACCGTGACCTCGGTGCCGCCGAACTTGCCGTACAGCACTCGATCGCCCACCTTGACGGGAACGGGAACCAGGTTGCCGTCCTTGTCGTGCTTGCCCTCGCCCACAGCCAGAACGACGCCGCTCTGCGGCTTCTCTTTGGCAGCGGAGGCGATGTACAGACCGGAAGCGGTGGTCTCTTCAGCTTCGTCGCGCTTGATGATGACGCGATCGCCCAAAGGCTTGAGATTCATGATTGTTATCCTCTCTCTAGCTTCCCTTTAATAGTGGGGCTTCGTGAGTGCTAGCACTGTATGCCTTCGAGTGCTAACTGATGGCTATAGTACCATCGCTCGGCGCGGATGCAAGAGGAATAACGGGGGTTTCGCATAGTTTCGCCCCAATCGTTACGCTTGCGTCACATTCTTGAGCCACGGCGGCGAACTTCCCCGACTCCGATGCAGTTTCCTAAATCGATTTCTATTTTGCATAATATTGACCGTTTACCCTGCATAATATGCTTTTCACACGCTTATGCATGCTTTTCAATGCATTTATGACGCATAAAATCTTCCATTTACTCTTTTTTGTAAAAAACACTCTTTCCAAATGGAGTGTCGTGTGCAATAATGCGGGCATCATATTTTTGATTAACTGCACAAAATATGAAACTTGAGAAATATATAAGTCCAGTTCATTTACTTATATTTCTTGTGTGCTTGCATTAATTCATAGTAAAACACAGCTCTTTGCCGTTTATCGGAAAAAGAAACCGCACACATATCTCTTCGCAATAGACACCGCCATCAAGCTCACTTGCACCAACCTCTGCAAACCACAGGACAAACGTGCTTTCCCGCCTCCCAGGCAATGCGAATCGCCTGCGGACGCATCCTCCCATCCGATCGCGACGTCTTGCGTCGCTTCGGCATAGCCCCCACAGAAAGGACCTCTCATGATGAAGAAAAAGGCGCTCTTCCTCGCCCTTGCGGCAGCCGCCCTTTGCGCGCTTCCGCTGCTTGCCTCCTGCTCGTCAGGCGGCGGCACCGACACCGCCGAGCCCGCAGCCGACGGAAGCTACACGCTTGTCGAAGACGGCAAGCTTACCGTCGCCGCCTCGCTCGACTTCCCTCCGTTTGAAAACCTCAATAACGGCACCGTGGAAGGCTTCGAAGTCGACCTCATGAAGGCCATCGCCGAACAGATGGGCCTCGAATGCAACTATCTGCCCACCATGAAATTCGACACCATCATTCCCGCCCTTGTTGCCGGCGGCACCGCTGACGTCGGCGTTTCCGGCTTCACCATCACGCCCGAGCGTGAAGAAGAAGTCGATTTCTCCACCCCCATCTGCGACACCAACCAGTGCATCGTTGTGCTGAACGGCTCCGATATCACTGACGAAACCCAGCTCGCAGGCAAGCGCATCGGCGCCGAAACCGGAACCACCGGTCTTGACTGGGCCAAGGAGAATCTGGCTGACGCCCAGGAAATCGTCGCTTTCGATGAGTATCCCGCAGTCTTTGCCGCTTTGCAGTCCGGCCAGGTTGCCGCAGTCGTTCTCGACAAGCCCGTAGCCGACTACTACATCAAGGTTGCCTACTCCGACTGCCAGGTTGTCAAGGAGATTCCCACGGGCGAGCAGTACGGCATCGCCGTGAGCAAGGACAACCCCAACCTCACCGCCGCGATCGACGCCGCCATCGCCGCCCTTGAGGCCGACGGCACGATCGACGAGCTGAACCAGAAATGGTTTGGCGCCTAAGCTCTTTCGCCGATCCTGCGACGCCGCCGTCACTTTCTGACGGCGGCGTCCTTGGTGGGCAGGCAAGACCCCTGCCCACCAAGGACGCCATGCGCCCGCACGCGAATCGTGTCCTCCTATGAAGAAAGGCATCGTCATGGACACCTGCATCAACGCCCCCTTTGCTTCATCTTCCTGCAAAGGAACCAGGGCATCGGCCGCACGCGCGGTTTTCCTCGCACTTGCGGCTTTCATCCTGAGCGCGGCACTGCTTGCTGTAGCTCCAGCCCCCGCGCAAGCGCTCGAGGTCGAATCGTGCACCGCCTCGCCTAACGAAGACGGCGGAAATCGCATCCTCGGCGCCACCCCCACGCGCGTCACCTGGCGCGCTCACGCTGCCGAAGACGAAAGCCTCTCGCGCATCACCCTCGCCTTTGCAGACAACGTCGAGCTCAACGCCGACAAGGTGAAGGTCACAGGACTTGCCGGACTCGACCGCGTCGAGCTGAATGCCCAGGTAAGTGCACCCGGCGACGGAACCATCGTCATCGACATGCCCGAAGCATCGCCTGCAGGCGTTTCGTTCCTCGTGGAGGTTTACAACGTCGTATTCCCGGGCGAAGGTGGCGAATTCCAAGTTGCTGCCACCACTCAGGCAGCCGACGGCACCACCGCAGAACTCGGGGCGCTTGGCGGCACCATAACGGTCTCCAGCATCAGCATGGCTGAGCAGATCGCCGCATGGCTCAACAACCAAGGCTGGGTGCAGGCGTGGAATTCGAACAAGTTCCTGCATCTTTTCTTCGATCCCGCAATCATCGTCACCAGCATCCCCAGCGTCTTTAACGGCTGGCTTGCAGCGCTCGGCATCGTTGTCATCGCGTTTCCTGCCGCCATTCCCGTAGGATTCCTGCTTGCCCTGATGCGCATGGCTCGCTTCCGCCTGCTGCGTGCGGTCGCAGGCACCTACGTCAACGTCGTTCGCGGCACGCCTATGTTCCTGCAAATCTACATCGCCTTCTTCGGATTGCCGCTTTTGGGACTCAACATCAACAATTTCGCTCTCGGCTGCTGCGTTATGGCCCTCAATTCGAGCGCATATCTGTGTGAAATCTTCCGTGCCGGCATCCAGTCGATCAGCAAAGGCCAGTTCGAGGCAGCGCGTTCGCTCGGTATGAACGGCGTGCAGACCATGATTCACGTCATTGCGCCGCAGGCATTCCGCCGCGTCATTCCCACTATGACCAACGAGCTCATTCTTCTGTATAAAGACACCTCGCTTCTGGCCGCCGTCGGCATCATGGAAACGGTCATGTACGCCAAGACCATCACGGCCGCCACGGGCAACATCACGCCCTATATCGTTGCCGCCGGCTTCTACCTGATCGTCACGCTGCCCATGAGTCGCATCACACGCGCCATGGAAGACCGCACGGGAGGCCGCAAGGTTGCCCTCAAGAAAAAGCCTGCCGACAAAGAGCCCAAATCGGTACAGAGGCAGCAATCCTGGGAACCCGATCTCAACGCTGCCAAAGACGAACTCGCCATCAAGACGGCCGATTTGTAGGAGGCCCTCATGACCATCGATACGACTAAATCAATCATCCGCATTCGCGACCTCCATAAGAGCTACGGCGATGTGGAAGTGCTCAAAGGAATCGACCTGGACGTTTACAAGGGCGAAGTAGTTGTCATCCTGGGGCCGTCGGGCTCCGGCAAGTCGACCATGTTGCGCTGCGTCAACAGGCTCGAAGAACCCACGAGCGGTCATATTTATTTCGAAGACACCGAAATCACCGACAAGAAAACCAACATCAACGAGGTGCGCAAGCATGTGGGAATGGTGTTTCAGAACTTCAACCTGTTCCCCCACCTTACCGCCAAGAAAAACGTCATGATCGCCCAGGAGAAAGTGCTCAAACGATCCAAGGAGGAAGCAGAGCGCATCGCAATCGAGCAGCTTGAACGCGTAGGCTTGGGCGACCGCTTGGACCATTACCCCGACGGTCTTTCCGGAGGCCAGCAGCAGCGCGTGGCGATCGCTCGCGCATTGGCCATGAACCCCCACGTCATGCTGTTCGACGAGGCAACCAGTGCCCTTGACCCCGAACTCGTTCGCGGCGTTCTTGACGTCATGCGCCAGCTTGCCAAAGAAGGCATGACCATGATGGTGGTCACCCACGAGATGGGGTTCGCGCGCGACGTGGCGGATCACGTGATCTTCATGGAAGACGGCAAAGTTATCGAACGCGGCGCACCTGACGAGGTGTTCAACAATCCGAAATCGGAGCGTACGCGCGCCTTCATCGGCAACATCGCTTAGAACAAAAGAGCATCGACCAAAAAGCGGCTTCGTTTGAAGCCGCTTTTTCTACCCCTCGAACCCTCTTCGAGCACCCTCAACCACTCCGCTGCCCCCATGCACCTTCGAACGAAGATGCCTTACCCACATCCCCCCGCCGAAACGACCCGACCTATCCCCACCATTTCCTTCGATCCGAATAGGCATCCGACACGCTCGAAACCGCGACCTGTCGATGCTGCTCCCCTGCCCGCTAACCCCTTCATCTTCCAGCAAATACAGAGCACAGGCGGCACCACAGCGGCTTTCCGTTCGGTCCTTTCACCTTAGGAAGCCGCTTGTCGCCCCGCCCTAAAACGCAAAAAGCGCCGACCTGTGGCCGGCGCCCGAAATGCGAGCATGATTTTTCTTCTTATTATCCGCCCTCAAGGCAAGTTTGCGCGTATGCGCACGCCTATTCTTTAGAAACGCCGTCCTCGCCGATAAGTCCGTCGCGACGCATAACGGGAAACACCCATTCGGCAAGAAGGGCACGAGCGCGCTCATGCGCCGATTCGCCTTCGGAAACAGCCGAAACCGCAGCGCCGTCGACAAGGGCGATGACAAAACGGGGCGTGACGTCTTTAAGCCCGACACGTTCGATAATCCTACCCACTGCAGCATCAAGACGTGCTCGACCTGCACGATACGCCCGCGTAACAGCAGCAGACTCAGAAGCAGCAAGAAGCTGCATATAGTGCGGCGCCGCCGTACCCGCCTCTGCGGGCATGCACGCAGCCAAGAAAAGATCAACCACATGCTCACGACATGCGGATACGTCCATTTCTTCCGCCTCGTCGGCAACCGATTCGGCGCGACGCGCCCATGAACGCATGTTGTAATCGCCCGCCTCGAAAAGCAAATCAGAAATGGAGTCAAAATAATAACCGGTCGAAGACGCAGCAGTATTCGCCCTTTTAGCAACATTGCGATACGTTACCGCGCTCGGGCCTTCCTCCTGCATGATTGCCGCAGCAGCCACAATAAGCGAGGCTCGGGTGATTTGAGCCTTGACCGATTTCGGCTCCTGCGCCGTTTTCTTGACGACCATGACAATACCTTCTATCTATTCAGCGGATTCAAATCCGCTTCTTTCAAAATGGCTGAAGAATTCGATTCGCTAGGAAACGCAACCATCGCTGCCTGGCAAGGCGGCTCCATAGACAAAAAAAGCAGCGTCCACGTCAACCGCGGACGCTGCAACCAAACTAAAGGAACATCATAGTTCAATGCTCCATCCTATATGCCATCGAGCGCCTGAATCGACAAGCTTTTCAAAACCGCTCGAAGAGCACCTGTGCCGACACCCTTTGGCACGGCGCTCCCCCGCCAATAAGCCGACAGGGGGCCTGCATGAGCTAGATTTCGGAAAGATCCTTACCCGAATGCTCATGCGACATAATCATGGCAACCAACGCCACGGCCGATATGCCGACCATATACCAAGCAGGCGCAATCGCATTGCCGGTTGCCTCGATCAAAGCGATCGAGATAAACGACGCGGAACCGCCGAACAAGGCGTTCGCCATATTGAAGCTCAAAGCAAAGCCCGAATAGCGAACATCGGTCGGGAAGGTTTCCGTCAGGTAGCTCGACAGCGTTCCGTCGTTGATCGTCAGCAAGAAGCACATGACAAGCTCGACAAGCAAGATGGTCATGAAGTCCTTCGAGCTAAGCAAATAGAATGCAGGAACGGTCAGCACGACGAATCCGATGCAAGCGGTAATCAGCATCTTCTTACGTCCGAACTTATCGGAAATATGTCCCGAGAAGAAGATGAAGCCGATATAAACCACCAGGCAGATCGTCGTAATCATTGAAGCCTGAGCGGAATCGTACTGCACCGTATCGATCAGATAGTTCGGCAGGTACGTAAGCACTGCATAGAAACCAACAGCGTTAAGCATGCAAGCGCCGAAGCTGATGAGAAGAACGCGCGGATACTTCTTCATAAGCGTGCGGAACGGAGCCTTGACCTGAGGGCCCTTCTTGTTTTCCAGGTCGGACTGCATCTTTGCATACACAGGAGAATCGCTCAGATGCTCTCGCATGTAATGCGTGATAAGACCCAGAGGACCGGCAAGCAGGAACGGAATGCGCCATCCCCAGTCGGTCACGAAAGCGGAATCATGGCCGCAGACCGCGTACATGACGGTTGCGAACATGGAACCGCACAGAAGGCCCGTAGCCGTCGAGGCGGGCACGACCGAGCAATACAGGCCGCGCTTATTGGCAGGTGCGTATTCCGCAAGAAACGTTGCAGCACCGGCATATTCGCCCGAAGCAGAAAAGCTCTGCACCATGCGCAGAAGAAGAAGCAGAACAGGAGCAAGGAGTCCGACCATCGCATACGTCGGCAAGCAGCCGATAAGGAAGGTCGCACCGCTCATCAGCAAGATCGAAGCGGTAAGGGCCCATTTACGACCCTTCTTATCACCCATGTTCCCCCAGAATACAGCGCCGACAGGACGCATGAGGAACGAAAGAGCAAAGACGGCGAACGTTTCGAGAAGTGCCACCGTCGGATTATCGCCCGGCATAAAGACAAGTGCGATAACCGTTGCGAAATACGAATAGCTCGCATAGTCGAACCATTCGATGAAGTTGCCCAAAAACGATGAAACGACGACGCGTTTGAGCGTTTTGTTTTGCTCGTCTTTAGGCGGGTTCGAGATTTCCCCAGCTTGAGGGGGCATGGCGGTTCTGTCCGTCATAAAGAATCACTTCCTCCGGGATCCGTTTCCGGCGAATTCGGAGACGAGACCCCCTAAGCGAACCGTTTGGACTGGTCGGCTCGCGAAACCATGCGATGCATCTGAATATACACCGCTTTTGTCACTGCGAGTGTTGACAAAACAGTGACAGGACGAAGCGTTCGGCCGCGACACAAACCCCCGCCGCCCGCGATTCGCGCACGAACGGCGAGAATGGCACGAACGCCCGTAAGCAAAGAGGGCCGACGTGCCCCTTGCACGTCGGCCCAAAATGCGACTAGAAGTCTTCGAGCAAGTCGACCTGGGCCTTGCTGGCACGCAGAACGAAGGCGCGCTTTGCCTTGGCACCACCCTGCGCAAGCTCGCGCAGAATAACGCGACGCAGACGCGGATAATCGTTCATGCCATACCATGCAAACGCAGTGCCGCCGACATATGCTTCGACAATGCTGTGCACAGGCGCGGACGCATCGCGCTTGGCATCGAGCTCAAGATATTCGGCAATCTGCTTCTCGCAGACTTCGCGAATAACCTCAGGAGAAATCTCCAGATCGCGAGCGAGCTGAGCAACCTGGCGAGACACTTCGTCCTCGTCGGCCTGCGGGAAATACGTCACGTCGTACGTCACCGCCGCCACGCCGGATGCAGCAGCGAAACCGAGCAGGTCGTCAAGCTTGACCATCTGAACATGGTCTTCAGTACGCTCAGCGATGTCGAGTTCTGCAGGGAAACCCTTCACGCCGGCCTTCTCGAATTCAGCCTTCAGAGCATCTTCGGTAAGCGCGGCCTCGAATTCGACCTCTGTTGCAATGTGGACCAGATTCTTCGTGATCTTCATTGCGACACCTTCCTCTCCTTGGAATGCATCCATCGCATTCGGGCGAATCGCCCCTCGTCTACAACGATGCAGAGGATGCAAAGTTACCTATAGTCTCGTAGAACCGATAGGATTTTCCTGGCGGCGGCATCATGAACACGCCGCCAGGAACAGCTTTTGCGGGAAAGGCGGTCGAACCACCCGGGGTCCGGCCGCCTTTCCGGGGCACAGGCTGAAGAGCTTACTTCAAGCCCTCTTTCGCCGCTTCCTCTTCAAGGTGAGCGGAGAGGTTTTCACGAACTTCTTCTTCCTGCTTCTGCTTACGGCCGGCGATCATGCCCTTGACGGACGGGATAGCACCGCCGCCGACAATCAGGATTGCACCGATGATGGTGTTGGCGGTCAAAGCCTCGCCGAACACAATCAGACCGATGAAGATCGCAACGGGAACTTCCCAGTACGCGATGGTGCCGTAGTCGGCAGCCGGAAGGTTGCGGCCTGCAACGAGCAGGAAGCCCAAGGCGATAGGACCGCAAACAATCCACAGAAGCACAGCGCCAACCCAGTTGAACGGAGTGAACTCAACAGAGGTAACCCAGTTCTCCTGACCGGCAGAGATGCCGTACACGTTCATCAGGACAACGATGGCGACAGCGCCGAGGGTTGCAAAGATGAAGTTCCACACACCACGAGCGGTGGTGTCGGCGTCTTTACGATAGCCATTGAAGAACATCGAAGCGCCGTAGAACACGCCAGACAGCAGACCGAAGATGTCGCCGATGCCCTTGAGCGGGAACTCGGGAGTGGAGGTCTGCAGGTTCAGGTCGACACCGAATGCCTGGCCGCCAACACCGAAGCCGATGAGGTTATTGCCGAACAGCATACCGATGAATACTGCGACCAAGCAGATCCACTGAAGACCGGAAATAGGCTCTTTACGGAAGATTCGAGCAAGCAGGATGCAGATAACGGGACCCGTGTAGATGAACAGAACCGCGTTTGCAACCGTCGTCAGAAGCGTTGCCGTAACATAGCAAGCAAGAGACATACCGATCATCAAACCGCCGAGCGCGATGGCGGGAGTGAGCTTCAGCTTCTTGAAGGTTGCCACCTTGTGCGTGGCAAACAGCAAGATGACGAAGAACAGAACGCCCATGGCCATACGGCCGACAGCCATCAAGGCGCCGATGGAGTCGCTACCTGCCAAGCCCTGGGTGCCGTCGAACATGTCGACACGCGTACCCCAGCGGCTGAACAAAGGCACAAGACCCATACCGGTAGCAGAAATGAGCATGGCGATGGTGCCAAGGCCCAGTTTCATTTCATAGCCGCCGTTCCCTTCCCCTTTAGAGGGAGCAGCAGTAACGTTCTTTTCAGCCATTGGTCCTCCTTAAAACCAACAAGCCGGTAATCGCCCCCTCCACCGAAGCGTGCCTGGGGTGTTTCGCCTTGCCGAACAGGGCAGCATATGTTTCCCATGTTTATGCGCGCCATCTGCACTATCGGGCAAAACGGCACCTTGTTCCGAAAAGCTAAGAGGAGGCTAGATACAAAGGGGGTTCGGCCCGCCGCTGGGCAAACCGAACCCCGCTGTTAAGCTGCGCTAGCTATGCAGCCAGCATATGTTTTTGAAGAGCAGAAACTAGTCGTTCCACATCTCCGGGTGGATGAGCGTGTCGTCCTTGACGCGGTTCGGGAAGTA
>JAUNLI010000076.1 GCA_030532315.1 Slackia sp.
TCGCGCTCGCGCGGGGCGCTTCGCGCGCGAAGGGGGTCTCAGGGCCCCCTTTTTAATTCCAGAGTTAATCTTCGAAAAGGGTGTCTTTCGCGATTATTTGCCGCCGGCATTTCGCGGGCATGTGGGATTCTTCTCGGACCATGCCCGCACTGTATTCGCCAGGGCCCCATCCTTGCGCTTCGGGCCTTTGGAGACGACTGGGAGTAGGTCGTCCGCTTTGTCGTCCGTCGGCACGACGCGCGAGGTCTCCGCTTTAGAAGGCGGGTTTTCGATACGCATGCACCACCGCATGATCGCCTTGATGCGATGCGGCAAAAGAAGGCCGTGGTGGTTGCGGAGAATGGCTCGAGGAGCGCCTCTGCGTTGATGACGGCCTTCGCTTTCAGCATGCTAAAAGGCATCGCGCACTTATAATGCGCGATGCCTTTTTTGTTTTCATGGCACGCTTTTGAGATATTTACGACCTGTCGTTTTCGATGAGTGGCATAAACCATTCGTTGAAGGTTTCTTCGTCGGGAGTTATCCGCTTGCATCCGCCCCATGCTTCGGAAAAAAGCTCCTCGACACGTTCGGGGAGTCTGAAAAGATTGCGTGCCACTACGACAGCATGGCTATAAATGCTTTTAGGCCCTGAAGAAAGCAGCTTCATAGCTTCGGTCAGTCCTTCTTCGCGAAGCAGTTCAAGCTGTCCAAGTTCGTCGACGAAAAGAACGACATGATTGCTGTGGCTGTCATTATGGCGGACGTTGATTTTCTGCAGCATTTTAAAATGCTCGTTAACGTACGCAATCGAATCGTCGGAAATATGCCAACGCAGCTGTGCTCGTCCAGCCTGGCTCTTCTTGTCGAATGTACCTTCCTTCTGCGCAATGTCGGCCCTTCGGGCGAAAGGAACAAGCTCGTGGCCGGGAAGCAGCAGATTGTCGATTCCTAGCTTGTCGAGCGTCCCGTCAGCACGTTCGGTCCAAATGCCTGGAGCCACTACGCCATGGCATTCCACGCCTGCGGCCTCAAGGCGCTCGATGCTGCTTTGGAGCCAGCGGGTTTTTCCTATTTGTATGTCGCCTGTTAGTATCAGCAGCATAGGGGCCCTTCCTTTTCGGCGAACTACAGGCCAAGGTCGAGGCCCGGCTTGACGACACGCATCATCTGTACTGCTTCGCCGAAAAGCCTTCCCTGGGCGTTCTTGACGGCGAAGGCGGTTTTTTCAGGGTCATTTACTACGCTGCCTGCGAGAACGTCGGCGTGGTAGTCGAACAGAAGAGGCGACGCAACGACGCTCGGCCCTGTCAGGATGCACAGGGCATCACGGGAAAGTTCGAGCAAGCGCGGCAGCGTCTTGTTCATCGTGGTTGTTCCGGTGATGAACACTACGTCTTGGAATGGCAGAACGTATTCGCATGCGGGGTCGGGCAAATCGCCGTCGCTGCAGGAGCGCTCGAGCACCGTGAGTTCTGCGCAGCGTTCAGCAAGCTCATAGACGTGTGGGAAATGTCCGATAACGGTGACTTTACCGTCCTTCATATGAGGCGTGAATTCTCCGAATGCTTCGCGCTTGCGCTCGTCGCGTGCAAGCAGCTTCGGCTCTTCGTAAACTGCTCCTAGTGGGTCGAGCAGCTCTTTTCGCGAATACCAGGCGTTCAGCGCGGCTACGCCCAGGGTTGCTTCTTCAAAATTCCAGCTCTTCGCAAGGCGTGCGACGTTTTTCAGGTCGCAACCGCGCAAATCGGGGCGTTTGCGCGAGCCGACTTGCCCGCCCTTCATTGTCCAGGCGACGCCGCAGCCGCATTCGGCGTCCAGATAGGTCCAATGCAGGCCGAGACCGTAGTCGCGAACAGCGATGCCCTCGGGCACGCCTTCGATGAGTTTGTCGTAGATTTCCCAGGGGTTCTTGTGCGCGGTGCCTTCCATCGTGTTCCTTTCTATAGAGGCCTTTGTTGCTTCGGGTTGCTTTCCTGCCGCTGGTCGCCGATCGAGTTCGTACCGGGTTCGTCTTGTCGTCGAGCATGCAACGTGTTTTGCGGGGTGTGCGATGCTGCCGGCTCGACGTTTGCTCGGACGTCCCCCTCGGTACGTTCCAAGAGGAAGCTTTTTCTTTTACGCGTGCGTCTCAATCGGGTTCGGGGTTGTTCGCGGCGGCATTTAAAGGGGGATGCAGATCCGCCGTTGCTCGCCGTTCACGTTGACGTCCGAAACATGGATGGGCGTTTGGTAGATTGCCTCCATCTGTGGTTTGGTGATGATTTCGCTGGGCGTTCCTGTGCAGGCGACCGCGCCATCTTTCATGACGATGACTGTGTCGGCGCAGTATACGGCATGGCCGGGATCGTGGGTCACCATGAGCACGGTGGCACCGCGTGCAGAAAGCTCTTTCATGCGCGAGAGCACCACTTGCTGGTTGCCGAAATCAAGGCTTGCTGTGGGCTCGTCCATAACAATCAGTTCTGGCTGCTGTGTCAGGGCGCGAGCGATTAGCACGAGCTGTTGCTGCCCGCCTGAGAGCTTGGTGTAGGTGCGCTCTGCCAAGTGTTCGATGCCAAGCATGCAAAGCGAGTCCCATGCCACACGCTTGTCTTCGTGGGAGACGTTGGAGAAGCGTCCGATATGCGGCGTTCTTCCCATAAGCACCACGTCAGCCACGGAAAACGGGAATGGGGGCGTGTGCGCTTGCGGGATGTAGGCGATATGGCGGGCGCGTTCTGCGTCGCTGAGCTTCGCGATGTCATGTCCGTGGATGGAGGCGCTTCCGCCCATAGGAGGCAAAAGGCCGAGCACGGTTTTGAGCAGCGTGGTTTTGCCGCAGCCGTTGGTTCCGATGATGCAGGCGAACTGTCCCTTGCGAAGTTCGAACGACGCGTCGCGCACGATGACTTTGCGGTGGTATCCGCATGTCAGATTGCATACGTTGAGGATCGGTTCTGCGGCGTCGTTGCGATGTGCCTGCGGGCTTTCGACGGCTGCTGCGCTCGGACGGGCCTTATCGGGCGTTGCTTTAGCGACGGCCGTATCGAGATGCATTGTTTCGGTTGCGGCCCCATGGGAGGCGACTGAGCATGCATCGCGTTTTTCGGCATCGGCCAAGGGGATTTCGACGGGTTCGGTCGGCACGTGCTACCACCCCTTCATGTTGTGCTTGAAGATGACGATGAAAAACGGCACGCCGATGATGGCGGTGAGGATGCCGATGGGAATTTCGAGGCTGAGCAGCATGCGGCACAAATCGTCGACAAGCAGAAGATAGCTTGCTCCGATGAACATCGATGCGGGAATGAGGGCGCGATAGTTGGGTCCGACGATGGCGCGTGCAAGGTGCGGAATGACAAGCCCGACCCAGCCAACGACTCCCGAGACCGCGACCGCGACCGACACGATCAAAGTCGATGCGAAAATAACCACCAGGCGTACGCGCGAGACGTTGATTCCAAGGCTTCGAGCCTCTTCTTCGCCGAAGCTTAAGGCATTGAGCTTCCAACGTTCGAGCATAAGCACGCCAAAGCCCGCCGCCATGGGGATGATGATGGCGAACAGGTCGTTTTGGTCGACGCGGGAAAAGCCGCCCATGAGCCAGAAGGTGATTTCGGGGAGCTTGTCGTTGGAATCGGCGAGAAACTTCAGAAGAGAAACGCCCGATTGGAAGAGTGTCGATACCAAGATTCCGCCGAGCACAAGTCCGAGCAACTCGTCGTAGCGGATGGCACGGTTGAGCCATACGACGCATCCGACGGCCACCATGCCGCCCGCGAAGGCGAAAAGCTGCACGCCGGTGGAAGGCATATCGAGCACAAGGGCGAGGCATGCGCCGAGGCTCGCTCCCGCCGAAGCCCCCAATAGGTCGGGCGAGACAAGGGGGTTGCGAAACATTCCCTGATAAGCGGATCCTGCGGCTGCGAGCGCCGCGCCCACCATGACCACGACCAGGATGCGGGGCAGACGGATGTTGAACAGGGCCGTTTGCATTTGCGGATCGACTGCGGCGGGATTAAAGATGCTATTCGATATGGTTTGAATCAGCTCAGCTGGCGAAATGGGATATTTGCCCACCGAGAATGAGGCGATGATTATGACGACAAGAGCAGCGAAAATGCATGCTTTCGCCCAGAAAGAAAGGGGTTTTCCGAGCTTTTGCTCGGCAAGTTCGTCGTCGGAGAACGATCGGGTTTTCGGCGGGGCCTGTTCGCCGCACTTTCTGCGGCAGGCGATGCGGTTTTTCACGAGACGCTCCTTGCCCGAGCGGCTCTGCCGCCCGTCCCCCTTTTTTCTTGTGCCGTTCTATTATTCGAGAAAAAGAATATTTTCACAAGAGGATAAAAGACTAGACGCAGGGCGGCTTTGGGGTTACACTCGATTCAATTATTCTCAACCGCGAATAATTCAAATGCAGCGGCGTGGAATGCGAACGCAAGAGGTTTCTTGTGGTGTGGGTGCGCAAGGCGGTTCGCTTGCGCCGCGCAGCGGGTGCGGTGCGGCTCGCTTACATCGCATCCGCTGGGTTTCGACCTCCGTGCTGATGCACGCAGCTGCACGGCGAAACCATTTTGCAATGCGGCATGGCGATCGGTTGAGAATGTGGCCTGGAGGGGCTGCTTGAATGCATTGAAGGTTGGAATGGGAGGAAAGGCCGGTATGAAAAAACCAATGAAAGGTATGGCGGCATGTGCTCTTGCCGGGTGCTTGGCGCTGACTGCGGCGCTGTTCGGCTGCTCGTCGGGGGAAAGCACCGCCCCGCAAAATGACGCTTCGCAGAATGTCGAGGAAGCTCAGGAGGCCGTCGAACAGACGGTGACGGACGATGCGGGCCGTACGGTCACGCTTCCCGCTGCCGATTTGCTGGAGAAGATTTACTACACCAGCCCCGCTGGTCAGATCTTCTGCTTCACGCTTGCGCCCGAGCTGTGCGCCGGCACCACGATGGATTTCACTGAGCAGGAGCTCGAAAACCTTCCTACCGATATTGTCGGTCTGCCGAACTTGGGTACGCTTGCCGGCGGTAAAGACCTCAATCCTGAAGCCATCATGGCCGAAGGTATCCAGGTTATTTTCTCGGTCACTACGGTTGAGCCTACGGAAAAAGACGCTTCCGACGCCGACGGCCTGCAAAGCCAGACGGGAATTCCCGTGGTGGTGATCGACGGCACGTTCGACAAGACCGCGCATTGCTACGAAGTGCTCGGCGAAATCCTGGGCAAGCAGGACGAAGCTGCTGAGATGGCCGAATATTGCACGAAGGTGGCTGCCGACGTCGCCGCAGCTGTGGCAAGCGTTCCCGAGGACGAGCGAGTGAGCGTGTATTACGCCGAAGGCCCCGAAGGCCTGCAGACCGAGCCGACGTCCTCTTCGCATGCGCTGGTGTTCGAGCTTGCCGGAGCGAAAAACGTGGCGCAAGACCTTGAGGCCGAAGGCGGTAAGGGCAAAAGCCCCGTGTCGCTCGAGCAGGTTCTTGCCTGGAACCCCGAGGTCATTATCGCTTGGGATTCCCAGCGCTTCGAAGGCGGCGCTGACGACTTGATTCGCACCGACTCGAACTGGTCGACCATCAAAGCCGTGCAGGACGGTCGCGTGTACACCATGTGCCAGACCCCGTTTTCCTGGCTTGACCGTCCGCCGGCGGTGAACCGCTTTATCGGTTTGCAGTGGCTGACGAACCTCCTGTACCCCGAGGCTTACGATATCGACATCGTGGAAGAGACCAAGAACTTCTATCAGATGTTCTATCATCGCGATTTGACCGACGAACAGGTGAAAGACCTTCTCGGAAACAGCTATCAAGGATAGGTTTCACGTAACACGATCGAGTCCCCCCTTTAGGAAGGGCGTCCGTATGGGCGCCCTTCGTTTTGCGAGGTCGCGTTTTGGGAAGATGGTGCGGCGCTTGGCTATGCACCGCGTTTTTCGAGGTATTTCGACATGGAGAAGTGCGCGATGTCGGAAAGGTTGACCACGCCGACGATGGCTCCGTTTTCGGTGACGGGAACTTTTTTGAGATGATTTTCGCCCAGCACGCGGCATACCTCACGGATGTCAGTATGGATGTCCACGCTGATAACGCCTCGATGGGCGATTTCGAACACGTTTGCGCTCATGATTTTCTCGGTTTTTGCTTCGAAATCGTCGTGGCTGGTGTCGGTAAGCTCGATCAGGGCTACCGGATCGGTGTAGGTTGTGCGTCGTTTTGACAGGCAGCGCGCAACATCTCCGTCGGAGACGAAGCCGATGGCTTTTCCGTTCGCGTCGACGATCGGTGCGGCGCTGATGTGCTTTTCAACCAGGAGTTTTACTGCATCGAACACCGTGGCGGTTTCGGGAAGCGTATACACGTCGCGCTTCATGATCGTTTCGAGCATGCTTCGATTCTTGTTGTCGGGGTCGGTCGCCGCTGCATCGCCCGGCTTGTCTTTCACCCAGGCGATTGTCATGACGAGGCCCGCAAGACAAAGGATGCCGCTTGCGAAAAAGGCTGCGTTCACGCCGAAGATGCCCGCATGCAAAGCGTCGGTTCCCTGTTGGGCGACGTTGGTTGCCACGGTGGATACCGAAATCAGGATGGCAGTGCCAAGCGAGCCTGCGACCTGGCGAAGCGTGTTGTTGACCGAAGTGCCGTGGTTGAGCACGCCGTTGTCCAAGGCGTTCATGGCCCAGGTGGTGATCGGCATGTTCACCAGCGACATCGAGAACATGCGCACGGTGTAGACTGCGACGAGAAATGCCAGGCTGGTAGCGTCTCCCAAAAAGGCGAACACGAACGTCGTTGCGGTGAGCAGCGTCATGCCGATAAGGCTTAAAACGCGCGGGCCGTGCGTGTCGAAAAGACGTCCTGCAATCGGACCCATGATGCCCATGAGAATGGCGCCCGGCATCAAGACGAGGCCTGAGACGGTGGCCGAATATCCCATGTAGGATTGCAGGTAGATGGGCATAAGGATGCCCGCTGCCAAAAGCGACCCCTGTACGAGCATGGCGATGATGGTGCCCACGAGGAATTTGCGGTTTTGCAGAACTCGCACCTGAAGCATGGGAGATTCCATGCTCAGCTGGCGGCGGAAGAAAAAGACGAGCACGGTAAGGCCGATTGCCGTGGCTGCACCGTCGAGGATGTTCAGCCCGAACGAGCCGATGCTCGACAGGCCATAGAGCAGCGACCCGAAGCCGATGGTGGATTGTACGAGCGATATTTTATCGAGCGTGATATTGGCGCTTTCTTTTTTCACCTGGTCGAGTGCGAAGAGGCTGGCGAAAGTGATGGCCAAAGACAACGCTACGATGATCCAGAACAGCACGTGCCAGTCGTAGGCGTCGATGATGAAGCCTGCAGCGCTGGGGCCGAAAGCCGGTGCGAATGCGATGACGATGCCGAACAGCCCGCTGGCGAATCCGCGTTTTTCTGGGGGGAAGGTGAGCATGATAACGGTCATCACCATGGGCATGAGGATGCCCGCGCCCGCAGCCTGCAGAAGACGGCCTGTCAGCAGAATGAGGAAATTCGGCCCCCATCCGGCAAGGCTGCTGCCGCATGCGAATATCAGCATAGAGACGACGAAGAGGCTGCGCGTTGAATAACGGTCGGTCAAATAGGCGGTCACAGGAATCATGATGGCGTTCACCAGGGTGAATCCTGTCGTCAGCCATTGTGCCGTCGCCGCGTCGACCGACATTTCGGCCATGATCGAGGGCAGGGCGGGGGTTACGAGGGTTTGGTTCAAGACGGTGACGAACGTACCCGCTATCAAGATGACCAACATGGCTATTTGTTTACGCGTTAGCTTCATAGGCGGTTCCTTTCGCAATTGGCGGGCGAGCGCAGCGTGCCAGGCCGTCTCGCGGCGGCGTGGCGATGGCTTTATGGGGTGGAATCGGGGCGCAGATTGCGCGGCGATGCGGCTTTCGGAGCAAAAGCACGATTCCGAGTATACGCGCACCGCCGAAACGCTCATTTAATCGCTCGATCATTTCCACGCGTGGTGCACATTTCGTTTGCCGTGCTGAGGGAGGTTGGGGATTTCTTGTTTCGAGAAGGCGTACTGTTTGTTGTTGTGCATGGCTTTCGCTTCACGTTCTGCCCTATCGCGGAGCCGTTGAGGCGGTGAAGCGGCGGATGCTGTGCAATGCACGGGCCTTCCTGGGTTTTCGATGACGAAGCGAAGCGTGTTCGGGCATCTTCTATAATGGCAGACGTGACGGCGCGGATCAGTTTTGGGTGCCTTGCCTGGCCGACCACCTGCTTTTGACGGGCTGCTCGCAGTTTTCAGCGAGTCTCTGCATTCGACGTCAGCGGGGTGCGCGCATTCCGATAAAGGAGCTTTTTCGCAGATGAACGAGATATGGTATCCCTTGTCTGCGGCGGGATTTCCGCTTGGCAAAGACGAGTTGATAGAGCGCGACGAATATTTTATGAGGCTTGCCATCGAGCAGGCCGAACGTGCCGCGGCTGCGGGCGAAGTTCCTATAGGGGCCGTGGTTGCGTGCCAAAACGAGGCGATTGCCGAAGCATGCAATCACCGGGAGGCCGATTGCGATCCGTCCGCGCATGCCGAGTTCAGCGCCATCGTGCAGGCGTCGCGCGAGCTCGAACGCTGGCGTCTTCCCGATTGCACGGTGTATGTGACCCTTGAGCCATGTGTCATGTGCGCAGGGCTTATGCATCAGGCACGAATCGGTCGATGCGTTTTCGGTGCGCCCGACGAAAAGGCGGGTGCGCTAGGGTCGCTGTATCGCGTGCATTCCGACGAACGGCTCAATCATACGTTCGCGGTGACGTCAGGCGTGCTTGAGGACGAGTGCCTTGCGCTGCTCAAGGCGTTTTTCGCCGAGCGTCGCGAAATAAGGCGATCGAAAGAGAGGAATTCATGAATCGGACTCTGACGGTTTTCTCGCCGGCAAAGGTGAACTTGCATCTGTTCATCGGTGCCAAGCGTGCCGACGGGTATCACGACGCATGTTCGGTGATGCATGCGCTTACGCTGCATGACACAGTGACGGTCGCTTGCGAACAGGGAGCGCAAGGCGAACCAATCGCCGTCGACGTGCGTTGTTCGGTGCATGGCGGCGTGGAAAGCCTTGATATCGCCCGTGAAGACAACATCGCTTACAAGGCTATTGTTGCGCTTGCCGACGAATGCGGTTTTTCGGAGGCGGGATGGAAGTTTTTCGTGCACATCGACAAGCACATTCCCCATGCGGCAGGTCTTGGTGGCGGATCGTCGAACGCGGCGGCGGCTCTTGTGGCGGCGTGTCGTGCTTTCGGCGTTGATATGCAAGACGAGCGCGTGCTTTCGGTGGCGTCGAAGCTCGGGGCCGACGTTCCTTTCTTCCTGCGCGGCGGCTGTGCGCAGCTTGTCGGTCGCGGAGACGTGTTCGAGCGGGAGCTTGTTCCCATGAACGCTCCGGTGGTTCTGGTGCGTCCCGATGGGGGCGTTTCGACGGCGGCCGCTTATCGTGCATTCGACGAGGTTACGGGAGAGTTGCATCCCAAGGCTGTCGGCGTTTCTGCCGAACGCGCCCGGGACGTTTCACTGTACAACAATCTCGCTGTTGCTTCCGAGGCGGTCATGCCCGAGCTTGTCGAGGTGAGACAATGGCTGCAGGGCCGGCAGGGCATTGCGCGCGATGCGGTCACCGGCGAGCCTTGCGTGCTTCTTTCGGGCAGTGGGTCGGCGACGTTTTGCGTGTGCGAATCGATGAATGCCGCGTATTCGATCGTGTCGGCTGCGAAGCTGCGTGGCTGGTGGGCGCGCAGCTGTTCGTTTGCGTCGGCCGGCGTGCGTATCGTCGAGGGCCGCATGCCGGGCGCGGCTCGTACGAATGTGGGCGCGGTGCATAAAAGCTGGTAACAGGGCGGTTTCGCGGAGCGGCGTTTTGTTGCGCCGGCCGATATAATGGCACGAAGGATTCGGTGCTTTCGATCGAGAGGGGAAGCGATGGTCTTTTTGGTTATCGCCGCTTTGGTTGCGGTTTTGGTCGTGGCGGTTATCGTCATGTATAACAATTTGGTGAAACTGCGGAATCGGGTGGATAACGCCTGGTCGCAGATCGACGTGCAGATGCAGCGCAGGCTCGATTTGGTGCCGAACCTGGTGGAGACCGTTAAAGGGTACGCTTCGCACGAGTCCAAAACGCTCGAGGGCGTGACCGCGGCGCGTGCGGCCGTTGCAAGCGCGGGGAACGCGCACGACAAGATGGCCGCTGACAATGCATTGACGGGCACGCTGAAAAGCCTGTTCGCTGTGACGGAGGCGTATCCCGACCTGAAAGCGAACGCGAATTTCCAGCAGCTTGCATCCGAGCTATCGGCGACGGAAGACAAAATCAGCTACATGCGTCAGAGCTACAACGATACCGTGATGAAATACAACACGGCAATCCAGTCGTTTCCCGGTGTTTTGTTTGCCGGCATGTTCGGGTTCAAGGAGCGCGAGAGCTTCGATGCATCGCTCGATGCTCGTGTTGCTCCCGACGTGAAGTTTTAGAAA
>JAUNLI010000077.1 GCA_030532315.1 Slackia sp.
ATCGGCGAACTCGGCCGGCACGGCGGGAACCTTGCCGTCGAAGTACTTGCCCACCATGTTGAACACGCGGCTGCACAGGTTGCCCCAGGTGTTCGCCAGGTCGGCGTTGTAGACCTGCGTCATGCGCTCGATGGAGATGTTGCCATCGGCGCCGAAGCGGACGTCGGACATGAAGTAATAGCGGTACGCATCCACGCCATAGACTTCCACCAGATCGGCCGGCTTGATGCCGTTGCCCTTGGACTTGGACATCTTCTCGCCGCCCACGAGCAAAAAGCCGTGGCCGAACACCGTATTGGCCACGGGCAGACCCGCGGCCATCAGCATGGCGGGCCAGATCACGCAGTGGAAGCGCGTGATGTCTTTGCCGACGAAGTGATACTGCACCGGCCAGCGGCGCTCGAACTCGCCCTCGCGCTCGGGATCGGCGTAGCCGTTGCCCGTGAAATACGCCAGCAGCGCGTCAGCCCACACGTAGCACACGTGGCCTTCGTCGAAGGGCAGCGGAATGCCCCAATCGAAGGTGGAACGGCTGATGGACAGGTCCTGCAGACCGCCTTTCACGAACGTGACGATTTCGTTCTTACGCGTCTCGGGGCGGATGAAATCAGGATGCTCCTCGTAGAACTTCAGCAGCGGCTCCTGGAACTCGGAAAGCTTGAAGAACCAGTTCTCCTCGCCCGAAGCGCGGCGCACGGGGCGATGGCAGTCGGGGCACACCAGCTCGCCATCCTCGTTTTTCTCGAGGTCGCTTTCGGCGTAGTAGGTTTCCTCATGCACGCAATACCAGCCCTCGTAGGCGCTTTTGTACAGATAGCCCTTTTCATAGAGGTCGTTCCAGAACTTCTGCACGGTGCGCGTCTGGCGGTCTTCGGTGGTGCGCACGAAGTCGGTGTAGGTGATGTCGAGCATATCCCACGCCTCTTTGAACGCGGGAACCATGGAATCGCACCATTCCTGCGGCGTCATGCCGTTTTTCTCGCCCGTTTCGGCAACCTTTTGGCCATGCTCGTCGAGGCCGGTGACAAACGACACGTCGTAGCCGTTCATGCGCTGATAGCGCGCCACGGTGTCGGCGGCGATGGTGGTGTAGGCGGTGCCCAGGTGCGGCGCGGCATTCACGTAGTAGATGGGCGTGGTGATCGAATAGGCTGGCTTGGTCATTGGCTTCCTCTCGTGCTCGGGCGACTGATGATGCCGCCTTCGCCTCGCAAGTCACATCGGATAGCGGCGAACGGCGCGGCAGAGAAAACCGCATGCGTATTCGAGAAGAGACGCTTTCGCATTTCGTCTCGAATACGGCAGCCGATCGCCGTAGGATGCGACAACGGATGTTCAAACCCGCCTATTGTAGCGCAGGACGCGACGCCCGACGAATGCAATGCTACCCGTTTCGCGCTTGCGTGACAGGCCGGGATGCTGGGGCACCGGAACGACAAGGCAGCAAGATGCCTCCGCAAATCGGGAAACGGCGTGTTCGCGCACGGCAAAAACCGCAAAGCTCGCAAGCGCGGCGTAAGGCGCGATTGCAATTCGACGCCGAACGCGGCACGCTTATGCAAGCTCAAGCCGACCGGTAGGCAGATCGGCCACAAGCGACACCGTTCCGCCTATCGCCTCGATATACCGACGGACCGATTCGATGCTCATCACCGCGATGTCGCCGTTTTCCATCTTCGAGACGCGATTCTGCGACACGCCCATGATCCGCGCGATTTCCACCTGCGTCATCCCCGCCGCCTTGCGTGCCTGGCGCAAGGCATAGGCCTCGCATTTCGATGCGGTTTTCGCGCGTGCATCGCGCATCAGTCCTTCGTCGATGCCCCGTTTGACAAGATATGCCTGAAGATCAGCCATTTCGTCTCCTTGTCACCAAATTCCTGCAATGCGCTTCATAGAGCCGTTCGGCTTTCGGAACGGCCGTCCGATACCAGCCCGACCATCTCAAGCGACCCCGTTTCCCTCTCGATTTGTCGCCGCCTACAAGCAGCACGGCTTCACGATCTGCATCGAAGACGAAAAGGAACCTTATCTCGGAATTGCCCGGAGAGGCAGGCCTGAGTTCTTTGAGGTTTTTCAACCGCGAACCTTTGACCGTATCCACCAGCGGGCGACCAAGCCCGGGGCCCTCGCGCTGAAGAACCTCGAGGGCTGCGAAAATACATGCCACCGTTTCGTCGTCTTGCATATCCAGCCAAGGCTCGATGTACGAATACTCAATCGACCACATATCCGCCTCTTCCGCCATAATATAGCTTTTAGGCTATATTTACAAATGAATCACCGGAAGAAAACCTACCACTGTCAGGCATGGCGCGTCTCTGAAGGCGCTCTTGCGAAAACCTGGCACGCATACCACCCTGAACCGGATCGAAGTCGGATCAGGCCCTGATGGTCACCGGCCCTCGCACGCACGCCCTCTCCGCAATGCCTCGTTCGGAAACACCGCTTTAAACAGGCGGTTTTCCCTGTTCGTGATGTCCCTCGTTTCGTGCGACAAAGACGTTTCGTGCGATACGGGCGTTTCCGCGTCAAGGCATCATGTCGGTCGCAATCTTTCGCTTGGAAAAGCGATGCGTTTAAAGCCGTTCGGAGGCTTACAACACCAAGGAGGGAATCATGAACACCGCTTCTCAGACCATGGGACGTCGCGCATTTTGCGCAGGACTCGCCGTCTTCGGCGCATCCGCAGCACTCGCAGGCTGCTCTGCGCCCGCGAAAAAAGAAGAAACCACCGCGGCAAGCGAATCTGCGGAAACCGACGTCGTCGTCTTGGGATCGGGCCTTGCGGGCTCGGCTTGCGCACTGGCCGCAGCGCAGGGCGGCGCACACGTGACCATCGTTGAAAAGTCTCCCTCTTTGGGCATCTCGTTTCTCACCTCGAAGGGCAACGTGTCGATCTGCCAGACCCTCGAGAACGAAGAATTCTGGCAGTTCGTTCCCGAAACTCCCGACACGATGGACGAGTTCGTGGCGCGCTATGACAAGGTGACGCGAACGGGTGAACTCGACGTCGCCTACCCTGACTACGACCGCGTGCGCACCCTCATGGGCGCTAGCTGCGAGACGATCGACTGGGTCGAGCAGATCGGCGTCGATTTCGCACAGTCGTTCACCAAAGAACAGGTGGGCACCGACACGGTGAAACCCGACATGTCGCTTGCGGACGACCCCGAAAAGGCCCCCGGCCTGTTCGTCTTCGAATGCATGCAGAAGGCGCTTGAAAACAACGGCGTAGAAATCCTGCTTGACCATGAGGCCGCGAATCTTGT
This sequence comes from Slackia sp., assembly GCA_030532315.1. Classification (GTDB taxonomy): domain Bacteria; phylum Actinomycetota; class Coriobacteriia; order Coriobacteriales; family Eggerthellaceae; genus Slackia. Next base: position 3,273 of record JAUNLI010000077.1, read on the forward strand.
GGTCGAAGACGGCAAGGTCGTCGGCGTCGAAGTGCTCGACGGCTCCAAGACCAAAGAAATCCGTGCAAAATCAGTCGTTTTGGCAACGGGCGGCTTCGGCGGAAGCCAGGAATACCTCGCCGAGCTTGTTCCCAGCGTTGAGTCGGTGGGTTTCCAGTATTTGGGCAATACGCTTAACACCGGCGACGGCATCTCCATGGCGAAAGCCGTCGGCGCAGCTTGCTATGAGGACGGCTGGGTCATTCCCTTCAACGTCATGCCCGCCAAGGAACTGACCGAGGCGAATTCCGACTTCAAGCGCCTGTGCGACATGCCCGTTTCCGGCGCGCCGATCGAGGGCGGCGACGTGAAGACCAAGCTGCTCGTCGACGCTGCGGGCGAACGTTTCGTCAACGAGGCCGCTCCGGCAATCGCCCAGGCAACCGCAATGGCCGACCGCAACGCCGCACCGTATTACGTGCTGTTCGACTCTTCGAACGCCGACGTTTGCTCCATGCTCGATGAGGCCGTAGACGGTACGGCAGTCGTCAAGGCGGACAGCATCGAGGCTCTTGCCGAGGCCGCCAATACGCCCGCGCTCGCGGCAAGCTTCGATGCCTACCGCGCCGCCGCGGCCGCTGGTTCCGACGAAGCGTTCGGCAAGCCGGCCGATGCATTCGCCGCTTACCAGGAGGCCGGCCCCTATTATCTGGTGAGCTACGTTCCCTCCTATGTCGCCACCATGGGCGGTGTGAAGACCGACGCAGACTGCCGCGTCGTCGACGAGAACGATAGCGTCATCGAAGGCCTGTACGCCATCGGCGAGATCGCCCATCGCTTCATGTACAACCGCAGCTTCGTGCGCCACTGCTCGAATTCGAGCGCTCTGAGCATGGGCCGCATCCTGGGAACCGCTCTAGCAGGCGAATAGAATCCGCCGCGTGCGGCGAGCACCTCATGGCTTTCGCCGCACGCTTCCCGACTCCGGCTTCAAGCGGCCGTCTTGCCCGAACGAAGGCCAAGACCCCGCCATGCGAAAGCCTGGTGCCGCCCACGCAGGGCCAAGCCCCGGCCGAACGAAGTCGAACCCTCACCCCTCCTGAAAGGCCGACCATGTCGGCCTTTTTCGTTTCATGGCACACCCTATCGTCCACACGGAGAAAAGTGCGCGAAACGAAAGGCAGCATCGCTCGTGCCGGCAGACGACACGATTCCCTCGAAGACGTTTGCCCCGTCGAGCAAGCGGGCCTTCGTCACGAATCGCGGCGGTGCAGGTCTGATTCAACCCGTTCGATCGCATCAAGGAATTCCTGCCTCGAATGAACACCCGCCTTCGCATAGGCGCGCCTGATATGCGTTTTAACCGTATGCTCGGACAACATGCACCAATCGGCAATATAGCGCGCGCTTCGCCCTGCGGCATATTCGCGCATCACCTGGGTCTCGCGCTGAGAGAAGCCGAAGCGGCAGGCGGCTTCGTCAAACACGCTCGCGGCATCGTCGACGACGCCCGCATGAGACTACCGCGTTTGCTCCTCGCGCCCGTCGCAACGCCCGTCAACCACGCCCGAATCGACAGTGGCCTCGCAAGCGGAATCGAGGCGATCTTGCACAGGCGACGAATCGCGCGTCGCACAAGCCCCTTCCCCATCGAAGCCTTTCCGACCGAATCCCGCCTCACCAAGGCTCGAAGCCGAATCTTGCGAAGCCGCGGAACCGGCATCGGAGGAAACACGCGCGACAAAACGGCCTTCGCTGCGATAGCGCGACGTCGCCCTCAAATAGGCGAAACATATCAGCGACGACGCAGCGACAAGGGCCCAGAGCGCCAAAATGTCAACCGATGCATCAATGTCGACGCCCGAATCGTGCAGCGCGATGAATATGCCGCGACCCGCCGCGACGGAAAGACGTGCCGCACCCAGCGCCGCGCCCAACAGCAGAAACGGCGGAAGCATGCGCTCTCTGGCTTCGCTTACCAACATGAACCAAAGAAGCACATAGAACGAAATGAGCGTCACCGTCATAAGGCTTCCCGCAACCGACGGATCGAGCGCACCGGTCGAACGGATCATCATAGCCGTCGCCATAAAGACAGCCGCGATGGGAAACGCGTAATCGAGATCGGCCTTGTCGACCTTGAACACAAGCAGCACGCATGCCATCGCGACGGCGACAACCAAGGCCATGACCGCCGTGGCATCCGTCTGCGAGTACCCCACGCCGCGAACGGTCAAATCCGATTGAATCACGAACCCGCACACAAGAGAAAAGGCACAAGCCCCCGCCACCGCACGACGGGTGCGCGAAAACGCCTCCGAAAGCGATGTGCGCGGAGCCTGGTCTTCCCGCATGGAAAACGCGATGTATTCGTTCGAGGCCAGGCAGATGCGCAGCAAGACAATCGAGACGAACAGCATGACGACGAGAAACACCTTGTCGTACGGAACGAGCACGGAAGAGAGCGGCTGAACGCACACGTTGATAATGTAGCCGACGGCTATCATAGGAAGCGCATAACGCGATCGGTAGCTGACGAAAACCGTCATCCAACACAAGATATTAAGAGACCACCCCAGCCCCGCGAATGTCTGCATCAGCGCGAGCATCGCCATGTCGTCGGGAGCGAAAGCCGCCATGAACACATATGCCGCGCTTGAAACCACGCCCACAAGAAACAGCGAACGCCATCCTTCTATCCTGCCCGCATACGAAAGCCCCGCGACGGCAAGAAAGACCGCGCCGTCAACCACAAGCCCCCACAAAGCGAGCGGGCTTCCGCTATAAGGGCCCGAATTAACATCGACCAGGCGAGCACCCTGCAAAAGACCGAAACCGACCGTCGCAGCGGCCATTAAGACAAGTATTCTTGCGTTTGATTTTTCAAGACGCCCCAACACGACAACCCTCCGCCAGGCCGCCACGCGACCAGAAAAGCAAACTATTTTCGAGAATCGGACGATTCGGAGGCAGAACCGAAATCGTCCCATCTACCAGCGAGACGATCCCGAAAGATGCGCAATCGACCAAACGAACCGGCCTCCGACGAAAGCCGCCAAGGCAGCCCTTCCGCGCAAACAAAACCCGAGAGCCGCACCGTTTGCCCGAAAACGCAATCGGACACCTTTCGCAGCCCCGTGCCCCACTCTACCAAACAACGCTCAATTCAAGCGAACGAAAAACGCTATCGCCTGATGGCTCCGCGCAACCTCGCCTCGCAACACTTCCAATCGGGCAAAAACACGTCCATCAGCGCTTTAAAACGCGGACCGTGATTCGCCTCCCTCAAGTGGCACAACTCATGCACCACTACATACTCCAGGCATTCGGGAGGCTGCGCCGCAAGCTGCACATTAATGCAGATGCGCCCCGTTTTCACATTACAGCTTCCCCACCGGCTCACCATGTTGCGATATGCAAGCTTTCCGGGCGTAACACCTATGATAGGCGCCCATTTCTCAACGAGCGCCGGCGTGAACGCTTCTACGACGGCGCGCCATTCGGCAAGCTCCTCGGACGTAGGGGCACCGGGGGTTTGCGACGCGTGCGCGATAACGTCGCGTCGGTGGCTTTCTATCCAAGACATGTGTTCGCGCACGAAACGGACGATGGCCCCATCGCTCATGCGCATCGGCGCCGACACCTCGACGCGGCCGTCAGGCTCTTTCACTCTGATATAAGCCCGCTTCTGCTGCGCGCGACGCGTCACCGCCACGTCGATGCCGCCCACAGTCAACACGCAGCGCTTCTGCCGAGAATTTCCACCCATGCCATCCTCGTTTCAAATTACCGAACAGGCCTTTTCGATTCCTCGCCGTTCACGGACATCCGGCATCTCCTTGCACTCCGCAACGATACATGCGAGCAAGTACTCCCAAAACAAGAAACCGCCGCACCCGCTGCTGTAAAGCCGAAGGGCGCGGCGGCCGGAATGAAAGCATACCGAAGGATATCGAATGACGCCATGAAGACCGAACAACCGGACAAACCGTCAAAACGAATGAAAAACCCTATTCGACGAACAAGGGCGTCGAATAGTAGCGATCGCCCGAATCGGGCAGCAAGACGACAATCGTCTTTTCCTCGTTTTCCGGACGCTTCGCCAACGCGATCGCCGCATAAAGCGCAGCGCCCGAGGATATGCCGACAGAAATCCCGTCCGTTTTCGCCAGCCGCTTCGCCGTCGCGAACGCATCCTCGTTTCCGACGGAAACGACCTCATCGTACACGTGCGTATCCAACACTTCCGGAACGAATCCAGCACCGATTCCTTGAATCTTATGCACGCCGTTTCTGTTCTCCGAAAGAACGGGCGAATCCGCAGGCTCCACGGCGACGATGCGGACATCCGGGTTTCTCCGCTTAAGATACCCGCCTACACCGGTAATGGTGCCGCCGGTGCCGACACCCGCCACGAATATATCCACAGAACCGTCCGTATCCTCCCAAATCTCGGGCCCTGTCGTCGCGGCATGGACGGCAGGATTGGCGGGATTGGAGAACTGTCCCGGAATGTAGCTGTTCGGTATTTCGCGCGAAAGCTCTTCGGCCTTGGCTATCGCGCCTTTCATTCCCTTGGCCCCTTCGGTCAAAACCAGTTCGGCGCCGTACGCTCTCATGATATTGCGGCGCTCGACGCTCATCGTTTCAGGCATAGTGATAACCAGCCGATACCCTTTGGCGGCAGCGATTGCCGCCAAAGCGATCCCCGTGTTTCCGGAAGTCGGTTCGATGATCGTCGAACCCGTATCGAGAAGACCCCTCTCCTCGGCGTCTTCTATCATCGCTTTTGCTATGCGGTCTTTCACGCTGCCCGCCGGATTGAAATACTCGAGCTTCACCAATATGGAAGCCTTCAAACCCTCGTCCATTTCCAGATTGACTGGCTCGACAAGCGGCGTACCTCCAACCAATTCCAGAGTTCCTTTGTAAATACGAGACATGGTGAGCCCCTTTCTACCGAGCGGCAGCAAAGCCGCGCTCGAGATCCGCAATGATGTCGTCTATGTGTTCGGTGCCAATCGACAAGCGAATGGTGCTTCGGGTGATTCCCTGCTCGGCCAATTCGTCTTCAGTAAGCTGGCTGTGCGTGGTGGTGGCGGGATGAATCACGAGCGATTTAACGTCGGCCACGTTGGCGAGCAGCGAAAACAGCTGCAAGCCGTCGATGAATCGCCATGCGGCTTCCTTGCCGCCTTCTATCTCGAACGTGAAGATAGAGGCGCCTCCGTTCGGGAAATACCTCTCATAAAGCGCATGATCAGGGTGTTCGGGAAGAGCCGGATGGTTTACCTTGACAACCTGCGGATGCGCAGCGAGGAATTCGACCACTTTCTTCGCGTTCTCGACATGACGCTCGAGACGCAATGAAAGGGTTTCCACACCCTGCAGCAGCAAAAACGCATTGAACGGAGATATCGCCGCCCCCGTGTCGCGCAAGAGGACAGCACGCACATACGTGACGAAAGCCGCAGGCCCGGCTGCATCGACGAACGATACGCCGTGATAGCTCGAATTGGGTTCGGCAATGGCGGCGTATCGCCCCGAAGCCCTCCAGTCGAATGCGCCCGAATCGACGATCACGCCGCCTAGGGAAGTCCCATGGCCGCCGATAAACTTCGTGGCGGAATGGACCACGATATCGGCTCCGTGTTCGATGGGGCGGAACAAATACGGAGTCGCGAAGGTGTTGTCGACGACCAGAGGCACCCCGTGTTCATGGGCGATAACCGCGATGGCATCGACATCGGGAATGTCCGAGTTCGGATTGCCCAGCGTCTCCAGGTACACGGCCCTGGTATCGGATCCGATAGCCGATTCGACTTCGGATAAATCATGCGCGTCCACGAACGTCGTCGTGATGCCGTAGGTTGGAAGCGTATGTTCCAGCAGATTATACGTACCTCCGTAAATGGTTTTCTGGGCAACGATATGCCCGCCCTTTCCGGCCAGCGCCTCGATGGTGTAGGCGATAGCCGCCGCGCCCGAAGCGACGGCCAAAGCCGCAACGCCACCTTCCAGAGCAGCTATCCTCTTCTCGAACACATCCTGGGTCGAGTTGGTCAAGCGGCCGTATATATTGCCCGCATCGGACAAGCCGAAACGAGCGGCAGCATGCGCTGAATCATGAAATACGTAAGAAGTGGTCTGGTAGATGGGAACCGCGCGAGAATCCGTCGCGGGGTCGGCCTGCTCCTGGCCGACATGAAGCTGCAAGGTCTCAAATTTGAAATCGCTCATAATCGTAGTCGCTTTCGTATCGAATGCCATCGGTTCGCTCCTCATCGAGATCGCAGACCCCCGACAATAAAAAACCGGGAGCCTGCAACAGGACTCCCGGGCATATGGCTGACGATATATCGACGATGCCTGCCGATCAACCATCGAACAGAGGCGAATAGCCGCGCAAGACGCACGATTCGCCCCCGGCCATAGAACATGCCCGGGAGGAAAGCATTCGACACCACATGACGATATCCACGCGACCGACGTTGCGCTCGTTCATTTTCGCCCCCTTTCACCGTTCGAATTCGACATGGCAGATTTCACAACTTTAATCATACTAAATCAATAGGGTATTAAAAAATGGAGGAATTTTCAGCCGTTCTCCATCGCACAACGGGCGTCAGCCCGCCTGTCCACGGACACCACGTCGCGAATCGCTATGAAAAGCCTCCCTTCCTGAACTTCAGTGATGTCGTCCAGGAGATGGGAGGCGGGTTATCAGAGGCTCGCAGTTTTTCCTTATCGACAGAAGCCGCTCGTGAAACTATTCGTCGTCCTCTTCGGCCTCTTCGAGCGAAGGCAGCGCGGGGTCGGCAAAGGCCGACAGGTATATCGCTTTGGCATCTTGCATCGTCAGCTTCTTGAACGCGCCGAAGACATCGCCTTTCGTCG
>JAUNLI010000078.1 GCA_030532315.1 Slackia sp.
CGCAGATCACGGGAAGAAGGCCCTGCTGGGCGAGCTTTTCCATAAGCAGACGATAACGCGGCAGCATGCCCGCATGGTGCACGCCCACGCCGCATCCCAACAAGCGCTGCAGCGTTTTGCCGAACGCCGTGGTAAAGCGCGCACCCTTGATGGCCTGTTTGATGGCCTCGCGTTGCTCTTTGGTGGCCACGCCGTAGCTCGCCAACGACTGCGCGGTATCGAGCGCGGCATCTTGCGAGAAGTGGACGATGTAGAGCGGCGTCTCCTTCGCGCGGATGGCAAGCTCGACCGTGGCCTCGAGCGGCGTTTTCACGTATTCGTAGCTCAGCGGCACAGGACGCGGCGCATCGGCAATCACGTCCACATCGGCATCTGTGTGGCGCTTGAGCGTGTCGACCACCTGCGTCACATCGCCAAGCGTGGCGCTCATCAACAGAAATTGCGTCTGCGGCAGCGTGAGCAGCGGCACCTGCCATGCCCAGCCACGCTGTGGATCGCCATAGAAATGGAACTCGTCCATGGCCACGCAGCCCACATCGGCATCTTCGCCTTCACGCAGGGCCTGATTGGCCAGGATTTCCGCCGTACAGCACACCACGGGAGCATATGGATTGATCGAAACATCGCCCGTGATCATGCCCACGTTCTCGCGACCGAGCACATCGACGAGCGAGAAGAACTTCTCGCTGACGAGGGCTTTGATCGGCGCCGTGTAATATGACACCTTGCCCGTCATGATCGCCATGAAATGCATGCCTAGCGCCACGAGCGACTTGCCCGAACCTGTCGGCGTGCCCAGAATCACATGGTCGCCCATCATGAGGCCCATGAGCGCTTCTTCCTGATGCGGCCACGGCTCGATGCCGCGCGCATCCACCCATTCGAAAAACATCTCGAGCGCCTCTTCAGCGGTCGGGAGAGGGGACGTCTCGTGCTCAACCGCCTCCCCATCACCCGAAGGAAGGGGAGGGATGCCACGCGCAGTTCCGCACGAGCCGATCGCCCCAGCGGGGCGATCGTGCGAGCTCAGGACTGTTTGAGCATGGCATTCCTCCCCTTCCGCCTCTTCATCTTGGGAATAGTCCCAGTATTTGTCCCACACCGCATCGGGCACGAGGGCTCCAAGCGAGCCGTAGGACGCAGCGTCGTTGCTTTCCCGCTCTTCCCTATCTGTCATATCCGTCATAGCGTTCTTACCCATCCGTCGAATCTGTATATGTCGGTATCGTATGCAAAACCGGCGCGCCTTCGCCCGAACGACGCATCGATGCGCCGAACCGCCGAACATCGGCAAGCTGAAAACCGCGGCGAAACGAACGAGACGAACCGCCGCTTCGCCGAAGCCGTCCGTACAAACGCATCGGACGGGCGCGCAAACGGCAAAGGCTCCGTTGCTGCACGGACAACCTTGCCGCAGTGCAGCGAACGCACCGCACAAGCCGTAATTATTCTGCAAAATGATGCGCAAGCGCCCCTGGCGCGCGCGTATGTGCCATTGTACCCGGAATACGCTTTCGGCGCGTCCGCATTCCAAGACCGCGCCTGCACGATGCATGACAACGAATTCCAAGGAGCCCCTGTGTTCACCGACCCTTCACAGCATAGCCAGCCCGAAGCCACGCACGACCGCCTTTCGCCCGTACAGGCACCGACCAAGCCCGCCGACGACCCCGTATTCGAGGAGGAGCAGCGTCACCTCAGCAGCACTTTCGCCACGCTCGTCGCCATGGAGCAATCGCTTGTTGCGAAGATCGCCAAGCTCGACGAAGACGTGGCCGCCGATAAGGAAATGCTCGCCGACGAGCTCACCGGCAACTTCGCCAGCATGGGCGAGGCGTTCGAAACCTACGCCGAATTCGCTTCGGCGAATAAATCGATCGACCTGTACAACGCAACCCAAGAGCTTAATTTCCAGAACCTGCAAAAGGTGCGCATGCTCATGCACCAGCCCTATTTCGCCAAAATCGCGCTGCAGTTCAAGCCTGGCGATGCGCCCAAGGAGCTCTACATCGGCAACGCCGGCGTCTCCGACGAAAACTACAAACGCCTCGTTGTCGACTGGCGATCGCCGGTGGCCGAGGTCTATTACAACCAAGACAACGGCCCCACCTCGTATCGCGCCAACGGCCGCACCATCAATGTCGATCTGAAGCTGCGTCGCCAGTTCGATATCGAAGCCGACCGTCTCAACGCATATTTCGACACCACGGTGGCCATCCAGGACGCAATGCTTCTGGCCTCGCTTTCCCAGGAGCGCTCGTCGCACATGAAGGCGATCACGGCCACCATCCAAAAAGAGCAAAACGAGGTCATTCGCCACGAAGACGTCGACGTGCTGCTGGTCAACGGCATTGCGGGATCGGGCAAGACGTCGGTTCTCATGCAGCGCATCGCATACCTGTTCTATCGTCAGCGCGAAACGCTGCGTCCTGAAGAGGTGTGCCTGATCACGCCGAACCCGGTATTTAGCCGCTATATCGAGCAGGTGTTGCCCGACCTGGGGGAATCGAACCCCGAGACCATGACGTTTTTGCAGTTCATGGAAAAAATCATGCCGCCCGAGCGCGCACGCGGCCGCGCAGACGTAAGCCCCGATGCGCTCGAGCGCATCGACAATGCCGTGCGAGGCATGACCTTCGACGCAAACGACTTCAAAGACATTGCCGCACACGGCACGCAGCTTATCTCGGCGGGTCAGATTCGCCAGGTGGCCGATAAATTCCGCCGCATTCCCGCAGGCCCGCACCTGGTCACGCTCATGCGCGAAGAACTGCACAAACGCCTGGAAAGCCGTTTGAAACAGATGGCGTCGGGCGAACGCGCCCAAACCGAAGCCACCTCGCTTTCGGTGCAGGAGCAGGTGCGCATCTTCCACGAGACGATCGCGCCGCAAACCGATGCGGAGCTACGCGAATGCGCATTGACCTACCTCAACGACCGCTATGCCTGCGCCTTCGATACAATCGAGCGCGACGAGTGGCTGCGCATCGACCGCATCGGCATGCGTCTGTTGAAAACCGAGGGCCTGCTTCCCGTGGAATGGGTCTATTTGAAGATGGCCGTGACAGGCATGAGCGACGCGAGCGTCAAATATGTCATGGTGGACGAAGTGCAGGATTACACGTGCGCCCAGCTCATGGTGCTGCGCCGCTATTTCCGCCGCGCACGCTTCTTGCTGCTCGGCGATGAAAACCAGGCGATCCGTGCACACACCGCGTCGTTTGCCGAAGTACGGCGCGTGTTCGAAGCTGCAGGCGCGCAGGTGGAAGAATGCCGCCTTCTGACGAGCTATCGATCGTCTCCGCAGATCACGAAGCTGTTCTCGAGCCTGATGCCCAACGAGGACCGCATGCGCGTCTCGTCGGTGCAGCACGAACGCTGCGAACCGGAAATCGCCGCCTTTGACGATGCGGACGCCTACGAAGACACCTTGCGCCGGGCCGTTTCGGAAGCGAAAGAGCGCTCGGGGCTGACCGCCGTAATCGCCGACAGCCGCGCGTCGCTTAAACACGTCGCCGAAATCTTGGGAGACGACGCCCCGCGTGCGATCGACGACGACGCCACGCTGCCGGCAAGCGGCGTGGTACTCATGACGCTCGAATTCGCCAAGGGGCTCGAATTCGACCACGTGATCATCCCCGACGCGCGCGAAGAGGTGTTCGACGCAGACCGCGTGGCGAAAAATCGTCTGTATACAAGCATCTCGCGCGCCACAGGACGCATCACTATCCTGGCGCCAGGAGCGCTCACGCCGCTTCTGCACTAGAGCAATCGGCAATCGCGCCGCACGATCGACGCAAGTTTTGTTTCGATAATTTGAATAATCCCTGCAACCCGAAGCCCGCCCTGTCTTGGCGGGCTTTGGCGTTATACTTGCTTTTTCAGCACACAACCGACGATGAAAGGTGCGCAATGGGCGGATTTTTCGGAGCCGCGTCCCATCATGACGTGGTTCTCGACGTGTTCTTCGGCGTCGACTACCACTCCCATCTGGGAACGCGACGCGCAGGCATGATTTTCTTCGATTCCGAGACGGGATTCCAACGTGAAATCCACTCGATCGAAAACACGCCGTTTCGAACGAGGTTCGAAGACGACCTGCCAGGCTTCCACGGACACAGCGGCATCGGCTGCATCAGCGACACCGACCCGCAGCCTTTGCTCGTGCGTTCGCACCTGGGCACCTTCGGCATCACCACGGTGGGCATCATCAACAACGCCGAGCAGCTGATTGAAGAATGCTTCTCGGCCGGCGGCAAGCAATTCATGGCCATGAGTTCGGGCAAGGTGAACAACACCGAGCTGGTGGCGGCGCTGATCAATCAGAAAGACAGCTTCGTCGAAGGCATCAAATTCGCCCAAGAGGTTATCGACGGCTCGCTTACCCTGCTCATCATTACCGACGAGGGCGAAATTCTGGCTGCACGCGACAAGGTGGGCCGTCTGCCTGTGCTCGTCGGCAAAAACGACGAAGGCCGCTGCATTTCGTTCGAATCGTTCCCGTACCATAAGCTGGGCTACGACGACGAATATGAGCTGGGGCCGGGCGAAATCGTGCGCGTGAACGCCGACGGCTACGAAACGCTCGCCCCCGCTGGCGACGACATGAAGATCTGCGCGTTTTTGTGGACCTATTACGGATACCCCAACTCAAACTACGAGGGGCAGAACGTCGAAGTGGTGCGCTATCGCAACGGCGCCATCATGGCTCGCGACGAAGCCGCCGCAGGCACGCTGCCCACGGTCGACTACGTGGCAGGCGTGCCCGATTCGGGCGTTCCCCATGCGATCGGCTATTCCACCGAGAGCAAGACGCCTTTCGCCCGCCCCTTCATCAAATACACCCCCACCTGGGCTCGTTCGTTCATGCCCTCGAACCAGGAAGTGCGCAACCGCGTCGCCAAGATGAAGCAGGTTCCCGTACCTGAGCTGATCGCCGACAAGAAGCTCTTGTTGGTAGACGACTCTATCGTGCGCGGAACCCAGCTGCGCGAAACGGTCGATTTCCTCTACGGCGCAGGCGCGAAGGAAGTGCACATGCGCTCGGCCTGCCCGCCGATCATGTTCAGCTGCAAATACTTGAGCTTTTCGAGCAGCAAGTCCGAGATGGATCTCATCTCGCGCCGCACCATCCAAGAACTCGAAGGCGACGAGGGACAGAAACACCTCGAGGAATACGCCGACGCCTCCACCGAGCGCGGCCAGTGCATGCTGCGCACGATCTGCGAGAAGCTCGGCTTCGATTCGCTAGGATACCAGTCGCTTGACGGCATGCTCGAAGGCATCGGCATCGACCCGTCGAAGGTGTGCACCTACTGCTGGACCGGCAAGGAATAGCACGCCGGGCCGGCCGGCATTGCAGCACGACAGCACGAACGCTTGACGCGATTTCTCTATGCATCGGCGCCGCTTCGCATAAGCGGCGCCGATTTCGTCTATCATGGCCTGCGCCTGCCGTATTCCACAAGCAATCGAGGAGGCCTTCATGATCGAGTATTTCCACGTCGAAGGGCAGTCGGGCATCCTGACCAAAATCGACCGCGAAAAGCCAGGGTGCTGGATTGCCTTGTTCGAGCCGACCCAAGAAGAGCTCACCTCGATCGCCGAGCGTTTTTCCATCGACGAAGACGACATTCGCGCACCCCTCGACCTCGAAGAAGTTTCGCGCATCGAGCGCAATGCCGACTACACCATGTTCATCGTCGACACGCCGATGCATGTCAAAAACGCCGAACAGAAACGCTACACCACCATCCCTATCGGCATATTCGAGGTGCCGGGGCACGTGATTTCGGTCTGCTCGGTCTATCGCGTCCCTTTGATCGCCATCTTGAAATCATGGCGCAACGTGCATGACACCGCCGACGTCAAAGCGTTTGCAAGCGACATCCTGATCGCCTCTTCGCAGGCTTATTTCGCCTCGCTGCACGCGATCAACAAACGCCGCATCGGCCTTTCGAACGCCACGGACAAGCCCGAGCGAAAAGACCTCCAGGAGCTTTACGCACTCGACGCGTCGCTTGTTTACATCAAGACGTCGTTGACCACCAACGACACCGTGTTCGAACGTTATCGCCGCTATGCGGCATCGGCCTATACGCCCGAGATGCTCGAACTGCTTGACGACGCCATCATCGAAAACAAACAGGCCCTCGAAACCACCAAGATCTATTCGGAAATCCTCGATTCGACCATCAACCACTTCGGCCTGATGATGGACTACGACCTCAACCACACGATGCAGCTCGTCGCAACGATCACGCTGGTGCTGTGCGTCCCCACCGTCATCGGCGGCGTGTTCGGCATGAATCTCGAAGGCATTCCCCTGGCCGATTCGCCCTACGGATTCGCCATCGTCACCGGAGCCACCGCTCTTGCGCTTGTAGTCATGCTTGTCATCCTCAAACGCCTGAAATGGTTCTAACGTGCCCTGTGAGCCCGTTCGACACGCGAACGAAACAGCTCGACGCATGACGAAAAGCCCCTAGGGCGTGCCCGCAAGACGCCATACTGGAACGCGACGCACCGTAGCAGCCGCACACGCAGCGGCGCAAAATCGCACGTTTCGAATCGGCCATGATAGACCCTCTTTTGAAAACACCTTCCTGCATAAAAAAGTCCGGAGCAAACACTGCTCCGGACCTGATGCCTGAAAATTCGTCTATGAAACCCTAGGCGGCCAGACGCTTCGCAATGGCCTGGATGAATTCACGCGTGGAAAGCTTCACGGGATTTTCGAGCGTGGTGATCAACGCCAAGTCGCCCGTCATCTCGCCCGCCTCGATCGTGTCGATCGTCGCCTTCTCCAAACGATCGGCGAACGCCATGAGCTCAGGCAGCTCGTCGAGCTCGCCACGCTTGCGCAGCGCACCCGACCAGGCGAAAATCGTGGCCACGGAATTCGTGGAGGTTTCCTCGCCCTTGAGATGCTTGTAGTAGTGACGCTGCACCGTGCCATGCGCGGCTTCGTATTCATACACGCCGTCGGGCGACACAAGCACCGACGTCATCATGGCAAGAGAACCGAACGCAGACGACACCATATCGCTCATCACGTCGCCATCGTAGTTCTTGCAAGCCCAGATGAAACCACCCTTCGATTTCATCACACGCGCCACGGCATCGTCAATCAAGGTGTAGAAATACTCGATGCCCGCCGCATCGAAGCGCTCCTTGTATTCGGCGTCGAAGATTTCTTGGAAGATATCCTTGAAGCGGTGGTCGTACTTTTTCGAAATCGTGTCTTTGGTGGAAAACCACACGTCCTGACGCGTGTCGAGCGCATAGTTGAAGCAGCTGCGCGCAAAGCTTTCAATCGAAGCATCCAGGTTGTGCATGCCCTGCACCACGCCAGGGCCGCTGAATTCGTGCACCAGCTCGCGCTGCTCGGACCCGTCGGCCGCAGTGTAGACCAGCTCGACTTTACCAGCGCCAGGGATGCGCATCTCAGCGTTTTTGTACACGTCGCCGTAGGCGTGGCGCGCCAGCGTGATCGGCTCTTTCCAATTGCTCACGCACGGCTCGATGCCGCGCACCACGATCGGAGCACGAAACACCGTGCCGTCGAGCATGGCGCGAATGGTGCCGTTGGGGCTTTTCCACATCTGCTTGAGACCATATTCCTCGACACGAGCGGCGTTCGCGGTGATCGTAGCGCACTTCACCGCCACGCCCAGACGCTTGGTGGCCTCGGCCGATTCCACCGTCACCGCATCATCGGTCTCGTTGCGATGCTCGAGCCCCAGGTCGTAATATTCGGTCTTCAGGTCAACGAACGGACAAATCAGCTCGTCTTTGATCATTTGCCAAATGATGCGGGTCATCTCGTCGCCGTCCATCTCGACCAGCGGCGTGGTCATCTGAATCTTCGCCATAATGCGCCCTTCTTCTCGATTCGTCGAACGTGAAATGCCTTTGTCGCGGTTGCGGCATACGGCACGGCACCGCGCGTCGCACGACACAGACTTCGTTGCTATTGCATGCTAGAGTATGATAGCGCCGACATGGGGGCAACGGTCGCGAATCCGTCGCAATTTCGCGAACGGCATGCCGCAAAGCACGGCCGCGCGCCAACGTTTTGTCCCAAACCCATGCCTCTTGGAAACTTTTTCTTGCACATCCGCGCACTTTAGTACGATAATGTCCGCCATACCATTTCGATGAAGCTTTCGGGATCGGCTGAGACCGGAAGTGGAGAAACCTCTGGAGAACTCTTAAATGAGTGCCGACGGTGCAAGGCTTTCGGGCAGCGCGCATTCCCATGTGCCCCGACGAAAAGCCGAATCTCTCAGGCAAAAGGACAGAGAACGGTTCTTCTGACGTTAGTCGGTGGATTCATTCGCTCCCCAGAGGCTTCTCAACGGACCCTGAGGAGGTAACGTGGAAGCCGCATTGTTGTCATTCGTCCAAACCGTCAATTCGTATCTCTCGAATTACGTATTGATCGTGCTGTTGATCGGCACCGGTCTGTTCTTCACCATCCGTACCCGCTTTATCCAGGTTCGCTGCTTCGGCGAAGGCGTTAAAAGGGTGTTCGGAAACTTCTCCCTCAACGGCGGCAAGCATAAAAGCGGCATGAGCTCTTTTCAGGCGCTCGCCACGGCCATCGCCGCACAGGTTGGCACGGGCAACATCGTAGGCGCGTGCGGCGCCATCCTGGTGGGTGGCCCGGGCGCCATCTTCTGGATGTGGGTCATCGCGTTTCTGGGCATGGCCACCAATTACGCCGAGGCCGTGCTCGCACAGAAAACCCGCCGCGTCGATGCCGACGGCACCGTTCACGGCGGCCCAGTCTATTACATCAAGACCGCGTTCAAAGGTAAGTTCGGCACGTTCTTGGCAGGATTTTTCGCCATCGCCATCGTGCTGGCGCTCGGCATTATGGGTTGCATGGTGCAGTCGAACTCAATCGCTTCCACCTGCAACACGGCATTCGGCATTCCCACGTGGGTCATGGGCCTGGCCATCGTGGTCGCAGGCGGCTTCATCTTCCTGGGTGGCGTAAGTCGCATCGCCTCGGTCACCGAGAAGATGGTTCCCGTCATGGCCATCGTCTACCTCATCGGAGGCATCGGTGTGCTCATCGTGAATGCCGCCGACGTCCCCGCCGCTTTCGCCCTAATCTTCGAATGCGCCTTCAACCCGCAGGCATCCGTAGGCGGCGTGACCTTCGGCCTGATCGCAGCCCTTTCCCAGGGCGCCAAGCGCGGCCTGTTCTCCAACGAAGCAGGCATGGGCTCCACCCCGCATGCGCACGCCATGGCAAACGTGAAAACCCCGCACGAGCAGGGCGTCGTCGCCATCATCGCGGTGTTCGTCGACACCTTCGTCGTGGTCACCATCACCGCTTTGACCTGCATCGTCACGCTGTATGTGGGCGACGGCGCGCTGGCGCAGGGCCTCTATGACGGCATCGACAAGACCAACATGGCCCAGATTGCCTTCGGCAGCCTGTTCGGTGCCACGGGCGGCAACATCTTCGTAGCCATCTGCCTTTTGTTCTTCGCGTTCTCCACGATCATCAGCTGGAACCTGTTCGCCAAGATCAACATCGAATATCTCTTCGGCAAGAAGGCCGTACCCGTGTTCTCCTGCATCGCGCTCGTGTTCATCTTCATCGGCTCGCTGCTTGCCAACGACCTGGTTTGGGAGCTTGCCGACATGTTCAACCAGCTCATGGTTCTTCCCAACGCCATCGCGCTCATCGCGCTCGGCGGCGCCGTGAGCATGTGCGCCAAGACGCGCGGCCAGAAGATGGAAATCGTCGACAAGAAGGCGAAAGCGATCGAAGAGAACTAGCTTCTCGCCCTTCAAACCTTGCATCCCGCATCGAGGCCGGCCTCTCGGGGCCGGCTTTTTGCGTCACGGAAAAACCCAATGGTCCACCCCGTCGAAGAGCCAGCCGAACTCTTTTGACGCACCGGGTAATCGATTGGACAAGGTGGAACTCTGGCCACGTCAACCCGTGACCCCATTCCACCGGGTTCATGCTCGGGGCCGAGTTGCCGCAATAGACCCCGCGAAACAGGCCGATGTCGTCTTCATCGACATCGGCTTCCGCCGCCGGCCCTCCTTCGCGCTGAATGCGAAATCGCGCATGCCGAACCGCCGCAAAGACAAGGCGA